>JAAEUB010000539.1 GCA_024227755.1 Paracoccaceae bacterium | reverse complement strand
TGATGGCTTCCCAACGCGAAATCCGAGCGGCATGAAACTGATCATCCAGCATCACAGGACCGACCGGCAGATAGTCGAAAATGGTCTCAAGCCGCTCGTGGAAAAACGGCAGCCAATGCTCCACCCCCTGATGTTTGCGCCCGGCTGATACCGCTTCGTAAAGCGGGTCATCTGTGCCTGCCGTGCCAAACTCGGCCCGGTAGTTTTGCCTGAACCGTTTGATCGATGCCTCATCCAGCTGCACCTCGCTTACCGGGGCAAGCTCAATGCGTTTAAGGCGCTCGGTGGTGCGCTGGCTTATCGGGTCAAAGCGGCGCGCCCCGTCCAGCACATCGCCAAACAGGTCCAGACGAACCGGACCGGTCTCGCCGGGGCTGTAAATGTCGATAATGCCACCACGAATGGCAAAATCGCCCGGCTCCATCACCGTCGGGCTTTGGGCAAACCCCATTCGCGTCAGAAATCCCCTGAGCGCGTCAAGATCGATGCGCGCGTCGACCTCGGCGCTGAAAGAAGACGCTTGCAGCACCTCGCGTGCAGGCAGGCGCTGGGTGGCAGCACTTAGGGTAGTCAGAAAGATAAACTGACCCGTGATTGCCCCGGTCGCCATTCCCGCCAAAGCCGCCATGCGACTTGCCGAGGCAGCGGCGTTGGGCGACATGCGGTCAAACGGCAGGCAATCCCAGCCCGGAAAGGTGACAACGCGTGTCAGTGGCGCAAAAAACGCCAAAGCCGCCTGCATCGCCACCATGCGCCGTTCATCACGCGCGATGAACAGCACAGGCGCGCCATTGGCGCGCTCAAGTTCGGCCAAGAGCAGGCGCGCATCAAAGCCTTCGGGGGCTCCGGAAAGGACAAGGTGGTTCATTTCAGACATGTCCGAGGTGGGGTAACATTTCAAACCGGTATGTCAACCAGCGCCTTAGCCGCCCAAAACACCCAGCGAGAGGTTTTGGTACATGCCCCAAAGTGCTGTGATAAAAATGGACACCATGCCAATCACCTGCGTTGTAATGCGATGACGCATCAGGCGGCGGCGCAGTTTTTCGCCCTGAAGTTCGGTATCGCGAATTATCCGCGCCGAGTTCAGGGATAAAAGCCCGACAAATGACATCGGAAAGGCCAAAAGGAAAACGGCTTGGGCAAATTCGACCCAATACCAGAAGGCCAGGATCGCCAGCGAGGTTAAGAAGCCCGAGATCAGACCCAGCATCCACAGCCCTGACATACCCGCGATATACAAAAGCCGGTTGCAGTTGATGCGTACCAGATGCTCAAGGTCTTCTTCGGCCTGACCACCAAACTTTTGAGCCCGGTGCACCATGTCCCACGGCACCCCCATCACCCAATGGCTGGTGGTTGACCAGACCACCGCAAGCGCGATCCAGTACCACAGATTGGAAAATGACCGCATGTCGATCAGTTCAAATACGATCGCGTACCAGTCCACTTAGCGCCTCATCTTTATTCTCATGCGGCATTTTCACCGCTTATCCGTGTAAGTCTGTGTGCTTGCTAGCCCTTGCTGGTCGGCTTGTCACGTGGCAATCACGTGTGAGTCCAATCCAAGGAAGTCCATCATGCCAATAAATCAGGCCCCCTTCCCCGCCACCCGCTTTCGCCGCACCCGTGCCGATGCAGCACGCCGCTCCATGGTGCGCGAGACCGGGCTTTGTACCTCCGACCTGATCTGGCCACTTTTCGTGATGGAAGGTGAAGGTGACCGCCACGCTGTCCCATCTATGCCCGGCGTGGAACGGATGAGTATTGATCTTGTGGTCAAAGCGGCGACCCAGGCCCATTCGCTGGGCATCCCGGCAATCTGTCTGTTTCCTTATGTCGACCCGGCACTGAAAACAGAACTTTGCGAAGAGGCATGGAACCCGGACAACCTGTCAAACCGCGCCACAAAGGCGATCAAGGACGCGGTGCCCGAAATTGTTGTGATGACCGATGTCGCACTCGATCCCTATAACTCCAACGGCCATGACGGCATTGTGCGTGGCGGCGAGATTATGAACGATGAAAGCGTTGCGGCTTTGGTTAAAATGGCCTTGGCGCAGGCAGGTGCCGGTGCAGATATCCTTGGGCCATCAGACATGATGGACGGGCGCATTGGTGCCATGCGCGCAGCACTTGAAGCCGAGGGCTTTCAAAATACAGCAATCATGTCTTATGCCGCCAAATATGCCAGCGCCTTTTACGGGCCTTTCAGGGATGCGGTGGGGGCATCCGGTGCCCTTAAGGGCGACAAGAAAACCTATCAGATGGATCCTGCCAACAAAAATGAAGCCCTGCGTCTGGTCGAGCGTGACCTCAGTGAAGGCGCCGATATGGTCATGGTCAAGCCGGGCATGCCGTATCTTGATATCTGTCGTTTGGTCAAAGACCGTTTCCACGCGCCGACCTTCGCGTATCAGGTGTCAGGCGAATACGCGATGTTGATGGCGGCAGCGCAAAACGGTTGGCTGGACGGCGAAGCGGTGATGCTGGAAAGCCTGCTGGCATTCAAGCGCGCGGGCTGTGACGGTGTGCTGACCTATTTTGCCCCTCGGGTGGCAAAAATCCTGGCCGGGTAAGGTGACAGACACCGCCCTGCCCCTTTCCGGGCTTACCGTACTTGACGCCGCCACTTTCATCGCCGGTCCAAGCTGTGCGGCTTTGCTGGCAGAGTTTGGCGCCGAGGTGATCAAGGTTGAACATCCCGAAGGCGGCGACCCGCTCAGACGGCTGGGAACCAAAACGGGCAAGGATGCCTCAACGCTTTTGTGGCTGAACGAAGGGCGCGGCAAACGCTCGCTGACCCTGAACCTGAAAGACAAGCGAGGCGCAAAGCTGTTTCGCAAACTGGCGGCGAAGGCCGACATCATCTGTGAAAACTTCCGCCCCGGCACGCTGGAGCGCTGGGGGCTGGGCTACGATGAGCTTTCAGCGGACAATCCCGGCCTGATCCTGCTTCGGGTTTCGGGTTTCGGCCAGGACGGGCCATATAAGGACCGCCCCGGCTTTGCCCGCATCGCCCATGCCCTCAGCGGATTAACCCATTTGACCGGCGAAGAAGGCGGCCCACCGCTGACCCCCGGCTCAACCTCGCTGGCTGATTACATGTCCGGGCTTTACGGCGTTATCGGTGTTCTGCTGGCGTTGCGTCACCGAGATGTTACCGGCAACGGTCAGGTGATTGACGTCGCCCTTTACGAAAGCGTTTTCCGAGCATTGGACGAGATTGCGCCTGCCCATGCCCTGACCGGTTTAATCCGCGGGCGTCAAGGCATCGGCACGGTCAACGCCTGCCCGCACGGACATTTCCCGACCAAGGATGGCAAATGGGTGGCCATTGCCTGCACCGCCGACCGGATGTTTGCGCGTCTGGCGCAGGTGATGGGGACGCCCGAGATTGCCACACCCGAAGCCTTCCAGACGGTAAATGCCCGGCTTGACGGGCAGGAACAGGTTGACGCTTTGGTGCGTGGCTGGTGCATGCAGCATGACCAAAGCAAGATCGTTGCGCTTTGCGAGGCCGGTGAAGTGCCCTGCGGTCCGGTTCTGTCAATTGATGACATCCTTAAAGACCCACATTACAAAGCCCGCGCAACCCTGACCGAAATGGAAGTGCCGGGCGTGGGCAGATTGCCGTTCCCCTCGCCCCTGCCGCGCCTTTCGGCAAGCCCCGGTCAGCTTAACCACCTTGGGCCGGATCTTGGGGACGCAAACGTGGACATTTATGGCAGGATGCTGGGATTGTCCAAGGTCGAAATGAGCGCCCTGAAGGCAGATGGCGTGATCTGATCTGATCCGGAGCAAATGCGCAATATGGGCATATTTTTCAGGCAAATTCCCGCCCGCCGCCGCAAATACAGGTGACAGGCACTGCGCCTTGCCGTATATGTTGCGACAGAGCGGGCGAGCAAAATAATCAGCCTGCCGATTTGCGGCAATGTCCGCGAGAGGTACAACGAGCAAAGGCAAACAGATGAGCAGGCTTTCCAGACGAAATTTCATGATATGTGCAGGTGGTGCGGGCTTGGTCCTGTCGGGCTGTGGCAACGGGGTTGGATCGCGCGGTGGCTCTGCCATTGACGCACGGGTAGATACGACGCTGGATTATCTCTTTTCACGCTACCCCGGCACACGCGAATTGCACGACAAGGCGTCGGGCATGCTGATCATGCCTTTAGTGACCGAAGCCGGGTTTGGCATTGGCGGATCTTATGGGCGTGGCGCGCTCAGGGTTGCTGACACGACGGTTGACTATTACGCGCAGGCGCAGGCAAGCTTTGGTTTCCAGATCGGCGCGCAGCAATATGCACACGCGCTTTTCTTCATGACTGAGGAAGCATTGCAGGATTTTCGCGTTTCACCGGGATGGGTTGCAGGGGCAGACATCAAATATGCGGTGTCAAACATCGGTGACCGACTAAGCGCTGATACCATCACCGCCACCACACCTGTGGTTGCCGTGGTGTTCGGCCAGGCTGGGCTGATCATCGGCGCCACGCTTGAAGGCACGAAATATACACGCATTATCGCCTGATATACGCATTCAGACCATGTGGGAATTGTGCTTGCACCCCTAAGGGGTTATGCACATCCGCACTGAAAATGAATGAGTGACAGGGCGAAATGGCAACACTTTTCCGATGGCTGGTGCGCGGCTTTGTGGCCGTAAGCGTTTCTGGCGCGCTGGTCATCTTGTCGCTATACTATCTGGCGTCGCGCAGCTTGCCCGATTATGACGCCACGCACATTTTGCAAGGTGTTGCCACGCCGGTCGAAATTGTTCGCAATAACAACAATGTACCGCATATTTTTGCCGGACGTGACGCGGATGTGTATTTTGGGCTTGGCTATGTCCATGCCCAGGACCGCCTTTGGCAGATGACCATGATGCGCCGCTCGGTACAGGGGCGGCTAAGCGAGGTTTTTGGACAGCGTACCGTAAAAATTGACGAGCTGATGCGCCGCCTTGATCTCTATAATCTGGCTGAAACCTCACTGGCTGCACAGGATGAAGAAACCCGGGCCGCTCTGGCCTCGTACGCGGCTGGTGTTAATGCCTGGCTGGCGCAGGTCAATGACGAAGCCCTTGGCCGCGGCGCGCCCGAGTTTTTTCTGTTTTCCAATGAGCTAGCCCCTTGGAGGCCTGCCGACAGTCTCGCGGTGATGAAGTTCATGGGGGTTCAGACATCTGGTCATCTGGCCGAGGAAGTACTGCGCGCGCAGGTGTCATTAATGATCGACCCCGAACGGGTGGCCGATATCCTGCCCGACAGTCCCGGCAGCGGGTTGGCGGCTTTGCCGGAATATGCCGGATTGTTTCAAGATTGGGACATTAATGCAAACCGCTTTGCCGCCCTGAAGTCGCCAGCCGAAACTGACCCCCTGTCGCCATTCGCGCCGCGTGGTCTGGCCGGGGCGTCAAACGCCTGGGCGGCAGCACCTGCACGCTCGGCTGCCGGCGGCACCCTTCTTGCCAACGATCCTCACCTGCCGCTCAGCGCCCCGACCTTGTGGTATCTCGCCCGGCTGGAGCTGGAAAGCGGCGGTATCATCGGCGCGACAATTCCCGGCATGCCGCCGGTGATGGTCGGGCGCTCGGCAGATTTTGGCTGGGGCGTGACCTCGTCATACCTTGATGATCAGGACCTTTTCATTGAGCAGCTCAACCCTGAAAACCCCGCCGAAGTGATGACGCCGGACGGATTCAAAGCGATGCAAGCTCAACCGTCAATCCTGCGCATCAAGGACGCGGCCCCGATCACCCTGAACCTTGAGTGGACCGAGAACGGCCCGGTTCTGCCGGGGTATCACTATAATATCGGTTCGGTAACGCCTCCGGGGCATGTGGTGTCTCTGTCATGGACGCTCTTGTCGGGTCAGGACACGACGATGTCTTCAGCCCTGAAGCTGATGCAGGCAAAAAGCGTCTCGGAAGGGCTGGCTGCCGGGGTAGGATTTGTTGCCCCCAGTATGAACATCACAATGGTGGACCGCGATACCGTTGCCCTGAAAACTTTCGGGGCGATGCCCAGACGTGACGCCAACCATCAAAGCCAGGGCCGCCTGCCCGCCCCCGGCTGGCTGAATGAAAACCGTTGGGATGGTGTGGAAAATTACGCCGCCAATCCAAGCTTCGTCGCCCCCTCTGGCGGTATTGTCGGCAATTCCAACAATAAGCTTCTCGACCGGCCGTTTCCTTTGCATGTCAGCTTTGACTGGGGCGATACCCAGCGGGTGCAAAGATGGGAACGCCTGATGCAGGCGCGCGAGGTGCATACGCGCGAAAGCTTTATCGAAGCACAGCTTGACCCGGTCAGCGTTACCGCACGTACTCTTTTACCGTTGATAGGTGCTGACCTGTGGTTTACCGGTGTCGCCGCCGCCGGGGGAACGCCGGAACGCGCACGCCAGCGTGCCCTGGACCTTTTGGGCAAGTGGAACGGCGAGATGAATGAACATATGCCCGAGCCGTTGATTTACTCCGCCTGGCTGCGCGCCCTGCAAACCCGGTTGATCCGGGACGAGCTGGGGCCGCTCACGGCTGAGTTTCGCCATCTTGAGCCCTTGTTCATCGAACGCGTCTACCGAGACATTGAAGGTGCCGCGATCTGGTGTGACGTGATCCAGTCGGCAATCAAGGAAACCTGCACCGATATATCGCGCGCCGCCCTTGATGACGCGCTGTTGTGGATCGACGAACACCATGGCGGCGCGCCCGAGGCATTGCGCTGGGGTGACGCCCATCAGGCGACCCACGACCATCAAGTGCTGGGAAACACGCCATTTCTGCGTTTCTTCGTTAATATTCGCCAGTCAACTTCGGGCGGGGATAATACGCTGCTTCGCGGGCGCACTTCGGGGCTGGACCCGGCACCGTTTCAAAATGTGCACGGGGCGGGCTACCGCGGAGTTTACGATTTTGCCGACCCCGACAGCTCGCTCTTTATCACCGCACCCGGACAATCAGGCCACTTCCTCAGTCGCCACTATGACGATCTGGGCGAACTGTGGCGACGCGGTGAATATGTGCCGATGTCGCTTGATCCCGCGCTGGCACGGGCCGCTTCGGTCGGGGTGACACACCTGTTGCCAGCGGGGCAGTAAGGACAGGGCTACAAAAAGTGTCAGATGACTTCTTTAAGCCCAAAGAGTAAGTTGAAACTCGAACCAGCTGATAAGATTTTTAAACAATGAACAACTTGGAGATGCCATGTCTTTGACTTTTGAGATGCAATCAGCACGGGATTGTCTAGAGGACTATAAAAGGAAATTGGTTCAGTTTGAGAGCGACGACCTCAATACGTCCGTTGCAATGGATTGCGCCGTAGCTGGCTGGTCGATCGCTGATTGGATATTCAATTGTGATGGCCGCCGG
>JAAEUB010000538.1 GCA_024227755.1 Paracoccaceae bacterium | reverse complement strand
GGTTTGACCTGCGGACCCAACAGGTGGACGCGACACTTTAGTCTTTGAGCAAGGATGGAGTGCTAAACATGAAGTATCGTCCAGTATTGACGAGTGTGCTTTTTGTGGAAGGGTCGTCGTCGCGCCGTGTAGCTGTCGCACGCAAACTCGCCGTTCTGCTTCACCGGATGTGGATCGATGGTACTGAATTCCGTCAGGAAATCGTGGAGGGCATGACATGATCTGAACGCCCAACACCCAACACCCAACCCTGACGGGGTCGTCCCTCACCGGACGAGGTTGGTGGATGAAGCCGAAAATGACTGCTGCGCCAATTGAAGCGCGCCTCAAAGCAAGGTTCTCCACTGCCGATCCGACATATGAGGGCATCTCGCCTATTGGCTTTGCACCTCAAGGGTGGGTCAGTTTAAAATGCCAAAACCGGGTCAGTTTTAAACGCTCATTGACACATAGGGCAGCTAGCTGAACATTGCGACCGCAGCACAAAGCAGTAGAAGGGAAAATCTGAATTCGCTGCTAGAACGGGATTGGCATTCTGCGTGATTGGAAGTCGGCGTTCAACCGACCCCCGAAACGGAGTTTTCAGTCGGAGGAAAAGGTCCGTTTGCGTTTTTTTTTAAGCTTTGCTTGTAAGCCGACCTGGTGTGAAACGAGGAACGCTGACATGGACATTTGGACGGGTAACATATCCCGAATCTTCACTTTGAACCAGGATACTGCGCCGCAGATTTCACTTCCCGGAGGAACCACCTCCCACGGTTAAACGGCCTTGTGCCCCTCCGGAGTTATTGTTGGGTTGGAATGGAGTTCGCCCCTTATTCTTCCCGGACTTTTTCCTGTCCAGCGTTTGACAGCACGGGAAAAAGAGCTTGGATCGGAAAACCCGACAAGGTAGGCTACTTCGTTCACCGAGACCTTATTGCTGCTCAGGTAGTGCAGGGCCATCTTGTGACGCAACCTGTCCAATAGCGTCTCAAAGTTTGCCCCCTCGATCCGCAATTTCCGGTACAGGGTTTGGCGACTTTGCCCTGTTTGTCGGGCAATTTCATCCATACTGACCTCGCCGGTATGCAGCACCGGCAAAATCATCTTTTCAACCTTTGCAGTTAACTTGCTGCTGTTTTCCAGTTCTTTCAACAGCGCGTCGCCTCGTTCAGTAAGCATGCCAAACAAATACTTGTTGGCCGGATCCACCTCGACCTGAAGCCAGTTGGGGTCGATCCGCATGGCATTGCGCGGTGCATCAAATTCAACCGGAACCTGCAATATCCGATTATAATCCGCAGCATGAAAGGGTTTCGGATGGGTCACCTGCAGCCCAAGGGCAAAGGGCGTATCGCCGAAGTGCCGCCGGAATTCGCAAATGAAACGGGCAAAGGTCATCTCGGTCAATTCAGGAAAGTCAACGGGACCAGTGCGGTTATCTACGATCCACATCCCGTCCACTGCAGGCTCGACGCTAAAGCGTTCTTCCGCCAGGCCAAGGTCCACTTCAGTCACCAGTTTCCCATAACGGCTTAATTGTTTCAGCACTTCGCCCATGGTTGGGGCTGATTGGCAAATCAAACCGACCACCGACAATTCTTCAAACCGCGTATCGTCGCAGAATTCCAACGCCAATGCCGGCGCATTGCATTGGGTTTTTGCCGTTCGGATCAACACCTGATAGCTGGCTAACGTCAAGCGGTTGTCGGGATCATCGAAAAGGCGCTGGTCAATTTCTGCCACGCGCAGCAATTCAGCGCGGTCCGCGCCGCGCCGGACGGCATATTCCAACGCGCCCATCGCGTAGCCTGCCGAAACTGTGAATGCTGTCATCCATCGCTCCCATTTCCAGCGAATTTCCGATAGGTGTTACGTCAGGCCAACAATTTGAACGTCGAGGCCATTTACAGAACGCGCCTCGCATAATAGCCCGCGGGTAACACGAAAGGAACTCATTGTGATGAATTTTCAAAAAATTGGCGGGATTGCCGGACTAATCGCTGCCGGAACCTATTTGTTTGGTATTGGATTGTTGCTGGGCGTGTTGGAGCCAGCGGGCTACGACGGAAAAGACATGGTTGCGCAGGCCAAGTTTCTCTCTGAAAACCAGTTGATCATGTATATCTGGAATCTGGTAATATGGATTTTGAATGCTATCGTCTTAGTCATCCTCGCCCTCGCCATTCACGACAGGCTAAAACAGAAAGCGCCCGCCTTCAGTCAGGTTGCCACATCTTTTGCGTTGATTTGGGCGGGTTTGGTTTTGGCCAGCGGCATGCTGTCAAACATAACTTTGGGCACGGTTCCCGCTCTTTACGCTTCCGACCCAGTGCAAGCAGGAGCATTTCTGCAAAGCCTCACAGCGGTGGAAAATGGTCTGGGCGGCGGCAATGAGCTTGCCGGTGGGTTGTGGGTGTTGATCCTGAGTTGGGGGGCCTTGCGCACCGAGGCTTTGTCGAAGCCCATGAATTTACTCGGCATGCTGATTGGTCTTGCCGGACTAAGCACTCTCGTCCCGGCCCTTGCCCCAATCACAGGCGCCATATTCGGCTTGGGATTCATTGCCTGGTTTGCATGGGTGGGCATTCATCTGCTGCGAAACTAAGACCTGGGTAGAGACACGTCGATCCACAAACCGCCGTTCGATGAGGTGATTTGCATCCAAAATGCCGATGCTGTGACAGCCACTGTCACCATCGGCGGATGGCTGCAATGCGGTTGCTGTGTCAAGCGGGTTGACGAAGGACTTGTGGTCCACCCTTTCTTCGACCAGTGGCAGCTTTACAGGCCTTCGCGCCAGTTCGCGCATTGCGCAGCGTTAGTCAATGAGGGCTCAAAGCGGTCGTTCCCCGTCTACAATAACAGGTAAAATCGTCACTCCCTGACTCACTTCAGATCCAGCCCCGTCAGAAACTGTGAAATCACTTCCAGGGTTTGATCGGTTTGTTCCAGATGTGGGGAGTGGCGGCAATCTTCAAGGATGGCGGCCTTGAACGGGCTGGTTATCCTGCTCTCGATCTCTTCAATCTGAGCCAGAGTGCCGTATTGATCCTCGCGACCCTGAATGGCCAGTACCGGAACGCGGAAATTGTCGATGACACCGGCCACGTTCCAGTCCTTGTAACCAGGATCAAGCCAGCAGCCGCTCCAGCCCCAAAAGCAATTGTCCGGGTCGCGGTGATATTTGGCCATTCGGCTGCGCAGATCTCCGGTCTCGTATTCCACCTTCGCCCTGGCAATGGCGGCCAGCCCCATTGGTTCAGTGAAAAAATGCGGCGCGATGAGCACCAGACCGCGAATACGCGGGTCGTTGAACGCCCCGGCATAGATGGCTGCGATCGTGGCACCGTCGCTATGGCCAAGCAGGATGCCCCTCTCAACGCCGATCTGGTTCAGGATTTCCGGCAGGGCATCCCTTGCCTGCCGGGTCGCGTGATCAAGTGGCCGTGGCAGGGGGGCCGGGTCAGACTGCCCGTGTCCGGCACGCGAAAACACAAAAATGCCGCACCCGGTCAGGGCCGCCAGTTTTTGCGGGAAATCCTTCCACAACCCGACGCTGCCCAATCCTTCATGCAACATTATTATCGTCGCCGCCCGGGTCGGGTCAGGCCCAAAGCAGGCATATTCCAGCGTACCCTGATCTGCCAACATTTTCCCAGTTGCGGCATTGGCCCATGTGAACGAGGTCATTTCAGTCAATCTCCAAAACCGGATCCGTCGATTAACCCCGAATAAGGTCGGTGCTGCAACACAAATGCCTGCGGGCATAGAAAATGAGAGGTCTTTGCTATCGACAGGGATATTTTCGTCAGAAGATGACGGGGCGGTTCAGTTACGGGGTGCGAAATGCCGAGGAATGCGGCGGCGTTAACCTGTGCCTGAGCAGCGCCATCGGGTGCGCCCTCAGGGTCAGGCGCATGGCGACGTAATCCTCGACCACCTCTTCGCCAAGGGTCATTTTGGGCAGGCTCACCGGCGCTTCATCAATGCCTTCACCATCCATGTCTCCGGCAAAAAGCGGCAGGGGTGCGTCGGATGTGATGGCTTTGGCCTGCCACAAAGCTTCGCGCCGGTTCATGTCCAGTGCCTGAAACGCATCCGCTTCGGCCAGTCGCGCCAGCAGCCGTGGTTTGGTCCCTGCGCGGCGCCAGACATCCTCGGCCGTCTGGTAACCATTGCCGCGTGCGGCGGTGATCCAGCCCGCCTCGTCCTCGTTGAAGCCCTTTAGCTGGCGAAAACCAAGCCTGAGCGCCAGCCCGCCCTTGCCGTCCGGTTCCATCACATTGTCCCAAAAGCTGGCATTGATACAGATCGGCCGCACCTCGACGCCATGTTCGCGCGCGTCACGCACTAATTGCGCCGGGGCGTAAAAGCCCATCGGTTGTGAATTCAGGATGGCGCAGGCGAAGATGCCGGGATGGTGGTGTTTAAGCCATGCGGATGCATAGACCAGAAGGGCAAACGACGCCGCGTGGCTTTCGGGAAAGCCATAAGAGCCAAAGCCTTCAATCTGGCTGAAACACCTTTCAGCAAAATCAACCTCATAGCCGTTTTTCAGCATGCCTTTGATGAAACGCGCGCGAAATTCGCTGACATTACCGTGCTTTTTAAACGTCGCCAGTGAACGGCGCAGGCGGTCAGCCTCTTCAGCCGTGAACCCGGCACCGATAATGGCGATCTGCATGGCTTGTTCCTGAAACAAAGGCACGCCAAGGGTTTTGCCAAGCACGTCACCCAAAACGTCCGAGGGCAAGGTTACCGGTTCCTCGCCATTTCGCCGCCTTATGAACGGGTGCACCATGTCGCCCTGAATGGGACCGGGGCGGATGATGGCGACCTGAATGACCAGATCATAAAAGTGGCGCGGTTTCATTCGCGGCAGGAAATTCATCTGGGCGCGGCTTTCGACCTGAAACACCCCCAGACTGTCGGCCTTGCACAGCATGTCATAAACCCGCCCGTCCTCGGCGGGCAGAGAGGCAAGATTGTAATCAAGCTGCAAATGCTGACCCATCAGGGTAAAGGCCTTGCGAATGCAGGTCAGCATGCCAAGGCCTAAAACATCGACTTTGAGGATGCCCAACGCGTCGATATCATCCTTGTCCCAGCAAATGACGGTGCGGTCTTCCATGGTGGCGTTTTCCACCGGCACCAACTCATCCAGTCGCCCTTCGGTGATGATAAAGCCGCCGACATGCTGGCTCAGATGGCGGGGAAAGCCCTGTATTTCGTCGCATAGCTCCATCACCAATTGCAGGCGGCGATCATCAGGATCCAGACCAATTTCACGCAGGCGCTCATCGCGCAACCCGCCGCCGCCCCAACCCCAGATCTGGCTCGACATTGAGGTGATGGTATCCTCGGAAAGCCCCATGGCGCGGCCAACTTCGCGGATCGCCCGCTTGCCGCGGTAATGGATCACGGTGGCGCAAAGCCCGGCCCGGTGGCGGCCGAAGCGGGTGTAAATATGCTGAATCACCTCTTCGCGTCGTTCATGTTCAAAATCCACGTCAATATCGGGTGGCTCGTCGCGCGCCTCGCTGACAAAACGCTCAAATACCATTGTGCCGATCTCGGGGGAAACCGACGTGACCCCCAGTGCATAACAGACCACCGAATTGGCCGCCGACCCGCGCCCCTGACACAGGATGCCGCGCCTGCGGGCAAAGGCGACGATGTCATTGACGGTCAGGAAATAGGGCGCGTAGCCCAGCTTGGCTATGAGGCTAAGTTCATGGGCTATCATTCCCATGACCCGCTTGCTGGCACCATCCGGGTAACGCCTCTGCAGCCCCTTGCGTGCCAGTCTTTCCAGACGCTGATCCGGGGTTTCGCCACCGCTGACTTCCGAGGGGTATTCGTAAGCCAGTTCATCAAGGCTGAAGGTGCAGCGCGCGGCAATCTCGCCCGAGCGGTGCACTGCCGCCTCATAGCCTTTGAACAGCCGCAGCATCTCGGCCTCGGATCGCAGGCGCTTTTCGGCGTTGGGTTGGGCGTGGCGGCCCAGATTGTCGACCTTCACGCCTTGACGAATGGCGCTTAACACGTCCAGAAGGCGACGCCGTCGCCCGTGGTGCATCACAGGTGCAGCGCTGGCAATTGTGGGCACATCAAGCTTGTCTGCCACCTGCGCCAACCGCTTGAAACGTCCCCCATCGCGGCCGTCATATAAAGGTGCCATCAGCAGTGAAACCTGCCCGGGGAAGCGGCGCGTCAGCCGTTTCGCCTGAGGCAGCCAAGTATGCGCGCCGCGCTGCGCCCTGATTGCTTGTGGCGATGGGTGAAGCAGTAACTCGCAGCCTTCGCCCCATTCCAGCACATCGCCAAGGCGCAAAAGGCAGCTTCCTTTCGCGGCCCGCCTTCGTCCCAATGTCAGCAGTCGCGTGAGACGCCCCCAGGCGGCACGGTCGCGCGGCACTATGGTCATGCTAAAGCCATCCTCAAGCACCAGACACGCCGCCGGGATCAGTCTTGGCGTGGCGGTGATATCAAGCGAGGGCGCGCGCACCACCCCCTTTGGCGCAGGCGGTCCAATGGGTCCGTGCTCGGCCTCAAACTCTCTCCGTAACCTGACCGAACGCGCCACCTCGCGCGCCTCCACATGGGCGCGCACGATCCCCGCCACCGAGTTCACGTCAGCAATCGCCAACACGTCCATGCCCATGAAGGCAGCCCGGTCGACATATTCCTCGGCGTGGGAGCCACCGGTGAGGAAGGTGAAGTTCGAAGTTATGTTGAGTTCGGCAAAGGCCATCACTTGCCCCCTTGGTGCGGGCGTGCCCTTGCCACTATCCTGCCTGCATGGCCAAGGCAGTATTTACCCATGCTGATGGTTCGGTCTATGACGACCTGCCCGAGGTGCGCTATCACTTTCCCCAGACCTATCTGCGGGCGGCTGAGGCCGCTGTGGGTGACTGGATCGTTTACTATGAACCGCGCCGGGTTCAGGCAGGGTCTGAACGGACCGGTGGGCGGCAGGCATATTTTGCCACTGCAAGACTGGACCGGATCGAGCGTGATCCCGCCCGCGAGGGCCACTTCTATGCTCGTATCGGCAACTACCTTGCCTTCCCCAACCCGGTGCCATTTCGCACCGGAGCGGATTATTTTGAAAGCATGCTCCAGCGTCCTGATGGCAAGACCTCGAAGGGCGCGTTCGGGCGCTCGGTGCGCGACGTTCCCGACCGCGAGTTTGATGCGATCCTTACGGCGGGCTTTGCCGGGGTGCGTGATGATCTGGGCGGGGCGGATTGGGAGGTGGACTGGGTTGGCGATGCAGCCACCCTGCCGGGCTTCCACGACCCCGCCACACCGTTCACGCGCCCAATCATTGAACGCCTCACCCGCAAGCCCTTCCGAGATGCCGCCTTCGCCCGGCAGGTGAAATCGGCTTATGATGCGCGCTGCGCGCTGACCGGTCTGCGCATCCTCAACGGTGGTGGCCGCCCTGAGGTGCAGGCGGCACATATCCGCCCGGTGGCAGATGGCGGTCCCGACAGCGTGCGCAATGGCCTTGCCCTTTGCGGCACTGCGCATTGGATGTTTGACCGCGGGTTGGTTTCGGTTGACGACGACCATACGATCCTTGTTGCCGAGGACCGCCTGCCCGATGCCGCCAAGCAGTTGCTTTTGCCAGACCGTAAACTTTTGGTGCCTCACCCGGCTTTTTTGCAACCACACAAAACATACCTGGCCCACCACCGGGCGCGGTTCAAAGGCTGACAGGCAGTAGGTGAGGGAAATAAGTAGCATGATGCCGCCCACTATATTCCTGTTTTGTTCTCATGTGGAGTCGGAAAGTACTGATGTTAAGTGGTGCCCTGGAAAGCTTCAATCATGCGCTTTGAACGGGCGGGGTCAAAGCGGTTTCGAAACCACTTTCCAAGGCATTTCGAAATGCCTTGTTGCGTTTGAGAGTAATTGGCCGTGGCTTGAAGTGTGAGCTCTAGTATTGCGGCGGCTCACATTCCTCCCCCAGCAGGCAGCGGTAGATATCATGCAGCAATTCGTCCGAGGGATCGGCGAAAGCAAAGCCGCTGCAGGGGTTGGTTTCCAGAAGATATCTGTGGCCATCCTTCTTCAGAAAGGTCAGATAATCGTGGCCGGGGGTAAGCGAGGCGCACCACGGCCCGTAGCATTGCACATTCACCTTAATCTGGCGCACAAATCGTGCGTTGAAGCCAGCCCCGGTCAGGGAAAAACCGGTCAGACTGGCATTAAGATAATTGTCCGGCAGCGTGTCCATCTGACGTTCCATATCCACCACCGGCAAGTCGGCGGGATTAAACTCCAGCCGCCCGTGGACAATGACGTAAGCGTCGGGCGAGGCCGAGGCATCCTGAAACGCCTGCTGAGGCGAATAGGGCATACACGAAAGGGCCAGTGCGGGGCTGGCGTTGAGAATGCTAAAAGCCAGTGGGATCAGATTGCGCAAGATGGACATGGCACATGATAACGCGGCCACTGCGTTTGGCAAAGTATCATGGGCGCAAGGGGCGGGGAATTGCCGGTCAGCGCCCTAAAGGTACGGCGAAAAAGCCTTGATTACAGCCGTGTAAATCTCGCGTTTAAACGGCACGATTTTCTCGACCAGTTCGCCAGGCTCGGACCAAGCCCAGCGCGAAAACTCAGGGTGCTTGGTCTGGATGTTTACCCGCTCATCCGAGCCGGCGAAACGCATGAGGAACCAGCGTTGTTTCTGACCTTGATACCGCCCCTTCCAGATCTTCGGTACAATTTCGTGCGGCAAATCGTAAGTCAGCCACTTGGGATGCTCGGCCTCAATTGTCACCAGGTCGCGCGTCAGCCCAGTTTCTTCCTCAAGCTCTCGCAAAGCCGCTTCAGCGGGTTCTTCGCCCTGGTCGACCCCGCCCTGTGGCATCTGCCACGCACCCTTGGTGTCGATACGCTGGCCGACAAAAATTTTGCCTTGCGGGTTTACCAGCATGATGCCGACGCAAGCGCGATAAGGTAAGCGGGTGATTTCTTCGGGGGTCATGGGGGTGGTCATCGGCGGGTTCTTTCAGGTTTTCAGGCAAGCTATAGAAAGCCTTGGAAAAGGCCAACAGGGGATAATCGGCAATATCCGGGTAGGGCGCTGGCCGGGTGTCAACTTTGCCTGCGTGGCTGATACCGTTAGTTTGAGAAAGCGAGCTTTGCGCCAAGAAAACCGAAAGTTCCTGCAAAGCTGCGTTTGATCCAGTTCATCACGGATGGGCGCTGTATGACATAATCTCTCGCGTAGGATGCAAATGCGCCATACACCACGAAAACACCAAAGGTCATTGCCATAAAGACCAATGCTAACCAAATTAGCGAGGCTGTAGCATTGGCAGCACTAGGGGAAATAAACTGGGGCAGGAAGGCCAGGAAGAACAGCGACAATTTCGGGTTCAGCACGTTAAGTAGAATTCCCGTCATGACAAGACCCGTAAATCCGGCCTTCTCGTTGTTTTCGGAAACTTCCATGACACTATCATCCTTCAGTATCTTCCAAGCCATGAAGAATAGGTAGGCGACGCCAAGATACTTTATCAATTGGAACGCAAGGGCACTGGTGTGCAGTAAGGCCGCAAGGCCGACGATGCTTGCAACAGCG
>JAAEUB010000537.1 GCA_024227755.1 Paracoccaceae bacterium | reverse complement strand
CAGACCAGAGGCGAATCAGACTGGAAAGTGATGCTGGTCGAAATTTTACCAAATGCGCGCGGCCCGCTGATTGTCGATGCCTGTTTGCGTCTGGGTTATGTCATTATCACCATCGGCGTGCTCGGCTTTCTGGGCCTGGGTCTGCCGCCGCCGGACCCTGATTGGGGCGGCATGGTAAATGAAACCCGGCAGATGGCGATGGCGTTTCCGCACATGACGCTGTTTCCCTGTATCGCGATATCTTCGTTGATCCTGGGGTTTAATCTCCTGGCGGACGGCCTGCGTGAAATCTCATTGCGCGATTAGGAGGTAACCAACCCATGAACGATCATCAAAAACCGGTTCTGGTCTGCAAGGACCTTTGCATCTCTTACTACACCCGGGCCGGAGAGATTCCGGCGGTAGTGGATTTTTCGCTGACGGTATTGCCCGGTGAAACCATCGGCATTGTCGGCGAGTCGGGCTGCGGCAAGTCAACGGTTGCCATGGCGGTCATGCAGTACATGGGCGCCAACGGCGGCATCAAGAGCGGCAGCATCACATTTAAAGACCGCGATTTAAACCAGATGTCGGAAGATGAGTTGCGCCGTATTCGGGGATCAGAGATTGCAATGATTTATCAGGAGCCTTTTGCCTCTTTAAACCCCAGCCTGAAGATCAGCACCCAACTGATGGAGGTGCCCCTGGCGCATGAGGACATTTCCAAGGAAGAAGCACGGCAAAGGGCGGTGCAGATGCTGGCCGATGTCAAGCTGCCGGATCCTGAACGGCTGAT
>JAAEUB010000536.1 GCA_024227755.1 Paracoccaceae bacterium | reverse complement strand
TAACAAACGCATGCAGACGGACTTCGGCGAGCTACGCTCGCCTCAGCCGCTGATGCGAAGCGTTCGCGCCGCTGCGCGGCGCGAATGCCCGAGTTGACTACGTCCAACGCTTGTCCACGCCGCTGCGCGTCGCGAACAAGCGTTCGACCGGACACCTTTGCCCGGATAATTAAGCCGCTACGCGTCTATTATCCGGGCAAAGTCGCCGGTCAACTCGGGCATTGGACAGGCTCAGCAAAAATATTAAGGTCAGGTAGGCTGGGTGGCCTCGGCAACGTCTGAGTCGTTATCCGGCCAAGGCACGGGCTTCGAGGAACTGAAAGGATGGAATTGAAAACACAAGGCATCATCAAGGTTTCTAGGCAGGGTGCCCTCCGCACGGCACGGAGGACTCCCCCAGCGTATTCGTCCAACATCAAGCTAAACATGGACCCACCTATTTCAGTGGCGGTTTCCAGGTCCGCGTCATTGTTCTACACTTTCATTAATCCAAGCTCAGTGGCTTCCTGCCGGTGGGCCAGTTACCTTGGCGTTGGGCTGGCGCGGCAGAAATGTTAAGGTCAGGTAAGGTGGGTGGCGTCGGCAACCTTTGAGTCATTGTCTGGCCAAAGCACAGGCTTCGCAAAACGGCACCGAGCAACAAAACGTTTGGCAACTTCCCCAAGGCAAAAGCCTGGGGCTTCGAGGAACGGAAAGGATGGAATTGAAAACTCAAGGCATCATCCAGGTTCAGGGGTGGGGTGCCCTCCGCACCGCACGGAGAACTTCCCAAACGTTATCGCCCAACATAGCGCTCAACTGGACCCACCTATTTCAGTGGCGGTTTCCAGGTCAGCGCAGTCGTTCACCACTTTCATTCACTCAAGCTCAGGTGCATTCACGCCGGTAGAGCAGTTAGCTTGGCGTTGGGCTACCGCAGC
>JAAEUB010000535.1 GCA_024227755.1 Paracoccaceae bacterium | reverse complement strand
GCCTTTCAGTTTCCCCTCTGGAGGTTGAAAAACCCTGCAGTTTCAGCTGCATACCACAGCGCCTTTGCCTTATGCTGGGTTTCTTCATATTCAGCTTGCGGATCACTGTCATAGACCACACCGCCACCGGCCTGTGTGTAAAGCTTTTGATCTTTGACGATGGCGGTTCTGAGCGCGATACACATATCCATGTCGCCATCGGCCGAGAAATAGCCAACGCCACCGCCGTAAACTCCGCGTTTCTCCGGCTCAAGCTCGTCAATTATCTCCATTGCCCGCACTTTTGGTGCCCCGGACAAGGTTCCTGCGGGCAGACCGGCCAACAGGGCAGAAAGCGCGTCATGATCCTCGGACAACTCACCAACCACGTTTGAGGTGATGTGCATGACATGGCTGTAACGCTCGATGACAAATTCTTCGGTCGGATGCACCGAACCGATTTTCGCAACCCGCCCGACATCGTTGCGGCCAAGATCAAGCAGCATCAGATGTTCGGCGCATTCCTTTTCATCCGCCAAAAGATCGGCCTCGAGTGCGTTATCTTCCTCGGGCGTCGCGCCGCGCCTGCGGGTCCCGGCGATCGGGCGAATGGTGACCTCGCGGCCAAATACACGCACCAGGATTTCGGGGCTGGCTCCGACAATCTGAAAACCGCCAAAGTTGAAATAAAACATGAAAGGCGAAGGATTGGCGCGCCTGAGTGAGCGGTAGAGTGAAAATGGTGGCAGGGTGAAATCCTGGCTCCAGCGCTGCGAGGGAACGACCTGAAAAATATCGCCCGCGCGGATGTATTCCTTGGCCTTTTCAACCGCTTGAAGATATTTTTCATGGGTGAAGTTCGAGACCAGTTCACCAATTTCCTGCGCCTCGCCCAGATCGCGGCTGGCGCCGCGCATTTGCCGCTCAAGATCACGCAGCGCGTCCATTACCCGCTCGCCAGCTTGCGCATATGCCGCGCGGGCGCTAAGGCCTGAGCCGGTGAAAGCCGGGGCCACCAGCGTGACCTCGCCTTTGACACCATCAAGCACCGCCACCACCGAAGGGCGCAGCATCACCGCATCGGGCAGGCCCAGCGGGTCGGGGTTGATATTGGGAAGGTTTTCGACCAGCCGGATCATGTCATAGCCAAGATAGCCAAACAGTCCGGCAGATGAGGCTGGCAGGTCGGCAGGCAGATCAATGCGGCTTTCAGCCAACAAGGCCCGCAGGCTTGTCAGCGGGTCATCCGCTACTTCTTCGAACGAATTGGCGTCGTAACGGGCCTGACGGTTCAGCCGGGCCTTTGTACCCCGGCATTCCCAAATCAGATCCGGCTTCATGCCAACGATTGAATAGCGCCCGCGCACCTCACCGCCGGTTACGCTTTCCAGCACAAAGCAATCTTTGCGTGCCTCGGTAAGCTTCATCATCAGCGAAACCGGGGTGTCCAGGTCAGCGGCCAGGCGGGTGTAAACAACCTGATTTTCGCCAGCATTCCAGCCAGCCTCAAAAGCTTCAAAGCCAGGGGTCAGGGACACTGGATTAACCTCGCTTAAGGAAACTGGCGGTGAACTGCCGAGATCACCGCTTGGTTCAACGTGATACCCGCCTGATTTTGCAGGGCTTTAGAAAATGCAGCCTCAAAGTCCAGACCCATTTCCTGCCCCATCTGGGCAGAGAATGCAGCTTTGGCGGCAATAGCTTCTTCGGTCGTGTGGTCGGCAGGCAGGATCCGGTCGAGACGCATCAAAACCACACCGTCGACATCCTGAAGTATGGCCCAGTCGTTTTCAGCAATTGTAAACACTTCTTCGATCAGTTCGGGCGGGGTGCCGGCGATCATCGTGCCGCGCGCCTGTCCGGCCTCGGATATTTCGGTCAGCCCAAGGCTTGAAAGGCTCTCGCCGCCTTCGGTCAAAGCGGGCAACATCGCACTTGCCTGCGTGACCAGAAGGCTCAGGCTTTCCTGCAGGTGCCAGCCATCAGTGACCATTTCGCGCACCTCACCCAGTTCCTGCAGGCGCGGAGGATCAGCTTTGTCGATGCGCAAGGCAAACAGCCCGCCATCTTCCAGTGTCACCAGTTCGGGGAAATCCCCTTCCCGCGTTTCAGATACAGCGCTGCGAAACTCGTCATATGCTGCAATGCCATCTGCGCTGCCGACGCTCCAGTTAAGGGCGGAAAGCTCCATGCCACTGGTCAAATCCGTCAATTCTTCCAATGTGGCACCACCGGCAAGCAAGTCATCCATATCCGTTATTTGATCAAGCACCATGCGGCGCGCCTGATCCACAGCAAGTTCCGCGCGCAATTCAGCCTCAACATCCTCAAACGGGGTGTGCTGGGCTGCAAGTATCGCATTCATACGAAAGATTGCCGGGCCAAGATTACTGGCTGCAGGCCCGGCAAGGCCGGGCTCGGTCAGGGCAAAAACTGCGTCCCCGGCCGCGTCAAGATCGGCGCTTGTGACGTCGCCAAGATCAATGTCAGATAGAGCCAGCCCGCGGTCTGCCACCAACGTGGCAAAATCGGTCTCGCCCGCTTCCAACGCGTCCCATGCCGCCTGCGCGTCTTCTTCGGAGGAAAATACCAGCCGTTCGACCAACCGCCGTTCGGGTTGATTATAAATAGCGGCGCGTTCGTCATAAAGCTCTTGCAGGCGCGACGTTTCCACTTCGACAGAATCCAGCAGGTTTTCAGGGCGCAGCCAGGCAAGGGTCACATGCTTGATCTCAGGCAAGGTGTAGTCTGCTGAATGCGCGTCATAATACGCGGTGAGAGCTTCCTCAGACGGTTCCCCTGGCGCATTTTCCAGTGCAGCAAGGTCAAGTTTGCCCCAGGTGAAGGCGCGTGTTTCGCGCGCGAAACTGAAAAGTGTATCGGTGAAGACCGGTGAAACTTCGACCCCGCTGACAATCGCAGTTTGCAGCAACGCCCGCGAAAGATCGGTTCTGAGGGTGGCCTCAAAGCCCGCCGGCGTAAGTCCGGATTCGCGCAAAGTGAATTCATATGCCTCGGTTGAAAACCCACCGGTCAGGCCCTGAAACTCGGGCATCTGTTTGAGTTCACTACGTAAAATATCATCTCCGATGGAAAGACCCAGCCGAGTGGTTTCGTTGTCCAGCGCGGTGGCGGAAATCACCCGCTCTAAAACCTGGCGGGTCAGGCCAAATTCTTCGGCCATGGCGATGGGGATCGCCTGACCAGATTGCGCACGCTGGGCATTAAGTGCCCCGCGCAATTCGCGGAAATAAAGGTTGGTGTCAATTTCGGCGTCGCCAACATTGCCGATTGAGCTTGTTGAGCCACCGAAATTCGATGAGCCAAAGCCCACCAGTCCGACCATAACAAGGCCAAGAATGATCCAGACGAAAATGCGAGAGGATTTAGAGGCCATGATGCCGTCCGTTTGTTGTTGTTACTCATGCGTTTTAGGTCAGGTATGCGCGAATGCCAACCGGTGTTTCACGCTCAGAGCATCGCAAGGCGATCAAACAATGCGTTGATGGCTTCTGCGTCGATATTTGCGAAGGCAAAACGTATCTGGCGCGCGCCGTCCGGGTTGCCTTGCGGGGTGAACATGCTGCCGGGCAGGGCCAGTACGCCGATTTTTTCGACCATCGCGCGGGCAATATCCACGGAAGGGATGTCAAACGGATGCTGAACATAGGCAAAATACGCCCCGGCCCCCATTAGCTTCCAGCCCTCAAGTCTGGGAAACCCGGCCTCGATTGCGGCGCGGCGGGTCAGAATTTCCGCCCGCTCACCGGCCAGCCAGTCACCAAGGTTGCGCATCCCCCAAAGGGCCGCGTGCTGGCCCAGCTGATTTGGACAAATGGTGACGCTATCGAGGAATTTCTCAGCCTCAGCCAGCCGCGCAGAGCTTGCAACCATCGCTCCGACCCGGTGGCCGGTCAGGCGGTAAGCTTTAGAAAAACTGTAAAGCTGGATAAGGGTATCAGCCCAGTCAGGATCGCTGAAAACATCGTGGGGCGCGTCGGTGCTGGAATGAAAATCGCGGTAGGTCTCATCAATGATCAAAGCCAGCCCATGTGATTTCGCCAGTTGATAAAACGCTCGGATCAGGGCTGGCGGATATTCCACCCCACCGGGATTATTCGGTGTAACCAGCACCAGCGCCCTTGTGCGCGGAGTAATCAAAGCTTCGGCCTGATCGGGATCAGGCAAAAGATCCGGACCGGTCAAAAGCGGAACGCAGGATACGCCTGCCATATCCAACCACATTTTATGATTGAAATACCAAGGGCTTGGCAGGATAACCTCATCCCCAGGTCCGGCCAGAATTGTGGTTGCGGCAGCAAAGGCCTGATTACAGCCCGAGGTAATGGCGACCTGCGCGGGGTCAATGTTACCGCCGTAAGCCATGCTCCATTGCCCGGCAACTTCGGCGCGCAAATCCGGCAGGCCCAGCACCGGGCCATAAAGATGCACAACCGGGTCGTTCAATGCTGCATCGGCAATCACCTGGCGCAAAGGTTCGGGCGGCGGCGCGGTGGGGGCCGCCTGAGAAACATTGATCAAGGGATGGTCCGGGGAAAACTCCACGCCTTCTATCCAGCGCCGCGCCTCCATGACCGGAGGGGCAAACGTGCGGATCAGGTTCGGATTAAACAGCGCCATTTTTTTCCCGTGCTATTCCTCTTGCCCCAAAATTTCCCGCCGGAAGCCAATAGTCTTTTCGCGATGTCAGCTTTCCAAAACCACCAAAGCATGTCGTTTTTTTCCGGCGGAAAGCTTAACGGGCTGGGCCAGATCGGCGCTGGAGATCATCAACCCGGCGCTTGTCACGACCTCGTCATTGATCCGCGCGCCCTTGTCAGCAATCAGTCGCTTGGCTTCCTTGCCCGAACTTGCCATCCCGGCGCGGGTGATAAGCTGCACCACCGAAATTCCGTCGCCAATGTCACTGGCAGACAGCGTCAGCGTCGGCAGGTCTTCCCCGGTGCCGCCCTTTTCAAACACTTCGCGTGCCGTAGCCTCGGCAGCCTTTGCTGCCTCGCGGCCATGCGCCAAGGTGGTGACTTCGTTGGCCAAAGTGATCTTGGCGTCGTTGATTGCCTGACCTTCCTCGGCCCCCAGTCGGTCACATTCCTCAACCGGCAATTCGGTGTAAAGCTTGAGGAAGCGCCCTACATCCGCATCCGGGATATTGCGCCAGAACTGCCAGAACTCATATGGTGAAAGCATGTCGCCGTTCAGCCACACCGCACCACCTTGGGATTTACCCATTTTGCGCCCGTCCGACATTGCCAACAAATGCGATGTCAGGCCGTAGACCTCGTTCTTAATCACCCGGCGGGTGAGGTCTATACCGTTAACGATATTGCCCCATTGGTCTGAGCCACCCATTTGTAAAAGGCAGCCATAGCGCCGGTTAAGCTCCATGAAATCATAGGCTTGCAGGATCATGTAGTTAAACTCAAGGAACGAAAGGCTTTGCTCACGCTCCAGCCGCGCCTTGACGCTTTCAAACGACAACATGCGGTTGACGGAAAAATGCCTACCAATATCACGCAAAAACTCAAGGTAATTTATTCCATCCAGCCATTCGGCATTATTGACCATGATGGCGTCATTTTCGCCCTCGCCAAAACTGACATAGGTTGAAAAAACCTCGCGGATACCGGCAAGGTTTTCGTCGATCTTTTCGGGGGTCAACAAGGGGCGTTCATCGGCGCGATCAGTTGGGTCGCCAACTTTCGTGGTGCCCCCACCCATCAAAACAATCGGCTTATGGCCAGTTTTTTGCAGCCAACGCAGCATCATGATCTGGATCAGGCTGCCCACATGCAAGCTGGGCGCGGTGGCGTCAAAACCGATATAGCCTGGCACCACGCCATTTACCAAAGCTTCGTCCAGCGCCTGATAATCGGTGCAATCGGCAAGAAAACCGCGCTCGATCATAACACGCATGAAGTCTGATTTCGGGTGGTAGGTCATGTGATTTCGGTCCATTCTGTAAGCTCGCGCCCACCTGAAGCGCTTCGACATTTTGTTGGGCCAGGCAAGATGTTGAAGCGTCCGCAACCTGTTGGTCGCGTGGGCGCTTCGATATAATCATGTGACCCAAGATTATTTCGAAACGCTTTATCAGGGGTAGGGCCAAAGGGGAAGCATATGTTGATGACCGAAACCGTTTGGGCGCTTGGCACGATGTCCGGCACGTCACTTGACGGCGTCGATGCGGCGATGGTGCTGACAAACGGCGACGTGATTTCAGAGTTTGGCGCCAGCGCCTATCGGGCCTATTCGCCCAAAGAGCGGGCGGTGATCCGCGCCGCTTTGGGGTGCTGGCCGGGCGAGGAAGGTGTCGAGGACGCGGCGGAGGTTGTTGAAACAGCCCACGCCGCCCTTCTGGCCGGGTTTGAAGGTGCCCAACTGATTGGTTTTCACGGCCAGACACTTGCGCACGAACCACGCGGACGCGGTACGCATCAGATCGGCGACGGGCTGGTTCTGGCTGAGGTTTTGCGCCTGCCGGTGATCAGCGATTTTCGCAGCGCTGATGTGGCAATGGGCGGCGAAGGTGCGCCGCTGGCACCGTTTTTCCACTTCGCATTGGCCAAATGGTTACGCGCCGAGGCACCTTTGGCTTTCCTCAACCTTGGCGGGGTAGGCAACCTGACATGGGTGGACCCAAGCCGCGATGGCCCCGGGGACGAGGGCGCACTGCTGGCCTTTGATACCGGTCCCGCAAATGCGCCCATAAATGACCTGATGCGCCTACGTCTTGGGTTGGAATATGACAATGCCGGCGCCCTGGCCGCTTCGGGACAGGTCGAGCGGGCAATCGTCGACGCCTTCCTTGAACACCGATATTTTCACAAAATGCCGCCCAAATCTTTAGACAGGGACGCTTTTGCAGGATTGGCAGAGGCTGTGGCCCCGTTAAGTGATGCGGACGGCGCGGCGACTTTAGCGGCTTGCTGTGTTGGCGCAGTTATGCGCGGGTTCGAGCATTGCCCAAAGGTGCCCGAGCGCTTGTTGGTGACAGGAGGAGGGCGCAACAACAAGGTGATAATGGCGAGGTTGAGTACTGCGTTGGATTGCCCGGTGGAGCCGGTCGAGGCGGTCGGGTTGAATGGAGACATGTTAGAGGCGCAGGCCTTTGCCTATCTGGCGGTACGCGTGGCGCGCGGCCTGCCAACAAGTGCGCCGGGGACAACTGGTGTGGCGGCTGCGATAGGCGGTGGCGTGTTAAACCGGCCCACGGATTAGGGGTAAAACGCGACGCGGCCAATGTCGCGGGCGGGCGTGATGGGGCAGGGGAATCGCCCTAACCTGAGTGTTAGAAAACATCAATTATTGGATGAACGCGCGATGTTACAGGTCCTCCATTCTTCATGGGCGCTCTTGCTGGGCATGATGCTTTTAATGGTCGGAAACGGCGTGCAGGGAACTCTTTTGGGTATCCGCGGCGCGCTTGAAGGCTTCTCGACCTTCGAGCTTTCGCTGGTCATGTCAGGCTATTTTGCAGGTTTTCTTGGTGGGTCCCGCATAGCCCCGTGGATGATAAGGCGGGTCGGACATGTGCGCGTGTTCGCCGCATTGGGTTCGTTCATCTCGGCGGTGCTGATCCTCTACCCGGCGCTGACAGATCCGTGGATATGGATCGCTCTGAGGGTGGCAATCGGTTTTTGTTTTTCTGGCGTTTATGTCACCGCCGAAAGCTGGCTTAACAATGCTGCGAGCAACGAAAACCGTGGCAAAGCGTTGTCGCTTTATATGATTGTGCAGATGGTGGGGATTGTCGCGGCACAGGGATTGGTGGTTTTGGGCGATCCGTCGGGGTTCTTGCTTTTCATTGTCCCTTCGGTACTGGTGTCCGTAGCATTTGCGCCGATTTTGCTTTCAATCAGCCCAACGCCGGGGTTTGACACAACAAAAGGCCTTAGCCTGATCGAGCTTTATCACATATCCCCCCTGGGGTGCGTAGGCATTTTCATATTGGGCGGGACATTCGCGGCGCTTTTCGGCATGGCTGCCGTTTTTGGCACCGAGGCAGGCCTGACCGTACCACAAATCTCGGCCTTCGTTTCGATGATATTTTTTGGCGGGCTGATGCTGCAATTCCCAATTGGCTGGATATCGGACCGGATGGACCGACGAGTACTTATCCTGATCGTGTCCGGACTGGGCGTTGTTGTGGCTTTGATGCCGGTTTTCCTGCCCGGCAATTTCATTGCCCTGCTGGCCGCCGCGTTCTTTCTTGGCGGGCTGACCAACCCACTTTACGCGCTGCTTATTGCCTATGTGAACGACTTTCTGGACGTCGACGACATGGCCGCGGCATCCTCGGGTCTGGTTTTTATAAGTGGGGTCGGGGCGATTGCCGGTCCGGTCGTGACAGGTCTGGTGATGGCCGTGGCAGGACCTTACGGTTTCTTCCTCTACGTCGCAATTCTTCTGGCCGCATTGTTGGTCTACGGCGCATGGCGAGCAACGCAGCGAGCGGCACCTGATCTGGAAGAACAGGGTGCTTATGTCACTTTACCACCTTCCGGGTCGCTCGTCGCGGTGGATATGGCGCAGGAGGTTTATGTTGACGCTGCCCAAGAGGGTAATGATGCGACATAATAACCTCTGTTTGCGCAATATTCATAAAAAGTGTTGCGTCGTTGTGAAATTTTTGTAACGTCGCATTATTGAGGGTAAAAAAACGAGCATGGGGAGGGGCTGAAATGTCCGAACCAGAAGAGATACTGGCCTTTTGGCTGGATGAAGTAGGGCCTGTTGGTTGGTATGACGGCGAGGAGAAGCTGGATCAGACCATCCGGGACCGTTTCCGTAAGACATGGGAAAATGCCCGCGACGGGGCGTATTCCTTGTGGTTAACCTACCCGACCGGGGTGCTGGCTTATCTGATCGTGATGGATCAGTTTCCGCGAAATATGTTTCGTGGTGGAAAACAGGCTTTTTCTACCGACCCGGCAGCACTGGAAGCGGCAAAATGTGCGGTGAAAAAGGGCTGGGACATGCGTATTGATGAACCCGCCCGGCAGTTTTTCTATTTGCCAATGATGCATTCGGAAAACCTGTGCGATCAGGATCGCTGTGTGCGGTTGATGCTGACGCGGATGCCGCAGGCGGGTGCAGTCAATCTGCTGCACGCGAAAGTTCACCGCGAAGTGATCCGCCAGTTTGGCCGCTTTCCATACCGCAACGCTGCACTGTCGCGCGACACGACGGCGACAGAAAAAACCTTTGTCACCGAGGGTGGATATGGCGCGGTGCTGGAGCGTCTCAGCGCTTAAGCGGGTGCAACCAAAAGGAGTGGCTATGCCACGCTTTTTGAAAGAAACATGCCTTTGGCGTGACGCATCATTGATGCCGGCGAAAAAATAGTTTAATGGCAAACTATATTTCTCAGGAGCGCGCGTCATGGCAAGTAATACCTTCGATCTGATAATTGTCGGGGCTGGTCCCGGCGGATATGTGGCCGCGATCCGTGCCGCACAGCTTGGGCAGAAGGTTGCGGTGGTCGAGCGCGCACATCTGGGCGGTATCTGCCTGAACTGGGGCTGTATACCCACCAAGGCATTGCTAAGGTCGGCTGAGGTTTATCATCTGATGCAGCGAGCCGATGAATTTGGTCTGTCTGCAGGCAAGCCGGATTTTGATCTTGCGGCAATCGTGAAGCGTTCGCGCAAAGTCTCGGCGCAGTTAGCCGCCGGCGTAGGTCATCTTTTAAAGAAAAACAAAGTCACTGTGATCATGGGGGAAGCAAGCCTGCCTGCGCGTGGTAAGGTTCTGGTAAAAACTGACAAGGGCAGCGAAGAGCTTTCTGCAGGTCACATCATTTTGGCTACTGGCGCGCGGGCTCGTGAATTGCCGGGGCTGGAAGCGGACGGCAATCTGGTATGGACCTACAAACACGCCCTCAATCCGCCAAGGATGCCCAAAAAGCTTCTGGTTATTGGTTCCGGTGCCATCGGCATTGAATTTGCCAGCTTTTTTAATGCCTTGGGTGCTGAAGTTACTGTTGTTGAAGTCATGGACCGGGTTTTGCCGGTTGAAGATGCTGAGATCAGCGCGCTGGCAAAGAAGGCTTTCGTCAAGCAAGGGATGAAGATCCTGGAGAAATCCATGGTCAAAAGCCTTGATCGCGGCAAGGGCAAGGTCACGGCGCATATTGAAAGCGCCGGGAATATGGCAAAGCATGACTTTGACACGGTGATTTCGGCGGTGGGAATCGTTGGCAATGTCGAGGGGCTGGGGCTGGAAGCCCTCGGTGTCAAGATTGATCGCACCCATGTGGTGACGGACGAGTATTGCCGCACCGGTGTGGACGGGCTTTACGCGATTGGTGACATTGCCGGACCACCTTGGCTGGCCCACAAAGCCAGCCACGAAGGCGTCATGGTTGCCGAAATGATTGCTGGTCAAAAGGTTCATCCGGTCAAGCCAGAAAGCATCGCTGGCTGCACCTATTGCCAGCCGCAGGTCGCCAGCGTGGGTTATAGCGAAGCGGCCGCGATTGAGGCCGGGTTTGAGGTCAGGGGCGGGCGCTTTCCATTCATGGGCAACGGCAAGGCAATTGCCTTGGGCGAGCCTGAGGGGCTGGTTAAAACCGTATTTGACGCCAAAACCGGTGAGCTGCTGGGCGCCCATATGATCGGCGCCGAAGTGACCGAACTTATTCAGGGCTATGTCGTCGGTCGCGCGTTAGAGACAACCGAGGCCGAGCTGATGCACACCGTGTTCCCGCATCCGACTCTGTCCGAGATGATGCATGAAAGCGTTCTGGATGCTTACGGGCGCGTTATTCATATGTGAGCTTGGGGCAGGGGCGCGTGTGAAAGCGTCTGTGCCGTGCCTACGCGGCCTTACGTCAGGCAAGCCATTCGACGATGCAATCTGCCTGCGTTTTGGTCCGGATCAACGGGTGATCTGACCCCCGGCCATTTGCCAATGTCCCAGACCGCCAAGGTTATGCACTTCGCCAAAACCGAGTGACGAAAACAGGCGCACAGCCATGCCAGAGCGTGACCCGGTGGCGCAGTAGATGGCGACAGGCTTGTCGGTGGACAATTCGGGGTGGAAATCAGGGCTTGATGGGTCGGCCTGCATACGCAGAACAGCCAGCGGAATGTGCAAAGCACCCGCGGCTTTGCCCGACATCGCAATCTCGTTGTGGTCGCGCACATCGATCACCGTGATCGCGCCTTCTGCCGAACGGCTGACGATTTCCTGCGGGCTGAGCCGGGGCGTATTTGAAGCAGGCGCGCGGTTCATCATGAAATTGAACATGTCTTGTATTTCCTTTGTTCGGGTCGCTAGAGGTCTGGCCGGGTTGGCAGAATTTCGTCTTCGAGACCCGATATAGGCGTGTTTCGGCGTGGGTCAATATGCTTGCGATAATTAATATTCATAAAACAGAATGTATCAAGCAATTTCTGCCCCCAAAACTGAATTTCCGGGGGCAGGGATGGGCTTATTGCACCGTCAGTGTCTGGCTGGCAATAATGGTGCGGTCCTGACTGATGACGTATCGAACTTCATAAGAACCGGGTTGATCAGGTGCTTTGACGATCAAGGGCGAACCTTCTTTAGTGTAAGTGTACGTCTCGTACCCCTTTTCCCCAACTTGCGATATCGCAATATAATCATTGTGGTAATCGGGCCCGCTCCAATTGACGACCAGGTTCCCGCCAGCCGCCACCGTGGCTTCGGCTTGCAGTGTTGCCTCGACAGGTTCAACGATCAGTGGCTGCTGTACAAGCACCATGCGTTCAGTGCCTTGCAGAATATAGCGAAGCTCATAGGTTCCGGGCTGGGTTGGTACCTTGATACGCAGAGGGGTACCGTCGCGGGTGTAGGTAAAGCTTTCATATTTGTTCGGTTTCGCACCCGGCTCGGCAATACTTATGTGGTCGTGTTTGTAATCTGGTCCCAGCCAGCTAACCAGTAACAGGCTGCCCGCCGGGGCGCTGGCCGGGGCTTCAAGCGTGGCTGGTACCGGCATGATGGTAATGGGCCTTCGCACCAGAATGTCGCGATCTGTGCCCTGCACGATATAGCGCAGTTCGTATTCACCTGGCTGGGACGGCATTTGCAGGCGCAGCGGGCTGCCATCACGGGTATATGTATAGCTTTCATACTGGTTTGGCTTCGCTCCGGGTTCGGCCACGGTAATGTGGTCATTGCGCCCGTCCGGACCGCTCCAGGTTACAACCAGCTGGCTGCCGGCAGGGGCTTGGTCCGGTACATCCAACATCGCCGAAACCGACGTAACAGTAATGGGTCGGCGCACCAAAATGTCACGATCCGTGCCCTGCACGATATAGCGCAGTTCATACTCACCCGGCGAGGTTGGCATCTGCAAATTCAATGGGCTGCCTTCCCTTGTATATGTATAGCTTTCGTACTGGTTCGGCTTTGCACCGGGTTTGGCCACGGTAATGTGGTCATTTTTCTCGTCGGGACCGCTCCAGTTTATCACCAGAACCGAGTTGGCCGGGGCGCTGTCCGGCGCTTCGATTGAGCCGCTCACCGCTTCAATAACGATAGGTGCGCGGGCTAGGATGGTGCGTGGGCTGCCACCTGCTATGTAACGGATCTCATATTCCCCCGGCTCGGTCGGCATTTGCAGGGAAAGTGGGCTGCCGTCGCGTGTGTAGGTATAGCTTTCGTACTGGTTTGGCTTTGCACCGATCTCGGCGATGGTGATGTGGTCATTTTTATAGTCCGGTCCGCTCCAACTGATCATCGCTTTTGATGATGAGGCAGCACTTGCGGGCGCGTCCAGCATTGCGGTAACCGCGCTTACGGAAATAGCCCGGCGCGCCAGAATTGTGTGATCCTGGCTGACCACATATCGCAGTTCATAATCACCCGGCGTCAGTGGCAACGTCAAAGATGCAGGGCTGCCATCACGGGTATATTCATAGCTCAGATACTGGTTCCCGCGGCTGCCGATTTCGGCGATGGTGATATGGTCGTTTTTGTAATCCGGTCCTTGCCAGTTTATTGCCAAATCCGATCCCGCCGGGGCGGTGTCGGCGGCCTCAAGGCTGGCCAAAACCTCAACCACTTCGATATTGGTGCGCCCGGCTACATGGCGGCTCGCCCCAAGGACATAACGTATTTCATAGCTTCCCGGTTCTGCTGGCATCACAAGCGGTGTGGGATTTCCCTCACGCGTATATTCGTAGTTCACATAATAATTATCGCCCTGATCCAAACTGGCGATACTCAGGTAATCATTTTTATAATCCGGCCCGATCCAGCCAACCTGAATTGTTGAGCCAGCAACAGCCTCTGCCGGGGCGTCAAAGCCGATATCAAGCGGTGTTACCTCGATCACCCGTCTGGCCAGCACTTTGTTGGTGCTGCTCATCACATAGCGGATTTCATAGTTTCCGGCTTCTGGCGGCAAACGCAGCATTACGATGTTGTCCTCACCATCCCTGGTGTAGGTGTAGTGGTGATAATATCCGTCGCCCATATCCACATCGGATGAGGCGATATAGTCATTCACGCCGTCAGGTCCGGTCCAGGTGACCGCAACCAGTGACCCGGCCGGGGCGCTTGCAGGGGCCTCCAGCGTGGCGGGGGGAATAAATTCCGGCAAGACCAGTGTCACCACCATGTCGCTGGTGCCAACGGTAAAAGTTGCCTCGGCCGACGTTTCATCCGTAGTTCGTAATACGCTGACCTGACCGCCGCCGGGTAAAAGGTCGTGGCTAATCTGGCTGGCGGCTTCGTATTCATAGAAAATACCGCCTTCATCCGTAGCCATATTCCAAACCAGATCGCTGTTGATCACCGGTCCATTTTTGCCTTCGGTGGCGCGGAAGGTGACAGTAACCGGCACTGGCTCAGGTTCGGGCGTGGCTTCGGCTACTTCCTGCAACGCTTCGGAAAGCTCATCAGCATTGTCCGCAGACAGATAGGTGCCGCCGGTTTCCTCGGCCAGACACTGCAATTGTGCCTGTGTTGCCGGGTCGGTGACATCAAAGCCAATAACATGTGCGGTGAAGCTCACCCCGGTTTCTTCCAGCATGCGGCCAACTTCGCAAGGGTCCAGATTGCATGTCTCTATCCCGTCCGAGACCAAAATGACGGTCGCGACTTCCTCGGTATATTTCAGTGCCTCGGCGGCCTGAATGACCGCAGCCGAAAGGGGTGTTTTGCCCTTCGGTTTGATCGCGTTCACGGTGTTGGCAATAGTTGCACGGTCGGTGCCGGGCAGGTGCAGGGTTTCAATGTCGCTGCAATCGCCCTTGCGCCGGTGGCCATAGGCAGTCAGCCCTAAAAGCTGATTTTCGGGCAGGGTGGTCAGCAGATCGCCGATCACTTCCTGCGCGATGGTGATCTTTGCCACGCCCTCAATCTGACCCCACATCGACCCGGACGCATCCAGCACCAATATTGCGCGGGACTGGTCCTGTGCCGATGCGCCTATTGGTACTGAAAATGCGGTGAATAGGCAGAAAAAAGCGGTCAGAAATTGGCGCAGCATTATGTTTCCTTTTAAATCTAGGTTTGCTGATGGCACTATAGCCCAGAAATGCCAACTTTCATAAGTCTGGATTTCCAGCCTGTTAATATTCCCCCTTTGTTCTCATTTTTCGATTGGCCCCGGCGCTCTAATCGCTTATTCGTTAAGAACTGGTTAAAGCGTTTCGCCCTGCATTTTTTCAACTAAATGTGACGAAGCGCTCAGGGCCTAATAACGTAGTGGGCGTTTCGCGTCCAAAATGCGACTTAAATTGAACGCGAAACGCTTTAAAAGGGCGAACATGGCAGAGTTAAAACATATAGAAGTGCGCGGCGCGCGTGAACATAACCTTAAGTCAATTGACGTGGACATTCCGCGTGACCAACTGGTTGTTATCACTGGGCTTTCCGGTTCCGGCAAGTCATCGCTCGCGTTTGACACCATCTATGCCGAAGGGCAAAGGCGCTATGTCGAATCGCTCAGCGCCTATGCGCGGCAATTCCTTAATATGATGGAAAAGCCCGACGTGGATCATATTGCCGGGCTGTCCCCGGCAATTTCCATCGAGCAAAAGACGACAAGCAAAAATCCGCGCTCTACTGTTGGCACTGTGACCGAGATTTATGACTATCTACGGCTTCTTTTCGCCCGCGCCGGAACTCCCTTCAGTCCGGCCACCGGCAAACCAATTGAGGCACAGCAGGTGCAGGATATGGTGGACCGGGTGATGACGATGCCGCAAGGCACCCGCGCCTATCTGCTTGCCCCGATCATTCGTGACCGCAAGGGCGAGTACCGTAAAGAATTCAGCGAGTTACGCAAATCCGGCTTTCAGCGCGTCAAGGTCGATGGTGGCTTTTACGAACTCGAAGATCCGCCGAAGCTGGAAAAGAAAATCCGCCATGATATTGACGTGGTGGTTGACCGGATTGTGGTGCGTGAGGGGCTGGAAACCAGGCTGGCGGATTCGCTTCGCACCGCTCTTGATCTGGCCGATGGCATCGCCATTCTCGAAACCTCGCCAAAGCCCGAAGATGGAGAGCCTGAGCGCTTTACCTTCTCGGAAAACTTCGCCTGTCCGGTGTCGGGCTTTACGATACCTGAGATTGAACCGCGGCTGTTTTCGTTCAACGCCCCTTTTGGTGCCTGCCCGGAATGTGACGGTCTGGGCAAAGAGCTGTTTTTTGACGAACGCTTGGTGGTGCCCGACAGTACATTGCGCCTTTATGACGGCGCCCTGGCCCCATGGCGCAAAGGCAAGTCGCCCTATTTTCTGCAAACAATTGAAAGCATTGCGCGCCATTACGAGTTTGACAAAAACACCCCGTGGAAGAATCTACCTGACGCAGTACAGCAGGTGTTCCTTTATGGCTCGGGCAAGGACGAGATCAAGTTTCGCTTTGACGAAGGCGGGCGGGTTTACGAGGTTACGCGACCCTTTGAGGGCGTCATTCCCAATATGGAACGGCGATATCGCGAGACCGACTCTAACTGGATTCGCGAGGAATTTGAGCGTTATCAGAACAATCGCCCATGTGCAGCTTGCAGTGGCTATCGTCTGCGCGATGAAGCTTTGGCCGTGAAGATCGCCGGCCTGCATGCGGGGCAGGTGGTGCAGATGTCGATCCGCGAGGCATTTGACTGGTGCGAACAGGTGCCTGCCGCTTTGACCAAACAGAAAAATGAGATTGCGCAGGCCATTTTGAAGGAAATACGCGAGCGCCTAGGCTTTTTGAATAATGTCGGCCTTGAATACCTGACACTTGCGCGAAATTCCGGCACTTTGTCAGGTGGCGAAAGCCAACGTATCCGACTGGCCAGCCAAATCGGATCGGGCCTGACGGGTGTGCTTTATGTGCTTGATGAACCCTCAATCGGGTTACATCAGCGCGATAATGGACGGCTGCTGGAGACCCTTAAAAACCTGCGCGATCAGGGAAATTCCGTAATTGTGGTTGAACATGACGAAGAGGCCATTCGCGAGGCCGATTATGTATTTGATATCGGCCCCGGAGCCGGGGTGCATGGCGGCGAGATTGTCGCCGAAGGTGCGCCCGCCGATATTGCTGCCAATTCCGCTTCGATCACCGGGCAGTATCTGACCGGTGCGCGTGAGATTTCCACGCCCAAAGTGCGGCGCAAGGGAAATGGGAAAAAGCTGAGTATTATCAAGGCGACAGGAAACAACCTTAAAGCTGTAACAGCGCATTTCCCGCTGGGCAAATTTGTCTGCGTCACCGGTGTTTCCGGTGGCGGCAAGTCGACGCTGACAATTGAAACACTGTTCAAGACCGCCTCGATGCGCCTTAACGGTGCGCGCCAGACACCAGCACCATGTGAAACCATCAAGGGGTTGGAGCATCTTGATAAGGTCATCGATATCGACCAGCGGCCCATTGGGCGCACTCCGCGTTCCAACCCTGCCACATATACCGGCGCCTTCACGCCAATCCGCGACTGGTTTGCCGGGCTGCCCGAAAGCAAGGCGCGTGGTTACAAGCCGGGGCGTTTTTCCTTCAACGTCAAAGGCGGGCGCTGTGAGGCTTGCAAGGGTGACGGGCTGATCAAGATCGAGATGCACTTTTTGCCTGATATCTACGTGCAATGCGAAACCTGTCAGGGTGCGCGATACAACCGCGAAACTCTGGAAATACGCTTTAAAGGCAAAAGCATAGCTGACATTCTTGATATGACTGTCGAGGATGCGCAGGAGTTCTTCAAAGCGGTCCCGGTGATCCGCGAAAAGATGGATGCGCTGATGCGGGTGGGTCTGGGTTATATCAAGGTTGGCCAGCCCGCGACCACCTTGTCCGGCGGTGAAGCGCAGCGGGTGAAGCTGTCAAAAGAGTTGTCAAAACGCGCCACCGGGCGCACGCTTTACATCCTTGATGAGCCAACGACAGGCCTGCATTTTGAGGATGTGAAAAAGCTGCTTGAGGTACTGCACAAGCTGGTCGAGCAGGGCAATTCGGTGGTGGTGATTGAACATAATCTTGACGTGGTCAAAACTGCTGATCATATCATCGACATAGGCCCCGAGGGTGGTGACGGTGGTGGTGAAATTGTGGCAACAGGCACGCCAGAAGAACTGGCCTGCGCCAAAGGATCCTATACCGGGCATTACCTCAAAGAGATGCTGAAACCACGCAAAGTGGCGGCGGAGTAATCAAAACACTGCCCCCGCTTTCTTGGAAGAATGTGAACCGGGAAATCCATTTTTTCTGATCTGAAAAGCTATTGGATGCGTGGAACGTGTTGAGCAAATTGGGCGCCCGGAAACCACCGGGCACCTTTAGATTGCGGATGAGCCATACTGCGTGATTGTTCGGGATTAACCGTCGAAATCAACCTCTTGCATCAATTTCAGGGCGACGTCCATCAGGTTAACCTCATCGGATGAAAAGTTGCCCCAGCTTTGCACCAGGTCCGTGGCTTCGGTGCTCGGCGAAATCGGGTTTTATTTATCTGCACGCTCCTGAGCCTTAATGACGTCCCAAAGCGCATCCATTTCCTCAAGGCTTGCATCATCTGGCTGACGCCCCTGCGCGGCTAATGCATCCTCTATGCCTTTGAAACGGCGCTCAAATTTCGTATTTGCTTTGCGCAACGCCTGTTCGGGATCGAGTTTAAGATGTCGCGCCAGGTTGGCCATGACAAACAGCAGGTCGCCGAATTCTTCCTCAACCTCGCGATGTGACAGGTGATTGCGCGCATCTGTCAGTTCGCGCATTTCTTCGCCAACCTTGTCCAGCACAGGCCCGGTATCTGGCCAGTCAAAGCCCACCCGTGCGGCACGTTTTTGCAGTTTTGCCGCCCTGAGAAGGGCAGGTAGCCCGATGGCTACCCCGTCGAGCGTACCCTTTTCAGCGCGCGCCTTTCGTTCACTGGCCTTGATCACCTCCCAGTCCAATGTTTGCTGATCAGCGGATTTATCACGGCTTTGATCCCCAAAAACATGCGGATGGCGTGCCACCATTTTGTCGCTGATACTGCGCACCACGCTTTCAAAGCTGAACAATCCGGCCTCTTCGCCCATTGCTGTGTGATAAACGGTCTGGAGCAGAAGATCGCCCAGTTCACCCTCCAACTCACTCCATGCCTCGCGCTCGATCGCATCCGCCACTTCATAGGCTTCCTCGATCGTATAGGGCGCGATGGTGGCAAAGTTTTGCTCGATATCCCAAGGACAG
>JAAEUB010000534.1 GCA_024227755.1 Paracoccaceae bacterium | reverse complement strand
ATCCGTTACGGCGATAATGACCGGCTCGCAGCCCAGATCGCGGTGACCATCGGTGCAGATCACCTGGTGCTCTTGTCTGATGTTGACGGCTTCTACTCGGCCAACCCAAAAACCAACCCCGATGCAAAACGTTATGAGGTGATAGACAAGATCACGCCAGAGCTTGAGCGACAAGCCGGGGATGCAGGTACAGGGCTTTCCAAGGGCGGTATGAAAACCAAGCTTATGGCAGCAAAAACCGCGACCGGTGCAGGCTGCGCATTGACCATCACCGAAGGCAGCCGGATGAACCCCCTTTTGGCCCTTGATGCAGGTGCGCCAGCAACGCTGTTTACCGCCTCGACCGATCCGCGTGCGGCGCGCAAGCACTGGATCGCGGCAATGAAGCCGAAAGGCGCGGTAAGGGTTGATGCCGGTGCATCCCGTGCCCTGAGCCGTGGTAATTCGCTGTTACCTGCCGGTGTCACAGATGTGAGCGGCAATTTTGGCCGTGGCGATCCGGTGGAAATCCAGACAGAAACCGGTGCCCTTCTTGGCGTAGGCCTGTCGCGCTATACATCAAGCGAAGCAGACGCGATTAAGGGCAAGCGCTCAGACCAGATCGAACCAGTGCTTGGATATCCGGGCCGCGCCGCGCTTATTCACCGCGACGACATGGCGCTTTAACGACGCACTTTGACAACTTCCTTCCTCTTGCCCAAAATATCCCCGCCGGAGGCACAAAACCTAAAGGGCCCGACATGACAAATTCAGATAACATCCCCGCAATCATGGCCAAGATTGGCGCGCGCGCACGAACCGCCAGCGCCGAGCTTGCCTTTGCCACGGCCGAGCGCAAACACGCCGCCCTGATCGGGGCTGCCGAAGCGGTGTGGAAGCACCGGGGCGTCATTATCGCTGCCAATGAAAAAGACATGGCATATGGCCGCGAAAAAGGCCTATCTGCGGCGATGCTGGACCGTCTGATGCTGGATGAAGAGCGCATTCGTGGCATTGTCGACGGGCTTCGTGCTGTTGCAGAGCAACCTGATCCGGTGGGCGAAGTTCTGGCCGACTGGGACATGCCCTCAGGCCTCAATATTCGCCGGGTACGCACGCCTTTGGGCGTCATCGGTGTGATCTATGAAAGCCGCCCGAATGTAACCGCGGATGCCGGCGCGCTATGCTTAAAGGCCGGCAATGCTGTGATCTTGCGCGGTGGTTCAGAAAGTTTTCATTCCTCCGGTGCCATCCATGCTTGCCTGGTTGAGGGATTGAAATCTGCCAACCTTCCCGAAGATGCCATTCAGCTTGTTCCCACCCGTGACCGTGCGGCAGTCAAAGAAATGCTGACAATGACCGACCATATTGACGTGATCGTGCCGCGCGGCGGTAAAGGTCTGGTGGGACTTGTACAGAGCGAGGCGCGGGTGCCGGTTTTTGCCCATCTTGAGGGCATTGTGCATATCTATCTTGATAAACACGCCGATGCGGCCAAAGCGATTGAGGTTGTTTTAAACGCCAAAACCCGACGTCCGGGAATATGTGGCGCTGCCGAATGCCTGCTGATTCACAAGGGCATTGCCGATGGGCTGGGGCAGGAGGTGCTGGATGCGCTGATGCAGGCCGGGGTTGAGGTGCATGCAGGCGCGGGGCTGAAAGGTACAATGCCCGCCACCGAAGATGATTGGGGTCAGGAATATCTTGATATGATCATCGCGGCAAAGGTAGTCGAAGATGTGGACGCAGCCATCGCCCATATTCGCGCCTATGGCTCAAATCACACAGATGCGATCGTCACTGAAGATGCCGGGACAGCAGCGCATTTCTTTTCGCGGCTGGATTCAGCGATCCTGATGCACAATGCCTCGACCCAGTTCGCTGATGGTGGCGAATTTGGCATGGGGGCGGAAATTGGCATCGCTACCGGCAAAATGCATGCGCGCGGTCCGGTCGGGGCGGCACAGCTTACCTCGTTCAAATACCTTGTTACCGGGGACGGAACGGTGCGTTAAAAGCTTAAAGATATCTGGCTTTCGCTGGCATTGATTTCAGCCCGGCGGCCCCGCGCGCGCAGTTCCGGCCCCAGCAGGGCAAAATGCAGATGCGCCGGGGCGGGCAGGGTGGTGCAAGCATCCACCCCCAGCGCCGCCCACAATTCCGGTTCGTATTTCAACCGCTCGGCGGTTCCCTTAAGCCGCCAGCACCCATTCTCGCCTGTCACCGCGATCTGACCACCATAAGGCATAGCGCTTTCCAGACATTGCAGCGCCAGAAATGCCAGCTTAACCTCCTGTCGTGGTAAATCCCCCGGGGCCTGCCAATCAAGTTTCAGTTTTGTGCTGAAGCCTTCCGGGGTAAGCACTTTTGCAATTTCGTTTGCCGCGACCATCTGCGCGTCGCTGGCTGCGCCAAAGGCTATACGAAAAAAGCGGATTTTCAGATTTGCGTGTTCAACCGCCTCGCTGATCAAGGTGGTTTCGGGGCTATCCATGCCTGACAATTGCATCAGTTCGATACCGTTGCTTATTGCCCCTAAAGGGCTGATAAGGTCATGGCAGATACGCGAACCCATTAGGGCCGAAAGGTCGGTCGAATTAATACTCATGTGAGGCTCCGGTAAGGCGAAGGTGACATTGGTATGACCCAAGGTGGCGGACTTTTTGTTCCCGGCATGTTAGTAGTTGCGCCCAGCCAGCCCGGTTGGGGATTGGGGCAGGTGCAATCTTCAACCGGCCACAAGGTAAGCGTGAACTTCGAAAACGCAGGCAAGAGAGTTATAAATGTCACCATCATTGATTTGTCGCCCGCTTTAGAAGAATAGGAAAGCATTATTATCCCCTGAGGTAGAAAATTTGACGGCTGCGTTTGTCCTGCGCCCCACCAGATCACCGCTGCCTGCTTGCAAAACCCCCGTCCGGGCAATAAAGCGTCACTGGCAACCCGGCTTACGCAATGATGGTTAAGAAATGCTAAACGCGGATAGCTGCGACAGAACTTTTCATTCGGGTTACATCGTGTCAAACCCTGACCTGAACTGCCGGAGTGCGCCCTGAAATGCCTGCCAACGCCCCTGATTTTGAATTGCGGCTGGCTGAGACCAGAGCAGATCTTACTGCCGCACAGCGCCTGCGCTATGAAGTTTTTGTTGAGGAATTGGGTGGGAACGGCGAACTGGTTGATCATCAGGCAAGGCTGGAACGCGATGAATATGACCCCTATTATGACCATCTGATACTGGTTGACCGAGCACGGTCCGGGCAGCCGGTTGTCGGGGTCTACCGGGTGTTGCGTGACGATCAGGCGACCGCTTTCGGGCGATTTTACTCCGAAGGTGAATATGACCTTAGCCGTCTCAAGCACAGCGGCAAACGTCTTTTGGAGCTTGGCCGCTCATGCGTTCATCCCGATTATCGCGGCGGCACCGGTATGAGGCGGCTTTGGAGTGGGTTGGCTGATTATGTGTCAGACCACAATATCGATATCCTGTTCGGCGTCGCCAGCTTTCACGGCACTGACATCAATGCGCTGAAAATGCCGCTGTCATACCTGCACCACAACCACCTTGCGCCTGAGGAACTGCGCACCCGCGTGGTGCCCGAACATTTTCAAAGCATGAACCTGTTAGCGCCCGGACAGATTGACAAAAAGGCGGCGATGAAGGCGATCCCGCCGTTGATAAAAGCATATCTGAGGGTTGGTGGATTTGTCGGGGAAGGCGCATTCATTGACCACGCCTTTAACACGACGGATGTGTGTCTGATCATGGATACAAGTAGTATGAGCAACCGCCACCGGGCCGCTTACACCAGGGGACAGGGCACTTGAGCACGCCCTGGGACGACAACGAAAACTACCCTGACCCCGTTCCAATAAAGCTTACTGGCTGGCTGAGGGTCGTGTTGCGTGGGCCGGTTCTTGTGCTCGTGGTTTTTGGCGGGCTGGGGCTGTTGCTTCTGGTGCGTCTGTTCGAGCGGCCGATATTCGGGCAGGGACGCCCGGTGACGCCCTTTATTACTCAGTTTGTTTGCCGCATGGCGTTTTTAGTTCTTGGCATTCGATATCGCACGACCGGAAAACCGATGCGCGGGCAAGGGGCGGTGGTGGCAAATCATGGCTCGTGGCTGGATATTTTCACCCTGAATGCCCGCAAGCGCATCTATTTCGTCTCAAAAGCCGAAGTTGCGGGATGGCCCGGTATCGGCTGGTTGGCGCGCGCGACAGGTACGCTTTTTGTCCGGCGCGAGCGCAACGCCGCCGCCGCACAGATTGAGGAGTTTCACCAGCGTCTGGATTTGGGTCACAAGCTGCTGTTTTTTCCCGAAGGGACATCATCTGATACTCTCCGTGTTTTGCCTTTTAAATCAACGCTTTTTGCCGCGTTCCTAAAGCCTGAACTGGTGCAAGAAATGATTATCCAACCGGTAAGCGTCAATTACACCGCGCCATTGGGGCAGGATAAACGGTTCTATGGCTGGTGGGGGGATATGGAGTTGGCCCCGCACCTGTTGCAGATACTGGCCGCCTATCCGCAAGGGTCGGCTGAAGTGATATATCACAGCCCTGTTAAGGCGGCTGATTTCAGCGATCGAAAGGTTTTGGCAGCCTATTGTGAAACGCAGGTGCGCGCCGGGCTAGCCGCGTCAGAACACAATTGAGAAAGTGCCCCTAACTCATGGCTGCGGACAGCCGGGTCAATTCAGATGCCGGGTCATCATGATGCCAAATCTCACTGCCAATGGCAAAAAAGTCAGTCACAGCCGCCAACTGTTTTATATTGTCTACGTCCAGCGCACCTTCGGCGACAACCGGAACCTCAATCATCTCGGACCACCATGCGAAAAGGTCGGGCGGGGCTTGGTTTCCGTCACCCAGAGCGGTCAGACCAACCGGGCCGAAGGAAACATAATCCGCACCAGCCTCACCAGCATTCAATCCGTCGTGGCGCGACGCCCCACAAAATGCGCCTATTATGGCGTCTTTTCCCAATGTTTCCCGTGCTTTGCGAACCAATCGCACACCGTCTGTCAGGTGAACGCCGTCCAGCCCCAGACGCTCGGCCAACAGAATGTGATCTTCGATTACAATGGCAATATCACGCGCATGGGCGACCTCGCGACAGGCATCGGCAGCGCGCGCGATAAGGTCTTCGTCAGGGCTGGACAAGGCCAGCCGGATACAGGCGACAGGGCTGGTATCGAGTACCTTTGCCAATATGCCGGGAAAGCTCGAAAGCTCAATTTCCGGTGGGGTAATCAGGTAAAGCTGCGGTTGCTCCGGGTTGGCCATTTTCGGCTCCTTGTTGAATTCTGAGGCTTCATAACCCGGATTGTTTCTTTTGGCTACTTGGCTGGTAACGCCGCGACAAAACCAAGCGCCAGAACCATTAGTCCGGCCCGGCTGGTGTCGTCTGCAAACGCTTCTTCGGAGACCTCGACAAACCCGCCCATACGCCGCCCGGTAAAATCCATTTCCCGCGTCCCCGCGATTGCAAGCGCGCGCGCCTCGTTTTCTTTGCCAACGCGAAACATTACACCTTTGGGACTGACCCCGCACAGCATGTTACCCTGATGCATGAATGCAAGGCCGCCAAACATCTTTTTTTCTGTGATTCCAACTTCTTGCGAGAGGTCATCGCGCAGAATTTCCACCAAACCCTGATCATATGCCACGTCACGCTCCTTGCCTTTTCACTGCGCCTCAGCCTACACCCGGCAATATGGAAAAGATAGCTTTTGAAACCCCCGATCCGGTGATCGTTCTGGTGCGTCCTCAGATGGGGGAAAACATCGGCGCGGCGGCGCGGGCGATGTTGAATTTTGGGTTGCAAAACATGCGCTTGGTGGCGCCGCGTGATGGTTGGCCAAACCCGGCGGCTGTCGCCATGGCATCAGGTGCCGGGCGCGTATTGGACACGGCTTTGGTGGCGGATGATCTGGCCGGGGCGGTTGGTGATTGTGACTATGTACTGGCAACCACGGCGCGCCTGCGCGGGCTTACCAAACCAGTATTGTCGCCTGAACGCGCAATGGAGGCAGCACGCGCCATGCAAGGCGAAGGCAAGCGGGTTGCAATCTTGTTCGGGCCAGAGCGTGCAGGGCTGGAAAACGAGGACGTAGCGCTTGCGAATGCGATTGTGACAATGCCGGTAAACCCTTCTTTTGCCTCACTTAATCTTGCCCAATCGGTGTTGCTGATGGCCTATGAGTGGCGTCGTCAGTCAGGCAATATAGCGCCAGAAGTGCTGGAAATGGCCAAGACAGAGCGCGCCCAAATGCATGAGGTCGAAAAGCTGGCCGAGCATTATGAGGCACGATTGGACGAGGCCGGTTTCTTCTTTCCACCCGAAAAAGCTCCGGGGATGAAAGTGACCTTACGCAATATGTGGAGCCGCATGGCGCTGACCCGCGCTGACGTGCAGATTTTACACGGGATGCTGCGCCAGCTTTTGCGCGCCAAGAAGTGAGCGTTGCCTGATTGTGTGCCTGCGGCACGCTTTATTGTGATTTGGCGAGTGGGTCGGAAAAAGCGCTGAATTTGTAAATTCGCCCTTCTGCATTCGGCTGAATTTACAAATTCTACCCCCTCAAAAGCCCGGATTTACAAATTTACAAATTCAGGAACGCCGCGCCGCCATTATCCAAATCACGGCAAAAACGGCTGAGCCCAGGAAATTGAGCTGCGCCATGGTGATGTCGAGCACCTGCCACGGGATCATATCCGACAGCCGCCACGGAATTTCATCGCACAAAACCAGGGGCGCATTAAGGATCTGATCCATCAGTTCCTCGGCCGACAAACCTTCCACCCCGGAAGAAGTGCACGAGGACGGGCCTTCCCACCACTTACGCTCGACCCCTGAATGGTAGGCACCGATGCCTGAGGTGATGGCCGCCGCTAAAGCCCCCAGCAAAGGTAAGACCGGTCCGCGAGTCAAAAGCGCCAATGCGCCGATGCCGACGGCGGCAAAATGCGGGTAGCGCTGCCACCAGCACATTTTGCATGGCGGGTAGCCAAGTGCCTGAAAGGTATAGGCTCCGATCAACAAGGCGGCTGACGCCCCGGCGGCAAGCAAGATCAATTGGTTTCGTGTCAGGTTCATAGGTATTTCACCGCGTAAAATCCTGCCGCTAATAGCAGCACAAACAAAGTGAACATCAGACCAAGCCGTTTTTCAATGAAATCCCGGATCGGTGCGCCAAATCTCCACAAAAGCGCCGCGACCAGAAAGAACCTGAGACCCCGTGCCAGAATGCTGGCGACGATGAAAATGCCGAAGTTCAAACCGGTTGAACCTGAGAGTATGGTTATGACTTTGAACGGGAACGGCGTTACCCCCGCAACCAGCACCGCCCAGGCACCGTAGCTGTTATAGGTGTCTGCGAAATGGCCAAAGGCATCGGTTTTTCCGTAAAACTCAAGCACTGGTCGGCCGACGCTTTCAAAAAGTCCCCAGCCGATGGCGTAGCCCAGAATGCCACCCAGAACCGAGGCCACCAGAGCCACCCCGGCAATCACGAAGGCGCGCGATGGCCGGGCAATGATCATCGGGATCATCAACACATCGGGCGGGATCGGAAAAACCGAGCTTTCGACAAATGAAACCACCGCCAGCGCCCAAAGGGCCCGCGGGCTTTCCGCCAGTTTTAGCGTCCAGTCATAAAGTCGCTTGATCATAAATATTCCGTCCCTGAATTTTAGGCTAAACAACACGGGCGCAGCTTAGGGTCAAGTAATGCTTGGTTGATATACAGCTTGATGGCGATAAACTCGACGTGAAGGAAGAGGGTGCAAGATGAAGTGGCAGGGCAGACGCGGCAGTCGTAACATTGAAGACCGGCGCAGAGGAAGTGCTGCACGCGGCGGGATGCAGCTTGGCGGTGCCGGGCTGCTGATCGTTTTGGCGCTTGGTTATTTCATGGGGGTCGATGTGACCCCGCTTTTGGAAGGGCAGGTGCCCCAGACCAGCACTGGCACCGAGATTACCGAGGCCGACCAGCAGGCCGGACAGTTTGTATCGGTTACGCTGGCGGACACGGAAGAGGTCTGGGGTAAACTTTTCAGCAGTCAGTTGGGTGGGCGTTACGATCCGGTCACTTTGGTGCTTTACAAGGGCATCACCCAAAGCCGCTGCGGTGGGGCCTCGGGCGCTACGGGGCCGTTTTATTGCCCGGGGGACGGAAAAATATACCTTGATACCGGGTTCTTCACCACCATGTCGCGTAAACTTGGCGCGGGCGGTGACTTTGCCGCGGCATATGTGGTCGCGCATGAAGTGGCGCATCACGTGCAGGATGAACTGGGCATATTGGGTCAGGCGAATGCGCGCCGAGCTGCGGTCAGTGAGGCTGAGAGCAATGCCATATCGGTGCGGATAGAATTGCAGGCCGATTGCCTGTCGGGCATATGGGCGCGCGAGGCCGGTGAGATGTTCAGCACACTGGAACGCGGCGACATTGAGGAAGCTCTGAACGCCGCCAGACAGATCGGTGACGATACTTTGCAGAGAAACGCCGGGCGAACACCGATGCCTCATACCTTTACTCATGGCACCTCGGCCCAGCGCCAGAGCTGGTTTTCCCAGGGCTATGAGAGTGGTGACATCGAGGCCTGTGACACCTTTGGTGCCGGTAATCTTTAGTTTGGCGGGCTGAAAAAGCTAAATACGCCTTCGAATGCAGGTTTAGCTTGCGCGACGTCCATTTGGCTGCTTTTATGTCCCCGTCGGCCAATTAATTTGTCCCAAAAGGCAGGTTTGGTCATCGTAGTACATACATTTCTGGTTTTTGGGAGGAAACGAAATGAAACTGACAGTAAAATCAACACTTGTAGGGGTACTTGCCCTTGGGCTGAGCGCCAGTTCAGCCATGGCGCAGGAAGTAACCTTGCGTTTTCAGCACTTTCTGGGTCCGAAAAGCGACATGCAGGTCCATTTCATGGAGCCTTGGGCAAACAAGATCATGGAAGAAAGCGGCGGACGTATCAAGATCGAGATCTATCCGGCGATGCAACTTGGTGGTGGCCCCCCTGCGCTTTACGACCAGATCCGCGACGGCGTGATCGATGGTGGCTGGGCGCTGCCCGCCTATACTCCGGGTCGTTTTCCTGAATCAGAAGTCTTTGAACTTCCGTTCATGACCTCAACCAATGCCGAGGCCACAAGCCGGGCATCGTGGGAATTCGCCCAAAAATACGCGCAGGAACGTTTTTCGGATGTGCATATGATCGCGACCCACGTGCACGGGCCGGGGGTTATCCACGTGAAGGGTGATCCGATCGCAACTGTCGCCGATTTCAACGGTTTGAAACTGCGCGGTCCATCGCGCCAGGCCAATAAACTGCTTGAAGCCGTTGGTGCAACTCCGGTTGGCATGCCGGTTCCAACCTTTCCCGAGGCGCTTTCCAAGGGTGTTGTCGATGGCGGCGTGATCCCGTGGCAGGTTGTTCCCGGGCTCAAGGTGCATGAACTGGCGGATGCGCATACCGAAATCGGTGGCGACTTTTCGCTCTATAACATCTTCTTCGTCTGGGCGATGAACAATGACAGCTACAACGCGCTGCCCGATGACCTGAAGGCGATCATCGATAACAATACCGGTATTGATGCGTCAGGCATGGCCGGTCGCGCCATGGATATTGGCGATGACAAGGGTCTTGCGGCAACTGCAGCCACGGATAATACCATCCTCACCATGGCTGACGAGGAAGTGGCTCAGCTTCGTGAGATTGGCGATGCGCTGATTGCGGCCTGGATCACCGAAGTGACCGAAAAGGGTCTGGATGGTGCTGCAATGGTGGCCGATGCGAAAGCTATGATCGCGGCACAATAAGGCTGAGATGAAAAGGCCGGGCTGCGCCACGTGTGCAGCCCGGCTTTTCATTGTGCACATTGTGCAATGGTTTTCTGGGGGCAGGGATGAAGCGGGCTGAAATTCTAGGTGACCTTTTGGCGCGCGTTGGCGAGACCCGTGATCAGGTGGGCATGGCCTGGCCCTATCATGCGGACCCGGATAACGGGTGCTGGCAGACCACGGATGATGGTGATTGGTGCGGTGGGCACTGGGTCGAGATGCTGAGGATCAAGGCGCAGTTGGAGGATCGGCGTGATCTCTTGGACGAGGCTTTTGAGCGCACGGAAATGCTGCGACCCAAGCTGGAAAAAGATGACCAGTTTCGCGGACATCGTTTTTACTATTCAGCAGCGCGGCTTTATGCCCAGACCGGTGATCCGGCATTGCGGACATTGGCGTTGGCAGCTGCCTATGCGATGCGCGCGATGGCGATACCATTTAACGGTGCCATGCCGATTGGCCATGAAGTACAGGTCAAGTCGACCTCGCTGGCGTCGCGCCGCATAGTGGCCGTTGACAATGTTCACCCGAACATTCGGCTCGATTACTGGGCTTTCAAGGAAACCGGTGATGAGGTTTTTGCAGACGGGGCCAAAAGCCATCTTGATGTAACCATTCGCGATTTCCTGCGCCCGGACGGGTCCACAATTGAATTTATCGAATACGCGCAGGATGAAGACAGGATATTACGCCATTTCACGTTGCTGGGCGTCGATGATGATAGCTGCTGGAGCCGCGGGCAGGCCTGGGCCATTGCCGGATTTTTACGTGCCTGGCAGGAATTCGGGGACGAGCGATATCTGGAAGCCGCGCGGTCGACATTTGGCTATTGGCTGCTTCAGGTGGGGACGGCGGCTGCACCTTGGGATTTTGCCGACCCGACAGGGCCACGCGATACCTCGGCCAATGCAATCATCATCGAGCAGCTGGCGCGCATGGCAGTGGACGCCCGCGCGGATGAATTCACCGAGTTTACGGCGTATCTGGAACCAATGATCGAGGGATTAGCATCTCATATCCGACCAAAAGGACGGTTGGTGGCGGGATGCTTTAACAAGCCACGAGATTTTGCTGAGAAGAACGAACTTATCTGGGGCAGCGCCTATCTTTTAATGGCCCTGAGTTATCTGGAAGAGGGTTGCGTAATATGCTGAACTGGCAAAAACATGACACGCGCGAAAAAGGGAAATGGGCATGGCAATAGCAAAACAGGCGCAGGTCAGGCTGGGCCACTGGCTGACAACAGCGACGAAATGGCTGGCCTATGCTGGTGGCGCCGTACTGGTGGCGATCGCCGTGATGACTGTGGTCTCGATCATTGGCCGGGCTTTTGTCGGCTTTGGCCTGAAGCCGATCAAGGGCGACTTTGAAATGGTCGAGGCGGGCTGCGCCATCGCCATTTTCGCCTTCCTGCCCTGGTGCCAGATCAAACGTGGCCATGTGACCGTGGATATCTTCATCTCGCGCCTGCCCGAGCGGATCAAGGCGTTGCTGGGGCTGATCGGTGATACTCTTCTGGCCGTCGCGTCATATGTCATCCTGTGGCGACTTTGGTTGGGCTTCGGCGAGAAGTTCCCCTATGGCGGCGAAGGATTTCGCAAGGCTCTTGGCATGGGATCGAAACCGTTTTTTGTTGAAACAACCTATGAATTGGAAATCCCGATCTGGATGCCTTACGGCGCCGCACTTGTGGGTGCGGCAATGTTCTTTGTGGCCGCGAGCTACTCGGTATGGCGCGCCCTGAACTGGGTGATTGACGGGCGGGAGGAAATGCTGTGACCGGACTTGAGATTGCACTGATTGCCTTTGCCCTGATGCTTTTGGCGATATTTTTGCGTATTCCAATCGGCTTGGCGATGGGGCTGACCGGGTTTTTTGGTATCTGGTACGTTTTAGGACGCCCGGCACCGCCGTTGGCGCAGCTTAAAACCCTGAGCTACGACACGTTTTCCAGCTATTCCCTGTCTATTGTGCCGCTGTTTTTACTTATGGGACAGTTTGCCACCAAATCCGGGATGTCGGGGGCGCTGTTCGAGGCTGCCAGCGACTGGCTGGGTCACCGCAAGGGTGGGGTGGCGATGGCCGCTGTCGGCGCCTGTGCGGGCTTTGGCGCGGTTTGTGGATCATCGCTGGCGACCGCCAGCACGATGGGGCAGGTGGCCCTGCCGGAGATGCGCAAACGTGGTTATAGCGACAGCCTTTCGACCGGAGTTCTGGCGGCAGGCGGCACACTGGGCATCCTGATCCCGCCATCGGTCATCCTGGTGATCTATGCCATCCTGACGGAACAGAACATCGTCAAAATGTTCATCGCCGCCCTGATCCCCGGCATTCTGGCAGCCCTTGGATATATGGTAACGGTGGCACTATTCGTGCGTATCAAACCGGATGCAGCCGATACCGCGCCACGTGTGCCCTATGCCCATCGTTTTCGTACAATGCTGCGGATCTGGCCGGTGGTCGTGATCTTCGGGCTGGTGATGGGTGGCATTGCCGGCGACTGGAACTGGGGACGCGACGGGGTGCAGGCCTTGTTCACGCCAACCGAAGGTGCAGCAGTGGGGGCGGTCCTGACCGGTCTTTACGGCATCATGACCGGCGGGCTGAACTGGCGCAGTTTCCTCGATTCGGTGCTTTCCACCGCGTCATCGTCAGCAATGATCTTTTTCATTGTCCTCGGCGCGCAGCTTTTCAACTCGTTCCTTGCTTTCACCCAGGCACCACAGGTGCTGGCAGAATGGGTGACAGCGCAGGGATTTGCACCTTTGGTCGTGCTGGGCCTGATGCTGGTGGCTTACCTGCTTTTTGGTTGTGTCATGGACAGCCTTTCGATGATCCTTTTGACCATCCCGATCTTTTACCCGATCATCGAGGTGCTTGATTTCGGCCTCAGCCCCGAACAAGCCGGGATCTGGTTCGGCATCCTGGCCCTGATCGTGGTCGAGGTCGGGCTGATCACGCCTCCGGTGGGGATGAACCTGTTCATAATCAACTCGATGGCCCGAGATATCCCGATGAGCGCCACCTACCGCGGTGTCGCCCCCTTCGTGATCTCAGACTTGATCCGGGTTATCATCTTGGTTGCGTTTCCGGGTATCACGCTGTGGCTGGTGGGGGTGATGTTCTGAGCACGTCGGTAAAGAAACGTGTGCAAGACACGACCACCAAGCCGTGTCTAAGCAATATTTCAAAAATGATTACCACCCTTCAGCATTCACCTTGTTTCTGCCGTTGACGACGGCTGGATGCTTGGATAGAGCGATACTGTGCCCAAGTGGCGGAATGGTAGACGCAGGGGATTCAAAATCCCCCGCCAGCAATGGTGTGTGGGTTCGACTCCCACCTTGGGCACCACTAAACCTCCGTAAGACCATGATAATATGTCACTAACTACTGCCTTTTAAACTTCAGTACACCAATTTGTCCAACTTTCCGACGTTGCCACCAAGTAATTTGCCGCTTCGGTTATTGTGGGGAAGCCAAAAGCGGATACAGATTTGTGAGAATCTTGAAATCAACAATAGGAATTGGTAAAGCCCGAGGCTTGAATGGCTTTATAAGATTTCAGATCAGTGTGCGTATTTTGTTGTCTATTTTTGCACAGTCTGAAGCAAAGGTACCCATTT
>JAAEUB010000533.1 GCA_024227755.1 Paracoccaceae bacterium | reverse complement strand
CCAAAGGCGTTGCGTTATTATAGCCTTCCAGACGCAGCAGTATAGGCACATGCTCGCGCGTGTGATCGGTGCCGTGCCAGGTTGGGTCATTGCCATGATCTGCGGTCAGGATCAGAAGATCGCCCTGGCGCAACAGTGCAAAGACTTCCGGCAGCCTTGCATCGAATTCTTCCAACGCGTTTGCGTAACCGGGTACGTCGCGGGGATGGCCGAATTCAGAATCAAAATCAACGAAATTGGCGAACAGAAACCCACCTTCCCGAAGATCAGATATTGCAGTCAGTGTTTTGTCCATCAATGGCATGTTGCCATGCGCCTTTCGCACCTCACCAACCCCGCGGTGGGCAAATATGTCACCGATTTTTCCCATCGTGATTACGTGCCGGCCTGCGTCGGTTGCATGATCCAGAAGCGTGGGCGCAGGCGGAGGCACAGAAAGGTCGCGCCGGTTGCCGGTGCGTTTGAAACCGGTCTGGGTATCGCCCAGAAATGGCCTTGCAATAACCCGCCCCAGGTTGATTGGATCAAGCAGGCCGCGCGCGATTTCACAGGTCCGGTACAGCTGCTCAAGACCAAAGCTTTCCTCGTGCCCGGCGATCTGGAACACGGAAT
>JAAEUB010000532.1 GCA_024227755.1 Paracoccaceae bacterium | reverse complement strand
GATCAGCATCGAGGCGGCAATTTCTATTGGATGCAATCTGAGTGCGGTGGTCACATCGATATCACGGTCCGCATGATGAACGCGGTGCAGACGCCACAGCAATGGCACCTTGTGAAAAACCAGATGTTGAAACCAGATGGCGAAATCCAGCATCAGAATGGCGGCAAGAACCTGAAACCAGAAGGGCAGGGCGAAAAGATTTAAAAGACCCCAACCATGCACATTTGCGTCCATCGCGGCACCAACTGCCAGCACCGGCAGTTCCAGCGCCAGCAACCACACGGCCCCACGGTCAATGACGATGATCGTCAGATTGGTGAACCAGCGCGTGGTGCGCGGCTGAGTGCGAGCTTTGCGTGGGATAATCGCCTCGAACCCGGCAAACAGTGCGAAAAGCCCGAAAAAAACCAATCCGCGGATGAAAGCTTCGTTTTCCATGACGTGAATGTAGGACACAAGGGCACGAGTGCAATGCACAAAATCGAGACAGGTCGTTATTGCTTTTGGGTCAGCCCGGAGAGCGTGTCCAATGGTGCGGTATTCGCGCCACTTCCCCGGTGCTTTCAAACGAAATGTTGTCCGCGTCGCAGGTATAGGCACCAGACCCGCCACCAAGCATGCCGGTGTCTGAACTGAACGGGATCGACATGCTTTGCCCCATCACGAAGGCAGAGCCCGTCAGGGCATATTCCGACCCGACCAAAAGCCAATTACCAGCCTCTGCTGTCATTGTCGCGCGGCTGAACCCTGTCACCGTCACCTCCATCTCGGGTACGCCTTGCTTGTCGACAATCATGGTGATGTTTGAGACAAATATGTCCACATCCCCGGCGTCATTGATTTGCATGAAAACCTCACCGTCAGCGTATTCGGCCGTGGCGTTAAGCTGCGCCCCAAGAGTTTCGGCCAGATCAGGTGCTTCGGCCAGCCAGACGCCGATCAGGCATTCATCAATGGCCAAGGCTGGCTGGGCAAAGGTGGCTGCCACCAGAAAGATTAGTTTTTTCATTGGATCGCCCCAATATCCCGGTCAGGCTCGAATAATCGATCCCGCGCCATGCTCGGTGTAAAGTTCCAGCAGACAGGCATTTGGTGCGCGCCCATCCAATATGACCACCGCCCGAACCCCGCCTTCGATAGCTGCCAGCGCGGTTTCGGTCTTGGGGATCATGCCGCCAGCAATTGTGCCGTCCTCTGTCAGTTCGCGAATTTGCGTGGCACTCAACTCGGTCAGGATATCCCCTTGGGCGTTTTTCACGCCTTCAACATCGGTCAGCAGCAACAAGCGATCAGCCTTAAGTGCGGCGGCAATTGCCCCGGCGGCGGTGTCGCCGTTGATATTGAAGGTTTCACCGTCACGTCCGGCACCTATCGGGGCAATTACCGGAATTGTCTCGTCGTCAAACAAGGTGCGCAGGATTGACGGGTCCATATCTAGGGGGGTGCCAACAAATCCCAGTGCCGGATCGGTCTGCTCGCAGATCATCAGGTTTGCGTCCTTGCCTGACAGGCCGACCGCCTTGCCACCCTCAGCGTTTATCGCCTGCACGATACGTTTGTTAACCCGGCCCGAAAGCACCATCTCGACCACTTCAACCACGGCTGCGTCGGTGATGCGTTTGCCGTTCTCAAAATGACTTTTGATATTCAGGCGGGTCAGCATCTCGTTTATCATCGGCCCGCCGCCATGCACCACAACCGGGTTCACCCCAACATGACGCATTAGCACGATGTCACGCGCGAAACTTGCCATTGCCTCGTTGTCGCCCATCGCATTGCCGCCAAATTTGATCACCACAGTCGCACCGTCATAGCGCTGCAGAAATGGCAGGGCTTCAGATAAGGTGCGGGCGGTGGCGATCCAGTCACGGTTCATGCTTTGCTTCTTCATTTGCTTGTCCTTGTCGGTCACCGTGTTATGCCCTTCGGGCCCTGTTTTGCAAGCCTTCGCATTGCTACGGGCGCTGGGTTTGATAGACTTCGCCCGAAGGAGAGGTTGAAATGGCGACAGACAGGCGCAAGACATTGCTGCTGACCGGGGCCAGCCGTGGCATTGGCCACGCTACTGTGCGCAGGTTTCATAGGGAAGGCTGGCGGGTTATAACCTGTTCGCGCCACGCCTTTGACAAAGGCTGCCCGTGGGAGGGTGGCGAGGAAAACCATGTACGGCTTGATCTGTCGGACCCCGAAGGAACCATTGGCGCAATATCTCGCATCCAGAAGCTGTTGGATGGTAAACTGGACGCCCTGGTTAACAACGCAGGCATATCCCCCAAGGGCAAGGATGGTGCGCGGCTAAACTCGCTTGAGACCGATCTGCGCGATTGGGGCCATGTTTTTCACGTGAACTTTTTTGCTCCCGTGGTTCTGGCGCGGGGATTGCGCCATGAACTGGCCGCTGCCAAGGGTGCGGTGGTCAATGTCACTTCTATTGCCGGTTCGCGTGTGCACCCGTTTGCGGGCGCTGCTTACTCTACCTCCAAGGCAGCACTGGCTGCACTAACCCGCGAAATGGCCCATGATTTCGGTCCTATGGGAGTGCGGGTAAACGCGGTGGCACCGGGCGAGGTTGAAACCGATATCCTTAGCCCCGGCACCAATGAAATTGTCAAGGAATTGCCCTTGAAACGGCTTGGTCAGCCAGAGGAAGTCGCGGCGGCGATTTGGTTTCTATGCAGTCAGGATGCGTCCTATATTTCCGGTTCCGAGCTTGAGGTGAATGGGGCGCAGCACGTGTGACGGGTCAGCTGATGCCAGCGATAATCGCCCTTAACGTACCAATCCCCAAACCCTTTTCGGCCGAGGTCAGCACCAGTTCGGGATAGGCGGCAGGATGCTTTGACAATGCCTTTCCTACCTGCTCCTGTACCCGTGCAAGGTCCTTGTCTTTGACCTTGTCGGCCTTTGTCAGCACCACCTGAAATGTCACTGCGGAACTGTCGAGCAGCGAAAGTATCTCTTCATCCACCTTCTTCACCCCGTGGCGTGCGTCAATCAACACGAAGGCCCGGCGTAAAGAAGCGCGACCCGAAAGGTAAGCCTTGAGCAGCCGTTGCCATTTCTCGACCACGGGAACTGGCGCGTTTGCGAAGCCGTATCCAGGTAGGTCAACAAGATAGGGGCCGTTTGTGGTGGTAAAGAAGTTGATCTCTTGCGTGCGCCCCGGGGTGTTAGAGGCCCGCGCTAGTCCTTTTCGCCCGGTCAATGCATTGATCAGCGAACTTTTTCCGACATTTGAACGCCCGGCAAAGCAAACCTCAACCCGGTCAGCATCAGGAAGCCCGTCCATCGCCACAACGCCTTTGACAAAATCGGTCTGTCCGGCAAATAACCTGCGTCCAACCTCGCGCCTGTGATCATCCGGGGGCTCTGCAAGCTTGAACGCAATTGTCACGATAACACCTCAAACCCGTCGCTTTGATGCAGGTCTCCGGTTTTGGTTACCACGGCATAAACCCCAAAATCTGTATGCCCCCAGCCCGCCTTGAGCGTGCCCAGAGTGTCCGCGTCCCGAATCCCAGTCCGGGTAGATGCCGCAGTCGCCAGACACCGGCCGATATTTTCGCGCACTTCCAACTCGGCGTCGCCTGCCCGGATACGTTTGCCGATCCAGTCGCGCTCAACCCACGGCTCCAGCCCGTCCAAAACCAGATTGGCGCGCCAGCGATTGGGAGAAATACCGCGGCCCAGTTGGGCGGCAACCTCATGATGTGACGCCATGTTTATCAATGAAACCGAGGGAAAATCAGTGTCTGTCATGCCACGCTTTGGCGCACGGATGATCTGTGTCGGCAGGGCACGATTTTGCGGACTGATTGGCATTACCCACTGGATGAACGCGCCGACGTCCGCTTCATCATCGGGATTTATCGTCAGGTCTTTGAGCTTGGGGTGGCTCAACGTCAACTTGCCGTGGCTCAGGTCGCAACGCGCAGTGATGGCCATAAGCTCAGGTGCTTTGGCACCGCGCGAGAAATTGTTGCAGGGCACCCATTCCGGCCTCACTGGGTCGATTTTTGCCAATTCATGCGCCACGGCCCAACGCCGGTCCCAAGGCAGGCATCGCCCTTCGCTCAGTAAAACCTGCGCCACGGCCTCGCGGCCATGTGACTTTATCGGGTGGCGCCAAATCTGGGCCACATGGGCGTTCATTTCTCCTCCTTGGGTTTCTTTTTAAAGCTTTTCAGGATATTGCCAAATACGTCAGGCCTGTGCCCGTGGCTGCGCATGATCGTATATTGCTGAATAAATGTCAGCGTGTTTGAGGTGATCCAGTAAAGCACCAGACCCGAGGCAAACTGCCCAAGCATGAACATGAATACCCAAGGCATCCAGGCAAAAATCATAGCTTGTGTCGCGTCGGTGGGTGCTGGGTTCAGCTTTTGCTGCAACCACATGGAAATACCCAGCAAAATAGGCAGGATGCCAAGGCTGATAATCGCCAGGAACGAGCCTTGCTCAGGCGGTACAAAAGACAGCAGGCCAAACAGATTCAGAATTGAGCTGGGGTCGGGAGCGGAAAGGTCCTGGATCCATCCAAGCCATGGTGCGTGGCGCAGCTCCAGCGTGACAAAGATCACCTTATAGAGCGAGAAAAAGATTGGGATTTGCAGAAAGATTGGCAAGCAACCGGAGGCCGGGTTGACCTTTTCTTTCTTGTAAAGCGCCATCATTTCCTGTTGCAGCTTTTGTTTGTCGTCGCCGACGCGTTCCTTAAGCTTCTCCATTTCCGGTTGAAGCTCTTTCATCTTCGCCATCGAGACATAAGATTTATAGGCGAGCGGCAGAAGTGCTGCCTTAACCACGACCGTAAGGGCAATGATTGACCAGCCCATATTGCCAATGACACCGTTCAGCCAGTGCAGCAGGGCAAACATCGGCTTGGTCAGGAAAAAGAACCAACCCCAGTCGATCGAATCGATGAACCGGTACACCCCGCCCTTGTCCTCATAATCTCGAATGGTTTCCCATTCCTTGGCACCGGCAAAAAGCTGCGTCGTGGTGCTCGCGCTGGCCCCAGCCGCAACCTCTAGCGTTTCAAGTTGTGACCACGCTGTGTAAGTATCGCTGCCTTCGTAATACTTGAAAATCGCATCGAAGCTCTGGTCCGAGGCAGGGATCAGCGTTGTCATCCAGTAATGATCGGTAAAACCGATCCAGCCGTTACTTTCTGCACTGACCAATTCGGCGGCATTCCCCCAGGTTTCATGCGGTTCAAATTTGCGCAGATCCTTATAGTCAAGCTCGGCCATCTCTTCGCCTGATTGGCGAATCGCGCCTTCATGCAGGATGAAAAAGCCTTTCAGGTTCTCTGGCTCACCATGGCGACGCAGCACACCGTAAGGGGCGAGGCGGCGCGAGGCGTTGCCGGTGTTTTCCACGCTTTGGGTAATCGCAAACATGTATTTGTTGTCTACAGCGATCTGACGGCGAAAAATCATGCCCGCGCCATTATCCCAGATCAAAGACACCGGAGTTTCAGCCGTCAGGTCAGTATTGCCTTCGATCTGCCACAGGGTTTGTGGGCCGGGCACCTGGGCTTGGGTCAAATCGCCTGCCGGGGCCCAGCCATAAAGGGCATAATAGGCACCCACTTCGCCTTCGGGGCTGAACAAGGTTACAATGTCCGAGCCTTCGACATTTTCTTCGCGGTAAGACTTAAATCTCAATTCATCAATCCGGCCGCCAAATAGCGAGATCGAGCCGGAAAGCTCCGGAGTGTCAATGGAGATACGCGCGGCCTCAGCCAGTGCTTGTTGGGCGGGCGCGGGATTTGCGGCCTCGGCTACCGCGGCGGCGGTGGTACCATCGTCGACCGCTGGCGGTCCTGCAACACTAGGTGTGGCAAGTTCTGACGCGTCAGGGTTGGTCAGGTCGGGTTGAACCTCGGGCTGCGGGAACAGATAGGACCACGACACAAGCACTAAAATACTCAGCACAGTCGCCAGGATCAGGTTCTTGTTTTGGTCGTTCATCAAAGCCCATACCCCTTCATTTCCGGTCAGAGAGGTTCAACAGGGCATGGCCGCAAAGGTCAAGCGGTTTTCGGGTTCGAACCATGATCGAGCGCGGTGTAAACGCGTGGTCAATTAGTTCCCAAGTAGGGCAATTTGGCTGCGCGCCTGCCGATCAGGCCTGCTTTTTGAGGCTTGGAGCCTCGGCCGTTTTTGCGCGCAGTTCGGTGATCCAACCAGCGGTTTCTTCAAAGGGCATCGGTTTGCCGATCCAGTAACCCTGGACATGATTACATCCCAACTGTGCCAACATGGCATGTTCACCGACGCTTTCCACCCCTTCGCCGACGGTCTCAACTCCCAGCCGCTCGGCCATGGTCAGAATTGCGGCAACCATACTTTGCTGGTCGCGGTCGTTATCGACGTGGGTGATAAACGAGCGGTCAATTTTGATGCGATTGACATCAAATCGACGGATATTGGTGATCGATGCGTGGCCGGTCCCGAAATCATCCAGATCAATCTGGCAACCAAGGCGCGACAAGGCAGCTATATTGCGGGTGGCTGTATCGTCTTCGCTGTCTGCAACAACATTCTCCAGTATTTCCAAAGTCAGGCGCTCAGGTGCCAACTCAAACCGGTCCAGCTCCCAACGGATCTTGTCAAAAAGTTTAGGATTGCGCAGTTCGTCCGCTGAAAGGTTTACGGACACGTTGGGCACATTCAGCCCGGCGTTGTCCCAGTCGCGAAGGGCGGTGAGTGACTTGAACAGCATTACCTCGCCCAACCGCTCAAATAACCCGGCATTGCCTATCGCAGGCAGGAAAGTACTGGGGGCAATTTGGCCCTTTTGTGGGTGCTGCCAGCGTGCCAATGCCTCAAAGCCGGTCAACGTACCTGTATCGGTCGAGATTTGAGGTTGAAACCAGGCGACGATTTGCCCCTCTTCCAATGCTTTCAGAACCTCCTTCCCAGTATGGGATGAGGGCCCCGATGATTTGTGCATGGAGGCAGTATAGGCGCGCAGGGATCCAGGTCCCGATCTTTGCGCGGCTTCCAGGGCGTTTTCGCCCGCGTTCAGATACGCGTCGGCATTTTGAGACGGTGTGCGTGAAGGCAGACAAAATCCGATGCACGAGGTGACTAAAACCCGCGCATCATCAACCGAATACGGTTCACCCACAGCCGATTGCAACCGCCCGCAAAGTCCGATCATTGCCTCAAGGTCCATCCGCATTCCACCCTTTAGAACAAGTCCAAAGCGCCCATATGCAAGGCTGGTAACAAGGTCTTCGGGTCGCGACATATCACGCAGCCGGTCGGAAACTTCGCGCATGATTTGGTCAGCTGCAATATGCCCGTGACGGGCGCGCAGCTGAGGCGCATCATCAACCTCCAGCACCAGACAGACCTGGTTTATTGATTTGCCGGGAGACGCTTTTTCAAAGCCCCGGTCAAACTGGGCCAACATTGCTTCTCGCAAAGGCAGGCCGGTCACTGCATCAACTGGCCAGTTTTCCTGAGCGCCGGGTCGCGTCATCAGGCCAGATAGCCCCAGCAGGGCGGGAAAAACGATTGCCAGGAACAAAAGCAACCCCTCTCCTCCATACCAATACGCTCCAAGGAAAAGGGCAGGTAAAAAGGCCGCCAGTTGCGGGCCCACAAGAACAGATCTGAGCTGGCGGCGCAGCGCCTGCAAAGGCTGATTTGAAAATTGACCCATGGCGGAGTTTCCTTTTGGGAATTGTTATGCCTTGGGGGAGGTTAAGGAGCCGCAATCAACCACAGGTTAACGGAAGGTAGCTATTCACCACCATTTTCGTTCAAATACGATGCAAGTTGTTCAGTTTATGTTCTTGTCTGTTAACTTTAGCCCTAAACCGGCGAAATCGAATAGCTTCGGGTCAAGAAGATGCGAAGGGCGGGCATTCATAAGGGCGCGGAACATGACTTGTCGCCGACCCGGACTGTTTGCCTCCCATTCATCCAAAAGCGCTTTGACCTGCTGGCGTTGCAAACCATCCTGAGAGCCACACAGATCGCACGGAATGATCGGATAATCCATTGCCCTCGCGAAGCGCTCGCAGTCAGCCTCGGCAACATGGGCAAGCGGGCGCAAAACGAACAAGTCCCCTTCTTCATTCACCAGTTTCGGTGGCATCGTCGCCAGTCGCCCGCCGTGAAACAGGTTCATGAAAAATGTCTCAAGAATATCGTCACGGTGATGGCCCAGCACCAAAGCCGAGCAGCCTTCCTCGCGCGCAATCCGGTAAAGATTACCCCGCCTCAGGCGCGAACATAGCGAACAATAGGTACGCCCCTCGGGCACTTTGTCCATAACGATGCTGTAGGTATCCTGATGCTCGATCCGGTGGGCCACTTGCACACGTTCCAGAAATTCCGGCAACACGGTGGCGGGAAATCCCGGCTGACCCTGATCAAGATTGCAGGCAATCAGCTCGACCGGCAGAAGACCGCGCCATTTCAGCTCATAAAGGGCCGCGAGCAGGGTATAGCTGTCTTTGCCGCCAGACAAAGCCACCAGCCATTTTGCTCCATGCTCAACCATGCCGTATTGTTCAACCGCTTCGCGCACATATCGCACAATACGCTTGCGCAGTTTTCTGAACTCAGTGGTTCGCGGGGCACCCTGAAACAACGGGTGAATTTCCTGGATTTCGTCAGTCATGGGCGCGGGTGTAGCGGGCAGGCGCGTATGGGGCAAGGGCGCGCCTGCACCGCAATGTGGTTAGAGGAAATCGCGGTATGTCCGCGAAGGTGGTGCGCGTTCCAGCCCGATATCGCGCCTGAGATGGGCGCTGATCCGCTCAGGGGTGAGGCGTGGTCGTTTTGGACGCGTGATCAGGGTGATCAGTGCGCTGGCGACGCGAATGCGCCCGTGGGTGGCGATAAGGTGCTCAAGCTGGGTGAGCACAGAAATTGGTTGTGTTTGTTCCATTGGGGATAAT
>JAAEUB010000531.1 GCA_024227755.1 Paracoccaceae bacterium | reverse complement strand
CGGGTTTCGCTTTTGCCGAACTCTCCGGCGGCTAACCTTGCTTCGGACCTTGGTCATCCGCCAGCGCATATCGAACTTGAAAGTCTTGATGGTGGCCCGGTGCAGGTGAACGGCGAGATATATAATGCCGGGGTGATTTCTTACTGAAACCTTGCTGTTGGCCATGCGCCGCGGCCAAAGTCCTGCTCCCGAGAAAAGGGGGCAGGGTCTGGCCGGTTAAGGCGAAACGCACTAAAAAAGCGGCGCCGCTAAAAGCTGGCACGCAGTGGGGCAACGGGTCTGTTGGCGGGATTGTCATGCCGGACCTTGGCCTGATTTCTCGGGCTGCGCCAGCGTCTCAGGTTTCCTCAAACGGATCCCATTCATCTTCCACCTCAGGCAGGGCATCTGCCGCCGCCTGGGTTTCCCTGTCTTCTTGCGTGAGGATCTCGGTGATGCTGGCGCTGGGAAAGGCAGCGATGGTGGCCTGCACCAAGGGATGGGCCATGGCTTCTTTTTTCAAAGCAAGCTTGGCGCTGTCGCGGATTTCGGCAATGGTCGCTTCCTCGCAGCCATTGACCAATGTTACCCCCCACCTGACCCCGGTCCAGCCCTGAAGGCGCGATGCCAACCTTGTGGCAAGGTCCTGAGGGGCACCGCCAGCGGGCGTGAATTCTATCCGCCCCGGTTGGTATGAGGATAGACGAAGGCCGGTTTCGACCTCGACAAGTAATTTCACGTCGCGATTGGTGCGGATCAGTGTGATCACATCCTCAAACCGGGCAAAGCGGGCCAGTGCGCTGTCAGGTGCCTGTGCAAGGGCAGCGCTGGCGGTTGGGCTGCCACCGTTACTCCCGGCAGGGGCCGAGCGCAGCGATGGCCCCCCGCCCGCCGCAGGCGTACCGTCGCCGTCAGGCGCGCGGCTCCCTCCGCCGCCACTTGGTGCAGGGGGTGGGGGGGATGTGTCTTTCAGCTTTCGCACAAGCTCTTCGGGTGTTGGCAAATCCGCAACATGTGTAAGGCGGATCACCGCCATTTCTGCCGCCATCATGGTGTTAGGCGCAGATGCCACCTCTTCTAACGATGTCAGCAGCATTTGCCACATCCGGGTCAGGGCGCGCATTGGCAAGCCTTGGCCAAAGACCTGACCTCGGGTGCGCTCATCCGGGGCCACGGTCGGGTCGTCGACGGCCTCGGGTGTGATTTTGATCACGCTGATCCAGTGAGTGATTTCTGCCAGATCACGCAGCACCGCCATCGGGTCGGCCCCATCGGCATACTGCGACGACAATTCAGACAACGCCCCGGCGGCGTCACCCTTCATGATCATGTCAAACAGGTCCAGCACCCGGCCCCGGTCGGCCAGCCCCAGCATGGCGCGGACCTGGTCGGCCGTGGTTCCCCCGGCCCCGTGAGAAACCGCCTGATCCAAAAGTGACTGCGCGTCGCGGGCCGAACCCTCGGCGGCGCGTGTGATCAGCGCCAGGGCGTCATCGCTGATGCTCGCCTTTTCCGCATCCGCAATCTTGCGCAGAAGGGCAATCATGTCTTCAGGTTCGATGCGGCGCAGATCAAAACGCTGGCAACGGCTGAGGACAGTCACCGGAACTTTGCGGATTTCGGTGGTGGCAAAAATGAATTTCACATGTTCCGGTGGCTCTTCCAACGTCTTCAAAAGCGCATTGAAGGCTGAGGTTGAAAGCATGTGCACTTCGTCGATGATGTAAATCTTGTAGCGTGCCGAGGCCGCCCGGTAATGCACACTTTCGATGATCTCGCGAATGTCGCCAACCCCGGTGCGCGAAGCCGCGTCCATTTCCATTACATCCACGTGGCGCCCCTCGGCGATCGCCTGACAGGGCTCGCATTTGCCACAAGGTGCAATCGTCGGCCCGCCCTTGCCGTCCTCACCAACGCAGTTCATGCCCTTGGCAATGATACGCGCGGTCGTGGTTTTGCCGACGCCGCGAATACCTGTCATGATGAAGGCCTGCGCGATCCGGTCAGCTTCAAAGGCGTTTTTCAGGGTGCGCACCATAGCTTCCTGCCCGACCAGATCGGTAAAAGTCTCGGGCCGGTATTTACGGGCGAAAACCTGATAGGCTTTTTCGGGCGTGTCGTTCATGATGTTCCTTGTGCTTGCGGCACAAATCTAAGCGCAGTCGCGCCGCGCGTCCACCGTCGAGGTTACCAGATGAGCATTTTCACGATATCCGACCTGAAGGCGGGCGGTGGGGTGCTTGGTATTTCCCCGTTACCGGGGCATTTCGGCCCATACGCGGATGATTTCACCACATTAACGGGCTGGGCCCCTGACATGGTTCTGTCGATGACCGAAGAAGGCGAAATGGCCCAGGCGGGTGCCAGCACGTTGGGTGGGGATCTGTTGCACGAGGGAATCACCTGGCACCATTTGCCAATTCAAGATTTTGGCGCGCCTGGGGCAGACTTGCTTGCTTTATGGTCAGCTCTGTCCTTCGCCGCGCGCGGGGTTCTGGCAGACGGCGGCCGGGTGCTGGCCCATTGCCGCGGTGGCTGCGGGCGATCAGGCATGGTGCTTATGCGTTTGATGGTCGAAATCGGTGAGGCACCTGACGTAGCCCTTGCCCGGTTGCGTGCGGTCAGGCCTTGCGCTGTCGAGACCGGGGCGCAACGTGTATGGGCGTTCGAAAGCTGATTGATAGGACCCGGCAAAAGGCGCTTCGAAGCGCCTTTTTCAAGCAGTTTTGAAACTGCTTGCCCCGCGATTTCGAAATCGAGTTAACAAGGCCTTTCGAAAGGCCTTGCCCCGCCTGGCTCTATTCCCATTCCATCTGGCTGTAGGTTTCCTGAGCATTGCGTCCGGCAAGCCCTTCGAAATTGGCCAGATAGGAGAATGCGCTTTGGTCAACCTTTGGGGCGTCGATGATGTCGCCACCCTCTTCGATCAGCGCGCCGATCTCGTCTCGCAGGTTGACGAGGTAGTCATATGTGTCCAACTCGGCCGAGGCCAGGTCTGTGGGTGCTCCGTGGCCGGGTATGATATGGGCGGGCTGATGCGCCGCCATCGCCTCAAAGCTAGTCACCCATTCCTTTGACGACGACATTGTTCCAATTCCAAGAATACGCTCAACGTAGACCATATCACCGGTAAACATGACCGAAGCACCGGGGAGCCAGACGGTGCTGTCCCCGGGGGTATGGGCCGCGCCGTGGGTAAGCTCGAAATCAATACCACCAAGGGAAAACCCGTGATTACCGGCAAAAGCCACGTCGGCGAAATAGGGCTTGGTTCCATCCAGCATGAACGTTGTGATCAGTTCCGACAGCACCGTCATCTGCATCGAGGCCCGGTCTGCTTGATCGGCGATAGCCTCCTGCGAAGCAATGATTTCGGCGCCTTGTTGATGCCAATAGCCATTGCCAAGCCAGCGATGATCCTGCCCGCCGGTGTTGATGACCTTCACCACTGGTTGATCTGTGACGTCTTTGATTACTTCATGCAACGCCTTGGCACCAAGATAAGACCCACCAGTATCGATCAGCACGGCACCATTCGCGGTCACAACAAGACCAAAGGTGGCGTTGTTGCCAAGGTTTGACGGGCTGCGTTGGCCTAAAGGACCGACGATTGCATAGATGTTTTCAGCTACCTGTTCAACGCGCAAGGATTGGGCAAAAGTGGCGGAGGAAAGCATGAAAAGCGCAATTATGGCGGTGAGAAAGCGGTGCATATTGTGCCCCTCGTGTTGATTATCTGGCTCTATGAAGCTTCGCACGGATCGGCACTCAAATGCAATTGCTTGAATATGGTGCTACCGCTTACGTCGCCAATGCGTATCCTTAGCGGCCGCCTTGACCATCTTGCCAAAGGCTTTCCCACGCGCCCGGCTTTCGGCCAGTGTTTGCGAATTGCGGATGTCCTCGCGTTTCAGCTTGGCCCATCGCTCCATGCGATCTGGTGCAAGGTCTCCGGCTTCGACGGCGCCAAGCACGGCGCAGCCGGGTTCACTTTCATGAGCACAGTCTGAGAACCGGCAAGTAGCGGCCAAACGGGCAATATCGTCAAAAACGGCGTCAATCCCATCACCCGCTTCCTCAAGCCGCAGGGCGCGCATGCCGGGCGTGTCAATGATCCAGCCACCGTTTTGCATACGCCTTAACGCGCGACTGGTGGTGACATGACGCCCATGTGCATCGTCTTCGCGGATGCCTCCGGTATCATCATCGCGCCCACACAGCCCGTTGGTCAGGGTGGTTTTGCCGACGCCGCTTGAACCCACAAGGGCCGCGGTCTGACCGCGCCCGCACCAGCTTGCGACCAGCGCCAGATCATCCGCATCCAGTGCATTGACCGTTAAAACCGGAACCCTGGCGTCAATCTGCCCGGCTCTGCGTGCAAATCCTGGTGCCTCATCGCTTTGGTCGGCCTTGGTCAGGACGATCACCGGAAAACACCCAGCCTCATACGCCAGAGCCAGATAGCGTTCAATGCGCGCCGTGTTGAAATCAGGGTTGCAGGAGCTTGTGATGAACAGGGTTTCGCAATTGGCCGCGATCAATTGCCTGCTGGCTTGTGTGCCCGCGGCGCGGCGGTGCAGCAGGCTCTGGCGCTCCAAAACAACGTTGATCTGGGCGTTTTCATCCGCCAGCACCCAGTCACCGACCGCGAAGTCGCTGGTCTGGAGCGGTAGTTTTGTGGTTAAAACTGAAGGCCCATCGGGCGAAAGCGCCGAAAGTCGGTCGCGATGGACTTCGGTGATCCGAAAAGGGGAAAGATCAGAGTTTTCCGGGACCTGCCCGGCGAAGAAGGGTGTGAATCCAAGGTCTTTGAGGGTGATTTGCATTTGTCTGCCTGTCTGAAAGGTGGCTAATCCCACAAGGATCGACCCGGTGGGATGCTAAGCTCAGGCATGTCAGGGCGATGACCCTAGGACAAAAATGCCTGAAGGGAGATTGTTACAATCATAAAACCCTCCTTAACTGGCTTTGGCTGCTGCCAGATTTCCTTCAGAAATCGCTTTCCGCCTGCGCACAAATCGTTTCACGATCTACGCTTGGGTGAGAGGCTGGACAACGACCCAAGCGGGGCTCGTTACGGCTGCTTCCTTCCGGATCTGACCGGGTTGGCGAGGCGCCTGCCCGCGCCAACCTCTCGCGGTTCATATAGGCTCCCCGATGGGCGAAGGCAAGGGATCACAGACAAAGCCCAAAATGCTGGAACTCGTCCTCATCGATGGAACCCGGTGTAATAGGCTGGCCAGTCAGATCATCCAGATGCTTCAGTGCCCGGGGTGATGAGCGAAAGCGCATTCGTGCGCCGGGGACAGATGCAAACTGCCAATGCGGATCGAGGGCGGGGTCAAGGTTTGGGTGGGCGTTGAAATATGCGGGCAGAAGCTTTTGTAACTCGACCACCGGCACTTTCAGACGGCCCTTCAGACAGCTTTGCGGATAATAACCGCCGCCGCCAACCCGGTAATTCGTGGTGATCAGAGTAAATACCTGATCCGGTGCAACCGGCTTGCCTGCATAGCTCAGCCCTTTGATGCGCCAGTTGTCAGGTGCAGTAATTTGGCCGATCTGGTTATAACGCGCCTCTTGCGACAAATCGATTCTGTACTCGACACCCAGCACGGTTTCAAAAATGTAGGCTGGGGTCTCAGCCGTGATAAGGTCGCGCGACCCCGTACCCGGCATTGCTGCGTTGAACACCGAAGCCGAACGCTCAAGCCATTCACGCAAATTGGCACCACTGATGGGCAAAAGGGCGATCTGGTTCGGGAAAGGATAGAGGTCCAGAATTGCACGCATGGTGATGGTGCCCGCGGCAATATCAGTGAAGTTTTTCGCGCCACCATAGCCACCGGACTTAAAAGGGCAGGCAGAAGACAGCACGGGTAGCGCCGGATTGTAATAATCGGCGAGGTGCCTTTTTGCGAACCAGAACTGCGCGCGCTGAATTTCCTGCACCGCACGCGACGGGGCGGCCAAAGCGAAAAAGCTGTTTAACGGGCGGGCAATCCGACCCACCGGTTTGATTATCTGGTTGAGAATGCGCTTGTGGGTTGGCTGCATAATCCTGACGACGGTTTGATCGGGTTCAACATCTGGCGAATTGTCCGCCTGTCCATCAGGATCAAAAATCGGACGTGTTTCGCATTTATGACGCTTTACCCGCCAGGCCTGATTGTCGAAAACCAGATCAAGATCAATCAGGCCCAGATGTGAGCCCCAAAACCCGGAAGAGACAACGGGCTTGCCGTGAACTGCGCCGTTTTTGGCGTCAATCATCTTGCTTTCGGGCCAATTAGGTCCGGGAAAAACCTGATGCTGGTGGCCAGCAATAATTGCGTCTATGCCCTTCATTCGCGCGAGCGGTACAGCCGCGTTTTCCATATTGTCAAAATGCACTTCGCGTCCAATGCCGGTATGAGCCAGCGCTATGATGATGTCGGCACCTGCGGCTTTCATCTGCGGAATGACGGCGCGTGCGGCTTCGAGAATATCACGGGTCTGGATTTGGTGAGTATCGGTCTCGTATTGCGCGATCGAGTTTGGTGGCAAAAACCCGGTAACCCCGATGCGTAGCATATGGCGTCCGCCAAGCAGGTCGGTCACGCGACGTTCAAGGATCGTGAAGCGTGAAAAAAGGTGCATATCATTGGCCGGTGCCTGCCCGCGCCGGATCAGGGCGTTGGCGCTGACGAAAGGAAAAGCTGCCTTAGACGTAGCCTGTGTCAGATATTGCAGGCCGTGATCAAAATCATGGTTGCCGGGTGTGGCGGCGTCATAGCCCAAATGGTTCATGATCGAAATCATCGGATGGCAAGCTTCAAAGGCTGCGCCAGCCTCAAATTTGCCACCTGTTCCACATAGGAAATCGCCATTGTCCACAAGGATGGAATTTGTAACCTCACGGCGTGCTTGCCGGATCAGGGTAGCGGTGCGGGCAAAACCGCGTTTGTTTGTTGTTGTGCCGGTTTGGTAATTATGGGGCAGGACCTGCATATGCAGATCGGTTGTCGCCATAATGCGCAAACAGACTCGTGTGCTTACAAGACTTTCAGCTAACGTATCAACTTTGCCCAATTGCCTTCACCCAGCGTTCGTTTCGTGGTTCGGCGATCAAGGCATTGTCTTGCAAAGGTTCGAATTCTGCAAACAATGCGGGAATAACACCAAAACAATACAACTAATGGTAATATTTGTGCAACGTGGTGTTCAAGCCTCAACTTGATGATACAGCTTATGGATTATGAATGGAGGCTGAATTGCAACAGGCTGAAGAAGTGACATTCGGCGGTGGGGGTCTTGATCGGGCCGCCAATTTGCGTAGCGATGAAGCCGCACTTGGCGAAATACTCAAGGGTAGCGGTGCTTGCGTATTGCCGGTGTGGAAGGGAAAGCCCCTGATCAATCAGGACGGCTCGGCATTGGCTTTGGTTGGGCAAAGTCACCCTGTTTTGACCCAGATGAATGGCAACGCTGTTTTCCTTGGCCTGTCCCGAGGCACCCCTGTATTTGCCGCCGATGTCTCACAATGGCAACCTGAACCGGGTATTCAAACCCCTGAGGAGGGGGTGTTTTTTGATCCCTCCGTGCAGCCCCTGCCCGAAAGCAGCGGAGCGTTTTGTGAACTGCGTGGCGTCATGGCCGCCCTGTCGCCGCTGGATGCAGAGATTGCCGCCACCGCCCGTGCGATCCTGTCTTGGCATCGCAGTCATGGGTTTTGTGCGGCATGTGGGGCAAAAAGCGACACCTTTATGGCCGGGTGGCAACGTATCTGCCCAGCATGCACCACCCACCACTTTCCGCGCACCGATCCGGTGGTGATCATGCTGGTAACCCACGGCAATTCAGTTCTTGTCGGTCGCTCGCCGGGTTGGCCTGACGGGATGAATTCGCTTCTTGCCGGATTTGTCGAACCGGGTGAGACCATCGAGGCGGCGGTTCGGCGCGAGGTTTTTGAGGAAACCGCAATTGTCACCGGCGCGGTCACCTATCTGGCAAGCCAACCTTGGCCATATCCGTCTTCGATCATGATCGGCTGCAAAACCGAAGCATTGGGGCGTGAAATAACTCTCGACCCGAATGAGCTTGAGGATGCCTTTTGGCTGACACGAGAGGAGGTGATGGATGTGTTCGCAGGGATAAGCAGCAGGATGTTGCCTCCGCGCGAGGGGGCGATTGCATCCTTTTTGCTCAAAAACTGGCTTGCGGACCGGCTTGAATAGGGACAGAATCGCTGCAAGGCGGAAATGGAACGGGCGAACACATGCAGTTTTCAGCGCGAGAAGACATTGAAGCTCCGATCGAGGAAGTCTTTCGCGCCGTGGCCAATTTCGAAGGGTGGGAACGGGCGGCTTTGCGGCGTGGTGCCGAAATCACCCGGACCGACACTATGGAGACACCAAGCAAGGGTATGACCTGGGCGGTCCAGTTCAGTTTTCGTAATCGTATTCGCAAGGCCGATCTGGAACTGACCGAGCTTGACGCGCCAAACAAGGTCCGGGTTTTCGCCACCGCCTCGGGCGTGGAAAGCAGTTTTTATATCGAACTTGTGTCACTGTCGCGGGTGCGCACGCGGATGGACGTCTCGACCGGGCTGAAACCCACGACCATTTCCGCACGATTGCTGCTGCAACCGATGAAACTGGGTCGCGCAAAATTATCCAATCGGTTTCGCAAGCGCATAGCAGACTTCGCAGGAGCGATCGAGGACGGATACCACCCGCCCAACATACGGTAGGTCCCTTCGGGCGTGGATGGAAACGTTACCTCGGACCAGTCTGGATACCCGGGTCAGTGGCGCGCCTTGTTGGCCGGGTAGACCCCCAGCACTTCTGTATTTGAGGTGAAATAATCCAGCTCTTCCATGGCGAGTTGCACGTTACGGTCGTCTGGATGACCCTCGATGTCAGCATAAAACTGCGTTGCTGTGAACGATCCGCTGACCATGTAGCTTTCCAGCTTGGTCATGTTGACGCCGTTGGTGGCGAAGCCGCCCATCGCTTTGTACAGTGCTGCGGGAATGTTGCGGACCTCAAAGACAAAGGTTGTCATCATCCCAACATCGCCGCGCCGGGTCAGGTCAGGTTCACGCGCCATGATGACAAAGCGGGTGGTGTTATGGCCATGATCCTCGATATCACTGGCGATAACTTCAAGCCCGTAAATCTCGGCCGCCAGCGCACTTGCCAACACGCCCTGATCGCGCGCGTTGCTTTCAACCAGCTCGGCCGCTGCGCCGGCACTGTCTGCCGCCGCATGGCCCAATATCTTGTTTGCCTTGAGAAACTCAGCGGTTTGCGGCAGCAATACAAGATGCGCGCGTACCGTTTTTACGTCCTCTATCCGGGTGCCGGGCATTGCCAGAAGATTGATGCGGACACGGACAAAAGCCTCGTCAATGATATGCAGACCGCTTTCGGGCAAAAGACGGTGAATATCGGCAACGCGGCCATAGGTGGTGTTTTCAATCGGCAGCATTGCCAGATCCGCATCCCCCGAACTAACCGCTTCGATGACTTCCTCAAACGAATGGCAGGCCAATGGCTCAAGCTCTGGATGGGCTTTGATGCAGGCTTCGTGAGAATAGGCGCCGGGTTCGCCCTGAAATGCAATTCGGCCAGTCATAATTGGGCTCTTTCGTGTATTTTGCGCCAATAGGGCGTTTAGTCATGCCTCATACCGCTTGAAAAGCCCTAAGGGAAGCGGATAGAAGCCTTTAACCAATGATCAAATGGAACGCGACATGTTCAACACAATGACAAAGATTACAGTAAGTGTTATCGGCGCACTGGTGTTTTTCGTTCTGGCCTATCTGGCGGCTGGGATGCTTTACACAACTGGCAGCTCTGGCCATTCGCCAGGTTTTATCATCGCAGAAATCGAAGTAGAAGAGGCACACGCCGAAGAAACGCAAGCCGAGGAAGCCCCTGCAGAAGAAGCACACACGGATGAGGCTCCCGCCGAAGAAGCGCCCGCTGAAGAAGCCGCGCCTGTTGCCGTTGCCGACGGTGCCGGTGACCTGGCAGCTGGCGAAAAGGTTTTCAAGAAATGCAAAGCCTGCCACAAACTGGAAGAAGGCGCCAAAGCCGTTGGTCCTGACCTGTTCGCAGTTGTTGGCCGTGATGTAGCAGGCCGCGAAGGCTTTAAATACTCCGATGCGATGATTGCTTTTGGTGGCACTTGGGATGTGGAGCGGCTGGATACTTATCTGGCGGACCCCAAGGGCGTTGTTCCGGGCACCAAGATGAGCTTCAAGGGTCTGAGCACAGAGGCAGATCGTGCAAACGTCATCGCCTATCTTGAATCGATCAGCGGCTAAGCGTTTCGCATTTTGAATGTTGGGGCCGTTCGCATCCGCGAGCGGCCCTTTTTCGTTGCCGGCGCTGGCGCAACACCCCCTAAGAACGCACCGTTCACCATTTCTTTACGAAATCTCAACTTGAATAATACCCGGATGCGGCTTTAGCTTGAAATCGAACAGAAATTTACGAAAACCGCTGAAATAGACGGAGGAGAAGCCCATGTTGCCCGAAAAAACCCGTGTGGTCGCCAAAACGATGACCCAAACGGACGCGCATCCCCCAAAATGGGTGCTTTTCTTTCCCTTGGCAATCCTGGTGCTTTTTCTTTCCTCCCACGTGCTGCGCGCAGAAGGCGAAACCACTATCAGCCACGGAATTTCAACCTTTGGCGACCTGAAATACCCGGCGGATTTTGCCCATCTTGACTACGTCAATCCGGATGCGCCTAAGGGCGGCGAGATTGTAATCGCCAACGAGCGTGGCACCTTTGACAGCTTCAACCCTTATGCCCGCAAGGGTGTGTCCGCCTCGATGGCGACAGTTGCGATCGAGCGGCTGATGACTGGAACGGCGGACGAAATCGGTTCGTCATACTGCCTGCTTTGTGAAACCCTGGAATATCCCGAGGGTCGCGAATGGGTGATCTTCACCCTGCGGCCCGAGTTGCGGTTTTCCGACGGCTCGAATGTAACCGCGACAGATGTGGTTTTCACCCATGAGCTGTTCATGGAACAAGGGCTGCCCAGCTACCGTGAAGGTGTATCACGCATCATCGCCAGCGTTGAAGCGCTGGACGATGCGCGGGTTAAGTTCACCTTTGTCGAGGACGCCCCGATGCGCGAACGCATTGATCAGGCCGGGGCAAACCCGGTTTTCTCAGCTGCCTGGATGGAAGCGAACGAATACCGGCTGGATGAAACCAATATTAAACCGATAATGGGCACCGGGGCGTATGTGCTGGAAAGTTTTGAGATTAACGAGCGCATCGTGTACCGCCGCAATCCCGATTATTGGGGTAATAATCTGCCAATGAATATCGGGCGCAATAATTTCGATACTATTCGGATTGAGTATTTCGCCGATGGCTCGGCGGCGTTTGAAGGATTTAAGGCGGGGGCTTATACTTACCGCATCGAAAATTCGTCCAAGCAGTGGGCGACGGGTTATAATTTCCCCGCACTGGAATCGGGTCATGTGGTCAAGGCCGAACTGGCGGACGGGGCGCAGGCTTCGGGTCAGGCTTTTGTTTTCAACATGCGCAAGGAACGTTTTCAGGATCCACGTGTGCGTGAAGCACTTGGTCTGATGTTCAACTTCGAATGGTCGAATGAAACGCTGTTTTACGGGCTCTATGCGCGGATTAATTCGTTTGCCGAAAACTCCTATCTGGCCTCAGAAGGCACGCCGAGTGCCGGTGAATTGGCATTGCTTGAGCCGATTGCAGATCTTCTGCCCGAAGGCGTTCTGACAGATGAGGTGGTGATGGCGCCGGGATCTGGCAGCCGTCAGCTTGACCGCGCCAATCTGCGCCGTGCGTCAGCCTTGCTGGACGAAGCGGGCTGGGAAGTGGGCGATGACGGCATCCGCCGCAACGCCGCCGGTCAGACGCTTAAGATCGAGTTTCTTGAGCGCAGCCCGGCCTTTGACCGGGTGATCAACCCTTATGTCGAGAACCTCAAACGTCTGGGGGTCGAGGCAAGCCTGAACCGGGTCGATAATGCGCAATATGTCGACCGTCGTTATGCCTTTGACTACGACATTATCACCGACCACATGGGCGTGGGCTATGAACCTGGCGGAAATCTGGCGCAAAGCCTTGGCTCGGCCGAAATGGAAGTCAGCGTTTTCAACTCACCCGGTGTGGCTGATCCCGCGGTGGACGCATTGATCGAGGTTATCCGCAACGCCGAAACCAAGGACGATCTGGTAACAGCGGTCAAGGCGTTGGACCGGGTGATGCGGGCGATGAAGTTCTGGGTGCCGCAATGGTACAAGGACGTCTATACCGTCGCTTATTTTGACATGTTCGAGCATCCCGATCCGTTGCCGCCATATGACCTTGGCTATCTCGATTTCTGGTGGTTTAATCAGAGCAAATATGAGGCATTAAAAGCCGCTGGCGCGCTATAGGGTCAATGGCAGGGCAGGACAGGTAAATGGGCGCCTATATCATCAGGCGGTTGCTGTTGGTCATTCCGACGCTTCTGGGCGTCATGATCATCAACTTCACGCTGACGCAATTTGTCCCCGGTGGGCCGATCGAGCAGATCATCGCCCAGATGGAGGGCGAGGGCGATGTGTTCGAGACCATATCGGGCACTGACAGCGTGGTTTCCGATAACGGCGGGGGCGATGAGAGATACCTTGGTTCGCGCGGTCTGCCGCCTGAATTCATTGAGCAGCTAGAGCGCGAGTTCGGCTTTGACAAACCGCCGGTTGAGCGGTTTTTCACCATGATGTGGAATTATATGCGTTTCGATTTCGGCGAGAGCTATTTTCGCTCGATCGGCGTGTTTGAATTAGTCAAAGAAAAGCTGCCAGTGTCGATCACGCTGGGGCTTTGGTCGACGCTGATTGCCTATTTGGTGTCGATCCCGCTGGGGATAAAAAAGGCGGTGCGCGACGGGTCCTCGTTTGACACCTGGACCTCGGCGGCGATCATCGTTGCCTATGCCATCCCCGGTTTTCTGTTTGCCATCCTGCTTTTGGTCCTGTTCGCGGGCGGGTCGTACTGGCAGGTTTTTCCATTACGCGGTCTGACCTCGGACGGGTGGGAAGATATGAGCGTCATTGGCAAGATACTGGACTATTTCTGGCATATTTTCCTTCCGGTTTTGGCTTCAAGCATTTCCGGTTTCGCCACCCTGACGCTCCTGACCAAAAACAGCTTTCTTGATGAGATCAAGAAGCAATATGTGGTCACCGCCCGCGCCAAGGGGGTGTCGGAGCGCAAGGTGCTTTATGGCCACGTATTCCGCAACGCCATGCTGATTGTCATCGCCGGTTTCCCGTCCCTGTTCCTTGGTGTGTTCTTTGGCGGCTCGGTAATTATCGAGGTTCTGTTTTCCCTCGATGGGCTGGGGCGGCTTGGGTTCGAGGCAGCGTTGCAGCGCGATTTCCCGATCATCTTCGGGTCCCTGTTTGTTTTCGGACTGGTTGGTCTGGTCGTCGGCATCTTAAGTGATCTGATGTATGTTTTCGTCGACCCGCGCATTGATTTTGAGGCGCGCGAAGTATGATGGGCCATTATGACACCCAATGCGCAGCCTATCGGCCGGGTCCAAGCGGTTTGGAAACCGCTTGCCAAGGCTTTTCGAAAGGCCTTGCTCCTTGGCCTCTCGCGGAGGAACCTGCTTGACCCTTTCGCCGCTTAACCAGCGCCGCTGGCGCAACTTTCGCCGCAACGGCCGTGCCTATTGGTCGCTGATCATTTTCGCCGCCATCTTCGGTCTGTCGCTTCTGGCTGAATTCATTGCCAATGACCGCCCCATTCTGGTGCAGTATCGCGGCGAGTATTACATGCCGATCATGAAGTTCTATCCCGAAACCGCCTTTGGCGGCGATTTCAGGACCGAGGCGGTCTATGGCGACATTGAAGTCGAGTGCCTGATTGTCTCGGGCGGATTGCAGGAGTGTTGGGACGATCCGGAAGGGGTCATCGAGGATGCGCAGGATGGCATTGTGGGCAATACCGGAACCGCATCTGGCGCGTTGATCGAGAAAGGCTGGACCCTGTGGCCGATAATTCCCTATTCGTTCAATACCATCAATGACATTGGCAAATCTGCGCCCTCGGCGCCGGATCGCGACCACTGGCTGGGTACGGACGATACGGCGCGTGATGTGACCGCACGGGTGATATACGGCTTTCGCCTGTCGGTGTTCTTTACCCTCATCGTTACGGTTATCACCTCGGCCATCGGCATCACGGCCGGTGCGGTTCAGGGATATTTCGGAGGCAAGACCGACTTGGTATTCCAGCGCTTGCTTGAGATTTGGGGCTCGACCCCCTCGCTTTATGTGATCATCATCCTATTCGCCATTCTGGGTCGTTCGTTCTGGCTTTTGGTTTTTGTCACGGTGCTGTTTGGATGGCCCGCCCTTGTGGGCGTGGTACGTGCTGAATTCCTGCGTGCGCGAAACTTTGAATATATCCGGGCCGCCCGCGCGCTGGGCGTGGCCAACAGGGTGATCATGTTCAGGCACATGTTGCCCAATGCCATGGTCGCTACCCTGACCATGTTGCCTTTCATAATTACCGGCACGATATCGACCCTAGCGACGCTGGATTTTCTTGGCTTTGGCCTGCCTTCATCCGCCCCAAGCTTGGGCGAGCTTACCCGCCAGGCCAAACAAAACCTGCAAGCGCCGTGGCTGGGCTTTACCGCCTTTCTCACCTTTTCACTGCTGCTTTCACTTTTAGTGTTCATCTTTGAAGGGGTGCGTGACGCATTCGATCCCAGAAAGACGTTTCAATGAAGGTGCTTGAGGTTAACAACCTGTCTGTAAGCTTTCGTCAGGATGGCTTGGATCACCCGGCAGTCAGTGGCGTGTCTTTCACCATCGAGAAGGGTGAAACTGTGGCTTTGGTTGGTGAAAGTGGCTCGGGAAAATCGGTCACCGCTTTGTCCACCGTCGCCCTGCTGCCCGACTCGGCCAGTGTTACTGGTTCAGTCAAATATGAGGGCACCGAGATGATCGGCGCGCGCGAGGCTGATCTGAGAAAAGCCCGTGGCAACGACATCTCGTTCATTTTTCAGGAACCGATGACCAGCCTCAACCCGCTGCACACCTTGGAACGGCAACTGGCGGAGTCAATTGAATTGCATCAGGGCCTGCGCGGGGAAGCGGTGCAAAACCGAATTATCGAGCTTCTGAACAAGGTCGGTATTGACCAGCCCGAGGAGCGGCTGAAAAGCTATCCGCACCAATTGTCCGGCGGGCAAAGGCAGCGGGTGATGATCGCAATGGCACTGGCCAATGGCCCGGACTTGCTGATTGCGGATGAGCCGACCACGGCGCTGGACGTGACCATTCAGGCGCAGATACTCGACCTGCTGGCCGAGTTGAAGGAAAGCGAAGGCATGAGCCTTCTTTTTATCACCCACGACCTTGGCATCGTGCGCCGTATTGCCGACAAGGTCTGCGTGATGAAGGACGGTGTGATTGTCGAAGCAGGACCAACAGCGGAAATCTTCACCAATCCTACCCACGAATACACTCGCATCTTGCTGAATGCCGAGGCCACCGGGCAACCCGACCCGGTTGCCGACGGTGCCCCCGAGATTGCACACACCAAGGCCTTGCGCATCTGGTTTCCCATCCAACGCGGGCTTTTGAAACGTACGGTGGGTCATATCAAGGCGGTGAACGCCGCCACTTTCAGGGTGCGCGCGGGGGAAACCATTGGCATTGTCGGCGAAAGCGGCTCGGGCAAAACGACGCTGGCACTGGCGGTGATGCGGCTGATCTCATCCGACGGATCGGTGGTGTTTTTGGGGCAAGACATTCAGGGCCGTGGCAGCCGCGAATTGCGCCCACTCAGGCGCGACATGCAGATCGTGTTTCAGGACCCATATGGCTCGCTTTCGCCGCGCATGACCGCAGAAGAGATCATTGCCGAAGGGCTGAGTGTACATGGGTTGGAGCCAGGGCATAACCGGCGCGAAATGGTGGCAGAGATTATGCAGGAGGTCGGACTGGACCCCGACACAATGCACCGCTACCCGCACGAGTTTTCCGGCGGTCAGCGTCAGCGCATCGCCATCGCCCGCGCCATGATCCTGCGCCCGAAACTGATGGTGCTGGATGAACCAACCTCAGCGCTTGATATGACGGTGCAGGTGCAGATCATCGACCTTCTGAGAAGGCTTCAGGCGAAATACGGGCTGGCATATCTTTTCATCAGCCACGACCTTCGGGTTGTGCGCGCATTGGCGCATCAGGTGCTGGTTATGAAATCGGGTGACATTGTCGAAGCGGGAACGGCGGAACAGATTTTCGACGCACCACGCACCGAATATACCAAGGCCTTAATGGCTGCGGCATTTGATCTAAGAACCCATGCGGCGGCCGCGACCTGATTGCTTTGGCGCGTTTAGGTTGGCCCGATCACCTGACATTCGGTATTGCGGGCATTTAACCGGCGGCAGGCAAGTTCCGCACCCTCGCGGGTCATACCAACAAAGTTCGCGTGCCAGCCATCCGGGCGGTTTGCCACCTTGCGCAGGGCGTCGCCCAGGGTGGAAAGTTCGTTCAGGGCAGTTTTCAACAATACCCTTTCGGCCTGATAACGCGAGATGTAGCTTCCGACATTAATGCCGAAATGGCGCCCGCCCGAGCTGGACACGCGGGTCACGATCTCGGGTTCGTCATCCGTGGCATAGGTGGCTGTGACCGGAGCAACCGGAGCGACCGGGGTGGCTGAAGCCGTCAATATGGCGGGCCGGTGTGCGGGCCTTTGCGGCGTTGTCGGGACTGGGTCGGGGGCAGCGGCGAGATCAACCGATGGTATGGTCGCGGCTTCCTCCACAGCTTCGTCAACTGCCTGCTCAACTGCATTTTCGACCCCGGTTTCGATCGCAGCAAGCAACTCCTCCGAGGCTGCAGGGTTGGTCTGGCCTGGGCGCGGCACCGGGCGGGGGCTGGTTTTGACGGCGGTGACCAACCTGATTGTATGTCCGGCCGCGGTTGGTGTTGCCGGTGCTGCCGGGCTTGCCTCACCGCCTGAATAGGTCGGCGCGGCCGGTCGCCTGAGGGACGCATTTGTCGGGGCACGGCGAAAGCCAAGATCCATAAGCTCGGCCACTTTGGCATTGCGGGACGCGGTTGAACGCCCGCCGAAAACCGTGGTGATAATTCGCTCATTGCCGCGCTCAGCTGAAGCGACAAGGTTGAACCCGGCAGCCGAAGTATACCCGGTCTTGATCCCGTCCGCCCCGCGATAGGCGTTCAGAAAACGAGAGTTCGTGTTGTTTACGGTGCGCACTCCGGCATCGGTCGAGAGGCGGGAGAATAGGTTGTAATACTGCGGGTGATCATAAAGCAGATGACGCCCGAGCGCTGTCATGTCGCGTGCGGTCGACATATGGCCGGTGCGGGTCAGGCCATGAGCATTCTTGAAAGTGGTGCGGCTCATCCCAAGGGCTTTGGCGGTGCGGTTCATGCGTCGGGCAAAGGCCGCTTCGCTACCTGCAATCGCCTCGCCGATTGCCGTGGCCGCGTCGTTGGCTGATTTCACCGCCGCTGCTCGGATCAGGTATCGCAGCTGTATCTTCTGCCCGGTGCGAAGCCCCAGTTTCGACGGCGGTTCCGCGGCTGCATTCGCTGAGATGGTTACCATCGTATCCAGTGATATTTCGCCGTGTTTGATCGCCTCAAACGCGATGTAGAGCGTCATCATTTTGGTCAAAGATGCCGGATGCAGTTGCGTATCGGCATTGCGAGAATGCAGCACCTTTCCGGTGCGCGCATCAACCACCATCGCGGCATATGGCGCACCAACCGAGGCCACCGGAAAGAATACCGATACACAGGCTGCTATAACCAGAAAAAGCCCAATACGGACCATTTGCCCAAGACGTGTTTGCACGTCGCTTACCTTTGTCTGCCTCGTGGCCTGAATCTATTGTCCGGGTCCGTTCCCACGGAGGTTAACATGCCGCGGGATACAGGAAAACACTTTATTTGAATTGGTTTACCGCTTTTTGTTCACGTAAATTCCCAGATTTTGTGGTCTGCGCCAGGTGTCCCACAACATAGGAAATTGTGGCAACAATGCGGCACCGCGAAACGGCTCTTTCCTTGGCTGTGGAAGCGTTTATATTGTCAGGGCTGAACGACCCTGATTGCAAAGCCAAAGGTACCCTACGTGAGCCTGAAAAAGATTGTCATGTCTGGTGAGGATGTGCCGGAAAACGGGGATAGAGATGCCGATCTGGCGCTGCAGACGCGCGCGCGCACCAAACGCCCGCCGATGTACAAAGTCATGTTATTGAATGACGATTTTACACCGATGGAGTTCGTGGTGCTCGTGCTTGAGCGGTTTTTTGGCATGAACCATGCGCAAGCCTTCGAGATTATGTTGAAAGTTCATAAAAAGGGTTTAGCAGTGGTCGGGGTCTTTTCTCATGAGATTGCTGAGACCAAGGTTAATCAGGTGATGCAGCTGGCGCGCGAGCATCAGCACCCGCTGCAATGCACCATGGAAAAAGAATAGGGGAAACCATGTCGGTATCCCGCCTGTCCCTCGCCCTTGAAAGCGGTGTGCTTGCGTTGCCTGAGAGCGGGCGTATTGCCGTTTTCAACCCGCAAACCTCGATTGATCTGTCAGCGCTGAAAAAGGCGCAAGTATTTGTTGTGCAGGATTTTTATCCGGTCCACCAGGCATTCCTGAAACGCGGTTTCACTACCGCTCCCAAGCCCGAGGGTGATTTCGCTGCAGCGGTAGTATTCCTGCCCCGCGCCAAGGCTGAAGCACGCGCTTTGGTGGCCGAGGCATCGCGTGTCACTTGTGGTGGGGTTATCGTGATCGACGGGCAGAAAACCGACGGTATCATGCCGATGCTGAAGGCGCTCAAGACGCGCGTCGACGTTGCAGGCACGATCTCAAAGGCGCATGGCAAGCTGATCTGGTTCAGCGGCGGGGATTTCAGCGATTGGGCTGCGCAAGACACTGAAGTCGAGGGCGGTTTCATCACTCGTCCGGGTGTGTTTTCCGCGGCTGGCCCTGACAAGGGGTCACAAGCTTTGCTTGCTGCATTGCCAGAGCGACTAAAAGGCCACGGGGCTGACCTGGGGGCTGGCTGGGGCTATCTTTCAAGGGCCATATTGGAGCGCGAAGACGTAACCAAGCTGGATCTGGTCGAGGCGGATCTGGCCGCTCTGAATTGTGCCCGGATGAACGTCACTGATCCGCGCGCCATGTTCCACTGGGCCGATGCCGGAGCTTGGAAGCCAGAAAAGGAACTGAATTTTGTCGTCTCGAACCCGCCCTTTCACACTGGCCGCAAAGGCGACCCGGATATTGGTCGCGCCTTCATCCGCGCCTCCGCAGCCATGCTGACCCCGTCGGGCCAGTTATGGATGGTTGCCAACCGCCATTTGCCCTATGAGGCCGAGCTTGATGCGGTGTTTCGCCATGTGAGCGATGCAGGCGGTTCGCCAGGCTTTAAGGTTCTGCACGCGGTCAGGCCTCGCCGCAAACCACGTGACATGCAATAATCCGGCAGGGAATCAGGAGGCAAATATGTCTTTTTCTATTCAAGGCAAAACCGCGATCATAACTGGTGCTGCCAATGGTGTTGGACTTGCTATTGCCCGACACTTTGCCGCTCAGGGCGCCAATGTCATGGGTGCGGATATGGATGAAAAACATCTGATAAAAGAGTTCGGCAAGAACCCGGATCAGGATGCGAACGGTGAAGAAACCAGAAATATCCGCTATTTCGCCGGGGATTTGCGGCAAAAACTGACCCTGGCAAATCTGCTTTCAGCAACGCTGGATGCCTATGACCGGGTCGATATTTTGGTAAATGCCAGCCGTCAGATTTTGGTTACAGACCCACTGGATTGCAAGGATGAATCAATTCAGACGCTTCTGGAACAAAACCTTATATCGGGTATGCGGCTAAGCCAGATAATTGCCCAGCGGATGATCCGGCAGGGCGAAGATCTTGGTGACGACGAGAAAAATGGTGCATTGGGGGCGATTATCAATCTGTCATCCATTGCCGCCACGCGCACATTGCCGGGGCTGATGGGGTTCTCAATTGCTTCGGCCGCTTTGGATCAGGCAACCCGTTCGCTGGCCACCGCCCTTGCCGGGCACAAGATCAGGGTCAACGCGGTGGCGTTTGGTTCCGTGATGAGCGCGTCTTTGCGCGACGCCTTGCGTGAAGAGCCAGAAATACGCGATGAAATTGAGGCGGGAACGCCATTGGGCCGGATTGCGAGCGCTTCGGAAGTGGCGGAAGCTGTGCAGTTTCTGGCCTCGGACGGCTCAGGATTTATGACCGGCCAAATCCTAAATGTAGATGGCGGGCGCAGCCTGATTGACGCGGTTGGAGTGCCGGTTCACTAAGCCGGGGAAGTGACTGTTCAAACGGCCGGGAAACGCACGGAACATTGCGCATAACTTGCCTCAAGCTCATTGCGGCGGGCTAAAAGCACATTCAGCTTGGCCTGCTCGGCCGCCACATCAATGCGCATTTTACGGTAAGTTACCGTCCCGTCCTGAACCCCGAGGCAAAGGTGGAAATTTCCCTGCGGCGTGGCGCAGTAGCGTACGCCAATCGAGCTTTTGGCAGGAATATAGATGGCACCGCGCTGAATGTTCAGTCTTGCGTCGTCAATTTGGGCCTGGTTGTCAGCCAAGGCCCGTCTGAGCGGCATCTGACATTCCTGAAGCGGGGTCAGGGTGCAGCCAACTATGGCCAGCAAAAGTACACTTAGCGATATGAGGTTTCGCATTAATCCCTCCCTCTTTCACCCAGTCTAACCCAGACCGGGCCATCTACAAACCACCCGTGTTGACATAGGAGGAAAAGTGCTTGGTGAAGAGCGAACGGAAAAAAAATATGACTGATATGATGACGGCTGAGAAAAATCGATTTTCGGTGGGTAGAAGAGGGAAGACAGAAAGATCAGGCTCTTTTTGAGCATTTTTGTGCGATCGCACTTGATGTACCCCATTTTGACTTTGGAACAAGTTAGTTATTAATGCGGCCACATTTCCAGAAAAAAAGGTTGGAGGAAAAGGTGTTGAAAAAAACCGCAATCGTAACCGGGGCCGCGCGCGGGATCGGGCTGGCAGCTGCAAAACTGTTCCTGGCTGATGGCTGGAAGGTGGCAATGATCGACCGCGATGCACCCACACTGGCCCAGGCGGCTGAGGGGTTGGAGGGTGCGCTGCCGGTGGTTTGTGATGTGTCACAGCCGGGTCAGGTGGACGCAATGGTGGCCGAAGTGGTGGCGGCGAATGGCCGAATTGACGCGCTGGTCAACAATGCCGGAGTGGCAGATTTCAAGCGCATAGAAGACACGGATTTTGCCTTGTGGCGCGAGGTGATGGCAACCAATCTTGATGGCGTATTCCTGTGCTCGCAGGCCTGCGCGCCGGTGATGGCGGCGCAGGGCGGGGCAATAGTTAATATTGCTTCGATTTCAGGCATGCGGGCGTCGACCCTACGCGTGGCTTACGGCACCTCGAAGGCTGCGGTCATTCACCTGACCAAGCAGCAGGCTGCGGAGATGGGCGAGGTCGGCATCCGCGCAAATTGTGTCTGCCCCGGCCCAGTGCGCACCAAGCTGGCGGCGGCCGTTCATTCGCCTGAAATCCTCAAAGCCTACACCAATGCCATTCCACTGGCGCGGTCAGGTTCGGAGGATGAAATCGCCCAGATCATCACCTTCCTGTGCTCGGACAAGGCCAGCTATCTGACTGGTCAGGCGATTGCAGTGGATGGCGGGTTTGACGCCACTGGGGTTGGCCTGCCAGCGCTAAGGGGCGAAACCTAACGCCGCTTTCGCACTGGGCGTTTTCTTTTCGCGTCTGGTTTCACCCCGGGCGAACCGTCAGATTTCGCGTCCTGCCCCAACTGGTCGCGCAGCACCCGGGCGCGAACCTCCTCGACCTCGCCGGGTTTAAGATCACCCAGCCGGAAGGGCCCGTATGAGACGCGGATCAGGCGATTGACGCTTAGCCCGACAGCCTCCATCGCGCGGCGAATCTCGCGGTTCTTGCCTTCGCGGATCGCAATTGTCAGCCAGGCATTTGCCCCTTGCTGGCGATCCAGCGTCACGTCCATTGGCTGAAAGCGTTCGCCGTCAATGGTGATCCCCTTGCGCAGTGGAGCCACACTTTCATCCTTGGGCCGGCCTTTGACCCGCACCCGGTATTTGCGCAGCCAGCCGGTCGAGGGCAGTTCAAGCTTGCGTTTGATACCGCCGTCATTGGTGAGCAACAATAGCCCCTCGGAATTGATATCCAGCCGACCCACAGACATCACCCGTGGCATACCAGGCGGCAGTGCGGCAAAGACCGTATCGCGGCCCTTATCGTCACGTTCGGTGGTGATCAGACCTGTGGGTTTATGATAAAGCCACAGGCGCGAAGGCTCGGGTTCACCAACCGGCTTGTCGTCGACCATGATCGCGTCAGCATCGGTCACATTCAGCGCCGGGCTGGTGATCGTGTCGCCGTTCACCTTTACCCGGCCCGCTTCGATCATCCGCTCAGCCCCGCGACGGCTGGCAATTCCGGCCCGCGCCAGCACTTTGGCGATACGCTCGCCCATATAGGTTTCTTTGCTCATGGTGCTGGCATACCCGCCCTGCGCAGAAAGGGAAAGCCTTGGCAAACCCGACCCAAGAAGGCAGGTAAGGGTATGAGCATGTTTACCTCACATATGGATGCAGCCCTTGACGAAGCACGCGCAGCTGGCGCGCGTGGAGAGGTTCCCGTCGGCGCGGTGCTGGTAAATGCCAAGGGTAAGGTGGTGGCGCGTGGTGGTAACCGCACAAGGGAGCTGTCGGACCCAACGGCGCATGCCGAAATCCTGGTGATCCGCGAAGCCTGCGCCGTTGTGAACAGTGAAAGGCTGCCGGGATACGACCTTTATGTGACGCTGGAACCTTGCGCTATGTGCGCCACTGCCATCTCAGCTGCACGTATCCGGCGGCTTTATTATGGAGCTGCGGACCCGAAATCCGGCGGAGTGGCGCATGGCGCCCGGGTTTTCACCCATGCGCAATGCCATCATGCGCCCGAGGTTTACGATGGGATCGGGGCGGATGAGGCCGCGCAGATTTTAAAGGAGTTTTTTGCCGGGAGAAGGTGAGGAGACTTGGTGCATATTCTAGCCTGGCAAAACAAGCCTATGATGACGTCTCTGATCCCCATCTTGGCCTCACCGGCTTTGCAGTCAGTTCCCATAGCCTGATGCGCCTTGATGAACGCCCGTGTTATTGAGCTGGCATTTGCTGGGTTGCACAATGAATTCCGCCACCTAATTCACCCAGAGGATCGATATTTAGAGTAATGATTTCCCGATTTGGATAGTGGCGCGTCAATGCGTCTTTTGCGATTGCATCGGTTTTCGGGTCTCCGAACTGCGCGGCAATCACGCCGCCGTTGCAGACATAGTAATTCGCATAGGAGGCAACAAAATCGAAACTCTTAACCCGCCGTTTGGTAGGTTCAGGGATGACTTCAATCTGCATCCCGGTCTCTTTTAGGATATCGAGTGTTTCAAGCGCCGCATGGTGAAACGGATCATTTGGGCTTGGAACTTGCGGTAAATTGATCAGCACGCGGCCATTCCCGGTGAACCTGGCAAGACTGTCGATATGATAGTCAGTGATGTCTTCACCGCGCAATCCCTTGCCCCAGATCATCCTTTGCGCGCCATAAGCGGTAAGCAAGCGGTGCTCGACCTCATCGCGCGATAGTCCGGGATTTCGGTTATCGATCACCCAAGAACTTTCGTGGGCCATCAGCAAGCCATGACCGTCCTGCTCAACTCCACCAGCTTCGCCTTGCAAACCGGTAGGAATGAGAGGCAATCCGAGCCGGTTTGCCACGTTCTGGGAGATACGGGCGTCATGATGGTGAATCTGTTTTTTTCCCCATCCGTTGAACTGTATTTGGCTGACCGCAATACTGCCCTGCCCGTCGACCACAAAGACCGGTCCGGCATCACGACACCAAAGGTCTTCGGTCGGAATGTCCCATAGTTCCACTGCCTTGGAGAGCATGCGTCGTGCACCGGTTTGATCCTCGCTCGCAGCCAGCATCGTGACCGGCTCAAATTCCGAAATCGAGTTGGCGATATCGGCAACAGTCTGCCGCGTCATGTTCAAAAACCAACGATCAGGATACACTTTACGGCTCGTCGGCCATTGCATGAAGGTGCGCTGGTGGCGCGCTTCTTCGGCCGGGACGAAAAAGCCACGGGCTTCTTTTGCCCCTGTACTTACAGGCTGCACACCTCCTGTCGCCAATGCCATTCCTCCTGCTAGAAAACTACGCCTGTTCACTAATTCGCCGCCCTTCTTGTCATCTGGTTTTCCGCAAGACTACTTCGTTTCTGGCTGATCAAGAAGAATGAAACCCATCATTCACCCGATTTACTTTTGGCTTGTAATACGGCTATTGAAACAAGTCTTAGACGGATGGTTTTATCCACCCAGTTCAGTATCGCAACTCAGCTACTAAAGCGTGATGATCGCTTGGCCACACGCCGTTCACCGGGGCGTTTCCGGCAATCTGGCAGTCAACCACGTGGCCCGCGCCGCGTCCTTTTGGCCAGCCGGGCAGGATGTAATCTATCCGCCGGTCAGGTTCCAGTTCCTTTGCCACATAGGGGTTGCGATTGTCCCAGGTGAAACCGCTTTTTTCGGGATTCACAAAAGACCAGGCGTCGTGGAAAACCAGATTCTCGACCGGGCAGGTTGTCTGCCCCGTCAGCATGCGGATTTCTTCGGAATGCGGGTCGGCGTTGAAGTCGCCACACAAAAGAGGTGGGAATTTTTGTTTGGGTTTACTCGCGATGAAACGCGCCAGATCGGTGACCTGTTTTTGCCGGATGTGGCTATGATGCTGCATCCAGTTCAGATGGGTGCAAAAAACCGGCACCGTGCCACGCGGCCCGTCAACCTCGCCGTAAATCGCCACCCGGCTTTCATCGGCATCCTCCTGACCAAAGAGCGCGGTGATCTCGTGTACCGTGATCGGCCAGCGTGAAAGGATGGCGTTACCCATGTAAACGCCGTTCAGTTTTGCGCCGGGGGCATAAACGTGATGATAGCCCAGTTCATCCGCGAGTTTGGCCGCGAAGTTATCGGTGCCTTCGGCCCAGACCTCCTGCAAAGCGATGATGTCGGCGTCAACTTTGGCCAATGTTGCCGTAATGGCTGGCGCGCGATCCTGCCACGGACCAAACCGCCACCAGATATTCCAGCTCATAACGCGAAGGCGGGTTTCGATGATGTCGCCCATTTGGCCTCTCCGAATTTTTTTTAAATCTTTATCGCCTTCATCACTTCAGGCTCAACCACATTCACTCCCGGTAGGCCATTCACGAGCGCCTGTGCACTTTGTTCTAACAGCTCGAAAGTCCGGTAGTGGCAGGGGATCACAGTTTTGAAATTGAAGTACCGTTTAGCCGCGTAAGCCGCGCCCTCCATATCCATGGTGAAATGTCCGCCTGCACAAAGGATGCCGATGTCTGGGTTGTGCCGATCACCCATCCATTCCATGTCGGCCATAATGTCGGTATCGCCGGTGACATAGATCACATGGCCTTCGCCTTTGATCATGAAGCCAGCCTCGGACCCGGCATAGGCCGGTGCACCACAAGCGGCTTGAAAGGATGAAGAATGCACCGCGTTGACCATCGTCACGGTCACGTCGCCCAAGGCCACGCAGCCGCCCTTGTTAAAGCCAATTACTTTGACGTCTTTGGCCATCTCCCAGTGGGTCATCAGGTCATAAATCCCGACGATCGGCGCGCCGGTTTCTTTCGAGATTTCCGGGGCGTCACCGGTATGATCGCCGTGACCATGGGTGATCAGGATATGAGTGGTGCCGCTTACGGCCTCTGCCCGCTGCGCTTCGTCAAACATCGGGTTGCCTGTAAGCCACGGGTCCACCAAGAGCACCTGATCGCCGATCTCGATACGAAAGCCCGAATGGCCCAGCCAGATAATATTCATGTCGATCCTCCCATCTGGTCGATCCTCCCATCTGTAT
>JAAEUB010000530.1 GCA_024227755.1 Paracoccaceae bacterium | reverse complement strand
TATCCTGAAACTGCTTCAGCGCCTGCTGCATGCGGCCACGGAAATCGGGTACAAGTATTTCGATCTCGGTTTCAGGGTTGTGTTGCCGCAGGGCTTTGATGCAACTGGCAAAGTGCCCGGCGCCGCCATCGCGCAGGTCATCCCGGTCAACAGAGGTGATCACCACATAGCGCAGCGCCATTGCCTTGACCGCTATGGCCAGCTGTTCCGGTTCTTTCTCATCGAGCGGCAGGGGTTTGCCATGGGCAACGTCGCAGAAGGGACAGCGGCGGGTACAGATGTCCCCCATGACCATGAAAGTGGCTGTGCCATGGTTGAAGCATTCGCCAAGATTGGGGCAGGCGGCCTCTTCACATACCGAGCTGAGCCTGCTTTCTCGCAGTATGCGCTTGATCCGCGTTACATTCTCTCCTACCGGGATCTTGGCTTTGATCCAGGCGGGTTTGCGGGGCATGACCTGGGTTGGTTCCACCTTGACCGGTATGCGCGCCAATTTTTGCCTCCCACGCTGGTGTTGCTCTGGCGTGGCACGGGAGGGGGCTGTGTAGTTATTAATTCGCATTTTTCACCAGATGGACCTGTTAATCGAGATTACCATGAAATACAAAATATTTGGCTTTCATACTACTAAATGAACTCGGATA
>JAAEUB010000529.1 GCA_024227755.1 Paracoccaceae bacterium | reverse complement strand
GACCACACTACAGCTGCTCAAAAAGCTTGAACGCGTCTACCGGAAAAAGCGATGGATCCATGTCTTCCTGGACAATGCCCGCTATCATCACGCCAGGATGCTGCGCCCGTGGCTGGAGCGCGCCGAATGCCGGATAAAGCTCCATTTCCTGCCCGCCTACGCGCCACATCTGAACCCCATCGAGCGATTATGGGGCGTCATGCACGAACACATCACACACAACCGGCACCACCAGGACTTCGCTGCTTTCGCCGAGGCAATCACCGACTTCTTCAAACGGACACTGCCCGAAAAGGCCTATCTGTGGCGCGACACCATAACCGACAACTTCCGCGTCATCAGCCAGAAACAGTACCGCCTAATTGGGTAGATCGGGTATAGCAGAATTCACAGTGGACTCGATTTATGATTCGGTTGGTTTATGTCCGAATCGCCTCACGATATTGATGGGCTTGGCCTTGATGAACTGAAGGCGTTGCTGGTGCGGGTTCTGGAAGAGAATGCCCAGCTCAAGAAGGAGGTTCAGGCCCTGCGCGATGAGAATGCGCGGCTGAAGGGTCTGAAGGGCAAGCCGGACATCAAGCCCTCGGGCATGGAGAAAAAGGCAAAGCCCCGCTCGGGCAAAAAGGGTGGGCAAAGGAAGCCCCGCCACCGTGGTCCAAAAAACGCCAGGCTTTCCATCGACGAGACCCAAACCCTCAAACCCG
>JAAEUB010000528.1 GCA_024227755.1 Paracoccaceae bacterium | reverse complement strand
TGGGCGTGTTTCGTTCGCTCGGGCTGGAGCCGCGGGTATCTTTCAGTTCGCCGTCGCTCGAGATGGTGCGCGGCATGGTCGGCCAGGGCCGGGGGTTTTCGTTGCTGGTGACCCATCCGCATCTGGATTATACCTATGACGGGCAAAAGATAGTCACGCTGCCGCTGGCCGATGATATACCGCGCGCCGAGTTGGGAATTGCCCAGCATACGCAAATTCGCCCGACGCGCGCGACCAAGCTGTTTTTTAACTTTTGCACGGACTGGTTCAGGAAGTACTACCCCCAGGGTGGGTCCTGTCGCGCCGAACCACCGCTTTACAATCAATCCGCCGCTTCTCTGAGTGAAGCCAGAAAAGCCTCGTACCTGCCATAGCCGGTGCGGCGCATCTCAAAGCGCAACCCCAGTTTTTTAGCTGCTTGTTCAGCTTTCTGGCAAGTTCGCGGGTTATCACCCTGTGCCAGATAGAGCAGCCGGGTGTAATTGGCGAAGTAGAGTTTGACCAGCCTGGGATTTTTATCGAGCCCCAGCCCTTTCCAGACCAGGCGGTCAAAGTGCTGTGCCAGAAAATCGGTGAGGAAGAAGGTTCCGACTTCGGTATCCATGATATCGGCA
>JAAEUB010000527.1 GCA_024227755.1 Paracoccaceae bacterium | reverse complement strand
TGCATTTTGAGAGCGGCCTTTCAGGGCTTTCCGGCGGCAAATCCGACATGCGCCACCTGATAGATGACCCTTCGCCCGAGGCTGCATTTGCCATCCGCCATTTCACCTATTGGTGCGGGCGACATGCGGGCAGCCTGATCGCTGCCATGCGAGGCATTGATGCCATCGCCTTTACCGGTGGGATTGGCGAAAATGCCGCCCCAATTCGCGCGGAAATCCTGAAAGAATTGGAATGGGTCGGGGTGCGGATGGACCCGGAGGCAAACATGGAAAATCGGCCTTGCCTGCACGACCAGAGCAGTCGCGTCGCTATCTGGATCGTTCCAGCAGAGGAAGAAAAAATGATCGCGCGTGATGCGGTGACATTATTGTCCCAAAGCAATTGAGATCATTGTAGCGGCAATAATATCCTCGACCGAGGCCCCTCGGCTAAGGTCACAAACCGGGCGCCTGAAGCCCTGCAAAACTGGCCCGATTGCCTGCGCGCCAGCCAGTTCCTGCATTAGCTTATAAGCGATATTGCCGGCATCAAGGTTGGGGAAAATCAACGTATTGGCATCGCCGCCATCGACACCTTTTTTCGCAGCAATCACAGCATTCAACGCCGCGTCGGCCTGCAATGGGCCTTGATATCCAGCGGCCTTTGCCGCTGCCCGCACCTTTTCCACACTTTTACCTGCCCCGCTGGTGCCGGTTGAAAAGGAAAGCATCGCCACCTCCGCCCGCCCCAGAAGCGCGAGCGCCGAAGCGGCGGTGGCACGGGCAATATCGGCAAGCTCCTCGGCACTTGGGTCCACGTTCAAAGCACAATCGGCAAAAACAAAAGCGCGGTCATCTGGCATTTGCATCAGAAAAAAGCTCGACGGTGTATTGCAGCCATCCGCCAGCCCAACTGCCAGTGAAGCTGCCTCGATCACCTTTTTGGTCGGGCTGGCAATTCCGGCTACCAGCACATCCGCCTCACCCGCACCGACCATTGCAGCGGCGCGGATCAAGGGACGCGTCAGCATACGCTTTGCCAGCGCGGGTTTGACCGGACGCAATGCCAGCATCGCCTGCAAATGGGCGTCAGATGCTGGGGCCAAGGGCACGACCTGCGCCAATCCTTCGGCCTTCATCTGTGCCGCCGCTTGCGCCACTCGCGGGTCTTCCATCTCGGGAAAAACCACCCGCGCCTGCGCCTTTATGGCGATCCCTTTGACAAAACCTAATACATCCATTCAGCCGCTTATAGCAGCACGGTACCAGGCTACAATCACTGCACGTTCTTCAGGCTCGATATAGGTCAGGTTGGCAGGTGGCATGGCATTGGTCAGCCCGGCCTGAATGTAAATCGCGCGCGCCTGGCGGGCGATATCGGCCGGATTATCCAGAAATACCCCCTTGGGCGCGTGGCCCAGCCCGTCCCAGTATACTTCCTCGGCATGGCACATTGAGCAACGACCCATTAGAATGTCTTGCACCTCTTCAAACCCCTCGGCGGCGGCAAATCGCATTGCTGCCGGACCAAGCGTGGCCTCGCCGTCGCCACGGTTGTGAAACATCGGCGCGGTAGACAGCCACATGATCAGGGCAAACAAAGCCACCGTTACCGCCCAGGTCCAGTTTGGCGTGCCTTTGCGCGCATGTTTGGTGTTGAAATAGTGGCGGATGGACACCCCCATCAGGAAGACCAAAGCGGCGATCAGCCAGTTGAATTCCGAGGCAAATGCCAGCGGGTAATGGTTCGACAACATTAAAAAAATCACCGGCAAAGTCAGGTAATTATTATGCGTCGAACGTTGCTTGGCAATCTTGCCATATTTCGCGTCCGGCGTGCGCCCGGCTTTCAGATCACCCACCACGATTTTTTGGTTCGGAATGATGGTGATAAAGACATTGGCGGTCATGATCGTGGCAGTGAATGCCCCCAGATGCAGCAGGGCCGCGCGTCCGGTAAAGACCTGTGTATAGCCCCAGGCCATTGCTACCAGCACGACGAAAAGAAACATCATCAGGCGATTATTATTGTCGCCAAAGCGGCTTTTGCAAATCAGGTCATATGCCAGCCAGCCAATTCCAAGCGAGCCAAGTGAGATCAGCACACCCTGCCAGACCGGAATATCCAGCACATTCGGGTCAATCAGGTAAAGTTCCCCACCCAGATAATAGACCAGGATCAGCATGGCAAAACCGCTGATCCATGTCATATAGCTTTCCCATTTGAACCAGATCAGGTCCTCGGGCATGCGTGCAGGCGCGACCATATATTTCTGAATGTGATAAAAGCCGCCGCCATGAACCTGCCATTCCTCGCCGCTGACGCCCTGACGCCGGTCGTTCGACGGACGCAGACCCAGATCCAGCGCAATGAAATAAAACGAGCTTCCGATCCAGGCAATGGCGGTGATCGCGTGCAACCAGCGTGTCGCAAATTCGAGCCATTCAAGCAAAAAGGTGGTTTCAAACATATCCGCTCCCCGAGTTCTTAACGCGTATTTTTTGAGCCTATAGCAAATCTGACTATTTTGTGTATCCTGATAATCACACAGGACTTTCAAAAAAGTTCGATGAGTGAGCTTTGACGACGGTGATATGGCCTACATTAACAACATCAAAATGTTTGTCAGGGTTTTTGAACTTGGCTCGATGTCAGCGGCGGCGCGTGATCAGCGTTGTTCGCCCGCTCTGGCGTCGTCAAGGATTGCAGATCTTGAAAGCCATTTGGGGACGCGGCTGTTCAATCGCACCACCCGCGCACTCCAACCCACTGAAAATGGCCGGCTTTTCTATGATGGCGCTTGCCGCGTTCTGGATGCGGTTGCCGAGGCCGAGGCGACCATCGCCGACGCGGTTGAAAGCCCGCGCGGCACTTTGTTTATCGGGGCAGGGCTTGGAACCGGGCGTCGTTTCATCGCACCCGCTTTGCCTGAGTTCAAAGCGCTCTACCCCAACATAGATATCCGTCTTCGTCTTTCAGACCGAGCGATTGATGTGATCAAGGAAGGGCTGGACATGGTATTTCACCTTGGCCTGCCGGAAGACAGTAACCTCAAAATCCGCGTTATTGCCGATTGTCCGCGCCTACTTTGCGCCGCACCATCCTATATTGAGAACCACGGAAACCCGGCTGACGGGGCCGCGCTTCTTGCAGAAAATCACGCCTGCCTGGTCTTGCGCTTTCCCGGCTCAAAAGAGTTTCAGTGGACCCTAATGACCACAGAAGGCCCGCGCCGCTATTCGGTCAGCGGTCCCTTTGAATCTGATGATGGTGATGTGCTGACCGCATGGGCGCTGGAAGGGCATGGTATTGTTTTAAAGCCGGTCTTCGAGGTTGCTAAGCATTTGGAAACCGGTCGCCTTGTGTCCGTCGCCGAACAAGCCAGGCCGGTTGCCACCCAACTTGCCTGCCTGACGCCGCATCGAAAAATGAAAGACAGCAAAATCGGATTGTTCGCCGATTTCATGGCGCCGCGAATCAAGGCGGCACTGGAAACGGTTTAACCAACCGAAACTACTTAATAGATATACCTGATCTGGTCGGTCCAGTAACGCTCGACCCGTTTCAGGGCACCGCTGATCTCTTCTATTCCATCCAGGCTCAGAAAGGCGCGGCTTTGCAACCCGTCCGCATGGCGTTCAAACAATTCAGCCACCATGTCGCGCACTTTGCGTCCGCTTTCCGTCAGGCGCACACGCACCGAACGGCGATCAATCTCACAGCGCTGGTGGTGCATATAGCCCATTTCGACCAGCTTTTTGAGGTTATAGCTGACATTTGAGCCCTGATAATAGCCGCGCGACTTCAATTCGCCCGCGGTCACTTCATTATCGCCGATATTGAACAACAAAAGCGCCTGAACCGAGTTAATCTCGAGTACACCAACACGCTCAAACTCATCCTTGATGACATCCAGAAGCAGCCGGTGTAGCCGTTCGACAAGGGACAGGACGTCCAGATACTCAGTAACAAAACCTTGGTTGGCACTTTGCCCGATGGTGGAATGCATAGACATTTTCTTCTCCGCCGTGAACTTTGACAAGAACATTCGCGGCAAAAGAAAAACATTCAGTTAAATGCCTGACGGATAACACAAGAATTTTAGACGATTGTGAGGGGTTTCTCAGACCAGCCCCGCATGCGTTGTAATATCAGCCATCAGCTTGGAGTATCGGCCCGGCGTTTCGACCTGCCCTGTAACCCAGAGATAAAGGTCATGGTCACTTTCGTTTAAGATCGCTTCAAACAGGTCCAGACCGCCCGCGTCCATTCCACCCAGATGCTCTGTGGCAAAGGGGCCAAGTATCAGGTCCATTTCTTTTGTGCCACGCCGGGCCGCACGCATCGACAGGCGTTTCAGACGGTGCTGTGTCGTTTCGTTCACACTCACAGACCCCTATCCTTAAAATGCAGGCGTAGCGCTTTTTCCAATCGGCCAAGTTTGTCGGCCGACCTTACAAACTCGGCCTTGAGGGCGCGCAACTCGGACAGGGCGCTTTGAATATCCGGGCTGATGGCCTGTTCTTCATTCGGTGCCGCCACCCCTTCACCCTGACCGGTCAACAACCATACCAAAGACACGTTAAGCACCCCTGCCAGCATTTGCAGTTTGTTGGCACGTGGTTCGGAAAGATCCTCTTCCCAGTGGCAAATGGTTTTCAGCTTCACGCCCATGCGTTTGGCCAGCCCTTTGCGGTCCATCCCAGTAGCTTCGCGCGCGCCCGCCAGACGGTCACCAAAGGTCGCGGTTTCTTCACTGTACCAGTTTTCGCTTTCAATCTCGCCTGCAAACTCGTCTGTCATCTTGCCCTTTCCGCCAATCGTGCTTGATCGGACCTGCCTGCAAGACTAAAACAGCCACAATGCAAGTTCAAACCGGAACCCGACCATGAGCATTCTGTCTGCGACTTTAGCGCGCGTAAAACCCTCCCCAACCATTGCCGTTTCAACCCTTGCAGCTGAATTGAAAGCCGCGGGGCGTGATGTGATTGGATTAGGGGCAGGCGAGCCCGACTTTGACACACCGCAGAATATCAAGGATGCTGGCAAGGCTGCTATTGATGCCGGGCGGACCAAATATACCGCTCCTGATGGAATGCCCGAGTTGAAACAGGCCATTTGCACCAAGTTTCACCGTGACAACGGGCTGGACTACACGCCCGGGCAGATCAGCGTCGGCACTGGCGGCAAACAGATCCTTTACAATGCCCTGATGGCAACCCTGAACCCCGGTGACGAGGTAATTATCCCAGCACCCTATTGGGTTAGTTACCCCGATATGGTGCTGCTGGCGGGCGGAACACCGGTTTTTGTCGAAGCAGGCGTTGAGACAGGCTTTCACATGACGCCTGCGCAGCTTGAGGCGGCAATTACCCCGAAAACCAAGTGGCTGATTTTCAACTCGCCTTCCAATCCCACCGGGGCCGGATATACGCATGAGCAGCTCAAGGCGCTGACCGATGTTCTGATGCGCCATCCACATGTCTGGGTGATGACAGATGATATGTACGAGCATCTGGTTTTTGGCGACTTCACATTCTGCACCCCGGCCGAGGTTGAGCCGGGGCTTTATGAACGCACCCTGACCTGCAACGGCGTTTCCAAGGCTTACGCGATGACCGGCTGGCGTATCGGCTATGCCGGTGGACCGACAGAGTTGATTTCGGCGATGCGCAAAATTCAGTCGCAAAGCACCTCAAATCCCTGCTCGATCTCGCAATGGGCGGCTGTGGAAGCTTTGAACGGCCCACAGGATTTTATCGCGGAGAACAACAAGATATTCCAGCGTCGCCGCGATATGGTTGTGGCAATGCTGAACGCAGCCAAAGGCATCACCTGCCCAACCCCGGACGGGGCTTTTTATGTTTATCCCTCGATTAGCGAATGCATCGGCAAGACCACGACGGCAGGCACACACATCGACAGTGACGAAACCTTTGCCAGGGCTTTGCTGGAAGAAACCGGGGTTGCGGTGGTCTTCGGCGCCGCCTTCGGGCTTTCGCCAGCCTTTCGTGTCAGCTACGCTACTTCAGACGACGCTTTACGACTTGCCTGCACCCGCATTCAGGACTTTTGCGCAGCGCTGATGTGAAGCGCACTTATTTAGGAGGGAACATGGCCTCAGACCTGCCCGAATACTATTTTCGCACCCGTGAAAACGGTGCCTTTGTTTTTCGCATTGATACCGAAAACCGCCAACGCCGCATCGACATGGACCAGATTGCGGTGGTCAATATTAAGAACGGCGAGGTTAAGCCGCATGGTTCGCGCACCCTGAGCGATGCAGACATGACGGCCATCTCGCATTGGATGAACGAACGTCAGGCATTGCTGGCTGAGCGCACTGTCGACGACATCCTGCGTACGGTCGACCATCTGAACCAAACCACGCACTGGGCGCAGTCCAAGGCCAACGGCAACGAACTCGAAGCCGTAACGGACGCGCTTTTGTTGGCCATGCATGACCTGCGCACGGTTTTGGTGCGTAAGAAAGCAGACCGGATAATGAAGGGTTAACCCTTTTTTTAAAGGAGGAAGCATGCCGACAGATCCTGAGCGCATCGCCCGCGCCAAGAAAGCCGCCCATGAATATGACCGCCATTCCGGGTGCTCTCAGGGGGTGCTGCTTGCCTTGCAGGACGAATTCAACATCGGCAATGACGAGGTGTTCAAGGCAGCAACTGTTCTGTCGGGCGGGGTGGCGCGCCACGGCGAAACCTGCGGCGCATTGCTTGGCGCGCTGATGGCGCTGGGGCTGGTCGCTGGGCGCGAAAAGATGGAAGATACCGAAGCCTACCGCGCAGCCATGCCCCCATCGGCAGACATCATCAAACGCTATAAACAAGAGCTGCAAAAGCAATTCGGTTTTGAGGGCGCGCTTCATGGCACTTTATGCAGGCAAATCCACGCCAAAATCTATGGCCGCGCCTTTGATATGACAGACGCTGACGATTATCAGGCCTTCCTTGCCGCAGGCGGCCACAGCGACAATGGCTGCCTCAAAGTCTGCGGCATCGCCGCCGAGGTCGCTGCCGAGAAAATCATTGAATTGGGCCAGGAAAGTCAGGGTCAGAACTAATCGCTCCGTGAATACGAAAATGTCCGCTGTGCGGGTGCGGTTTCAGCGGACATTGCCAAATTCCAGGACGCCGCAGTCTTGGTTGGATTGCTACCCTTACTACAACTTCTGTGAAGACAAACTGTTTGACCGCAAAAAGGGTTGATATAGCCACTCTTCATGCGAGGAAAACCGAGTGGGAGACGTCTCGAGCGCAAGTAGACAGTTATCACAGTCGGCTGGGCGTTCATGCGTCGTTTGAGTAAACCAGGGCAGCCGGATAAAGCGTTCCGCCTTTCCCTTCAGTCACCATCGGCGACGCCTTTCTGGCGGGCACGGGCGCGATACGCGCGGTAGCTTGGCACGACAACCAACAGGCCGGCAATAACCAGCAGACCCAGCGTCATGGGCCGCTCCAGTATGAAGCTTATGCCATCATACAATTGCATAGAACGAGAGAAATTGTCCTCGAGCATCCGACCCAAGATGAACCCAATCAACAACGGTGCCAGCGGATAATCGGCAAAGCGCAGGATCGTGGCGCAGACACCAAACCCGACGAGGATTAGAAGCTCGGTCGCGTTGTTCTGTCCGATATAGCTGCCCATCAGGGTAAAAAACAGGATGAACGGGATAAGGTAGTTGCGCGGGATTGCCAAAACCTTGGCGATATAGGGGATCAGCGGCAGGTTCAGAACCAAAAGGACCAGATTACCGATATACATCGAAATGATGACCGTCCAGAATATCTGGGGCTCATCAATCATCAGACGCGGCCCGGGCGTTACATTGAGAGCTATTAGCGCACCCAGCAGAATTGCGGTGGTGCCGGACCCTGGAATACCAAGCGTTAGCAGTGGTACAAAGGACCCGGTACAGGCCGCGTTGTTTGCGGTTTCAGGCGCCGCCAACCCCTTGACGGACCCGTGGCCAAACTCCGCCTGTTCTTCTTTGGTGGCGATGTTGCGCTCCACTGCGTAACCAAGAAACGAGGCAATGGTCGCCCCGGCACCCGGCAAAACACCGATGAAAAATCCCTGAATGGATTGCCGGCCTATTACCGGAGCAATGGCCCTTGCCTCTTTGCGGCTAATACGCAGGTTAGTAATTTTGCCACCACCGTCGCTGCCGGCGGATCGTGCAGGGTTCAGGACCAGAAAGATCGCTTCCGGCAGGGCAAACATTGCCATCGCCAGGGTAATGAAGCTGAAACCAGACTGTAAATCCATCAACCCCATTGTGAAGCGCGGCAGGTTAAACAGAGCCCCTTCGCCGACGGTGGCCATGATCAGCCCCAAAAGAGTCATCAAAATCGCCTTGGCGACATTGCCGGTGCCGGCAAAGGCTGCAATGGCTGACAGCCCGACTACCATAAGGGCGAAATATTCGGCGGAATGAAACAACAGCGCGACCGTGGACAGCATCGGCGCAAATACCATCAGTAACAACGCCCCGATGCTTCCGCCCGCAAATGAGGAAATCGCCGCAACGGTCAGCGCCTTGCCTGCCATACCTTTTCGCGCCATCGGGTAGCCATCAAAACTGGTCGCTACGGTGCCAGCTACGCCAGGCGCGTTTAACAGGATCGACGAGGTTGAGCCGCCGAAAATGGCGCCGTAATAAACCCCGGCCAGCAGGATCAGTGCCGCCGAAGGATCGCCGATGGTGATCGCCACCGGGATCATGATCGCGATGATCGACATCGGCCCCAGACCGGGGAGCATGCCAATGAATGTACCGATCAAGCAGCCTGCGATGACCATTCCAAGATTGGTAAACGAAAAGGCCGCCGTGAGGCCGATAAGGAGTCCTTCGATCATGACAACCTCCGATCAGATGAAAAATGGCCAGGGGCGTAGGAATATACCCAGAACGACCTCGACAAGATACCAGACGACTCCGGTCGCACAGGCGGTGATTGGAAGTAGTAAATGCAGTTTGCGTTCCCCAAGAATGATCGCACCGAGGCTCAGAAAACCGAAGGTCGAAAACAGGAACCCCGCCGGACGCAGCAATAACGCGTAGGCAACCATAAGGCCCAAAAGCATAAGCGCCTGCCCAAGATTATAGTCACCAAGGCGGCGGTAATCGATGTCGGGTGATTTGTCCTCGCCGGAAGATTTTTCCAACCCTAGCAGGATAACCAGAGAGGCGACCATTGCCATGACCGAAAGCGCCTTGGGAAAAGTGCTCGGCCAAATCGGGTTGCGCTGCATGAAGGGGGGCAGCGAATGGTCCATGGTGAAAAACGCGGCATAGCCGTAGGCCAGCGTGATGCCCAGAATGATCAGCGCGATCCAGCGATCCAGTGCCATTGTTCCCTCCAGTGTTCTTTTACGTACCGACCCCGGTGTCGGGGCCGGTACGGGTTTGGCAACCTTAAAGGAAGCCGAGTGTTTTCATGAGATCGCCGATAGCTTTCTCCTGACCTTCAAGGAAAGATTGGAAGTCGGCACCTGAATTGTGGATGTTGACCCAACCGTTGCGGGCGCGCACGGCTTCCCACTCGGGGGTTTCATACATCTTGGCAAGTGCTTCTTGATAGGCGGCCAGCTTGTCGGCCGGAAGGCCAGGTGCCGCAAAAAAACCGCGCCAATTGACAAAGGACGTATCGATACCCTGTTCCTTCATTGTCGGTGCATCGGCATAGGCCGCCACGCGCTCATCCGATGTCACACCAATAATCTTGACTTCACCGGCCTGGGCCAGTGCAACTGCTTCGGAAAAGCCCGTAGACAAAGCCTTGATCTCACCCGATAGCAGGGCAGCCATGGCCTTGCCGCCAGCGTCATAGGGGATGTATTTAACGTTGAGGGCATCCTTGCCTGCAGCTTCCATCACCATGGCAGCAACAAGATGATCCATACCCCCTGGAACCGAGCCACCACCGATAGCGGTGCCGTTTGCATCGGCGTCATAGGCGGCGATCAGGTCCGCCATTGAATTGATCGGGCTATCCTTGCCAACTACCAATGCCGCATAATCCCCAATGGTGCCGGCAACCAGCGTAAGGTCGCGGAAATTGTGCGGGAACACACCAGTCAGCGAACGGATCACAATCGGGGTCGAGTTAACCATCAGCGTGCCATGCAGGCTATCAGCATTCTCGATCATATATCCGATGGCTTTGCCGCCTCCGCCACCCGACATGTTCTCGTACGAAGCCGATCCAACGAGACCGGCCCCGGTCAGGGCTTCGCCGGTACCGCGCGCAGTGCCGTCCCAGCCGCCACCGGCGCCGCCGGGGATCACAAAGTGGATACTGTCGAGGATTTGGTCGCCAGCAAGTGTCGGGGTGGCGAACGTCATGGCAGCCGCAGCAGCAGCAATCAGCGCACGACGGCCCATTTTGAAATTTGTCATTTTTACCTCCAGGTTGACAGCGACAGCGCTTGCCGCTCATCAATGGTTTGAAGCTGATTAAGCTGACACCGACCTGACACGGCCCAAGTTAGTTGAAAGCGACCGATGCGATTTTTGCTGATTGAAGACAATGTAAGCCTTGCACGAGCGACAGTGGACCGGCTGTCGCTTGATGGTCATGTCATCGACCATGCCGTCTGCCTGGCAGACGCAGACAGTTATATAGCAACGGCCGATTATGATTTGATTTTGCTGGATATTATGCTGCCGGATGGTGATGGCCGTAGTTTTTTAAAACGCCACCGGGACGCGCTCGGATCTACACCTGTGATTGCCACAACCGCGCGTTCCGAAGTGTCAGACAGGGTCGGAATTCTTGACCTCGGGGCGGATGATTACATCACCAAGCCATTTGATTTCTCCGAGCTCGAAGCCCGTTGTCGGGCGGTTCTACGGCGACGTGGCGGCGGGGCCAGCAATATAAAGATCCTCGGAGATGTCAGATTCGATTCGTTATCGGGAACGTTGCGGGTGGGCGACAACACCCTTCATCTGCGCAATCGCGAGCTTCGACTTTTTGAGATCTTCGCCGCTGCCCCAGAGCAGATTTTCTCCAAATCCAAGCTTCTTGATCGGTTGTTTCCCTATGATGAAGAGGCTAGCGAAAACGCGATTGAGGTTTATGTCGGACGTTTGCGTCGCCACCTTCAGGGCAGCCGCGCCGAGATTATTACTGTCCGGGGTCTTGGCTACAGGCTGAGCATAGAATGAGCGGGACGGTTCATTCCCGCGGCTCTATCCGCCGCCGGCTAATGGTGCAGCTTCTGCTGGGCGCGGCGGTTTTGGCAATCGCTCTGTTTTTTATCGTGCAAAGCCTTGCGCGGCAACTGGCTGAGGAAAGCCAGGACCACATTCTTGCCGCCGCAGCCTCTGCAATACTCGATGCCGCTTCGGTTCGACAAGGTGAACTGCAACTTGATCTGCCTTATTCAGCGTTCTCCATGCTCGGCAATCTTTCCAATGACCGGGTGTTTTACGCAATCCATTTCGATGATACTTTTGTTACCGGATATGATGATTTGCCTCTTGCCTTGGAAAGCAACAATTTCGGCCCCCGGTTTGTCACCAGACTGTTTCGATCCGAAGAAGTGCGCATAATCACCGCCGAACGACGGTTGGCATCTGCCGGTAAACCCGTGACCGTTGAGGTAGCTCTGGCCCAGACGCGCGACGGCCAGCGCGATCAGCTGAATTGGATTTCGCAGACAGCTGCAACCCTTGGCGCTGGCTTCTTCGTTTCCGTCGCGGTGCTGGCATTTCTGGCCGCGCGATCTTCGATCAGCCCGCTGTTGCGCCTGACCGAATCGGTCGGGCGTCGTGGGCCTCAGGACTTGCGACCAGTGGCAGCGCCTGTGCCAAGTGAAATGGCGCCTCTGGTCGCGGCTCTAAACAGATTCATGGACCGGCTCAAAACCTCACTATCCAGATCCGAGGAATTTATCGCCGATGCGGCGCACCGCGTTCGCACACCACTGGCCACGGTACGCACGCAGGCCGAAATCACCTATCGTCGGGTCGAAAAGGAAGAAAACCGCACGTCGATACGCGAAATGATCCGAGCTATCGATGAAAGTAGCCGTGCCGCCGGACAGATGTTAGATCACGCAATGGTAACCTTGCGTACCGATCACCTGGAACAGGCCGTTGTCGACTTAAATACACTGTCAGCCGAAATGGTCGACCGGTTGCGCCCCATGGCAGAGCTACGCGACATAGATCTGGTTCTGAACGTGCTGAATAAGGTGGCTACCGTCGGGGATGCCATTCTTATCCAGGGCGCGCTACGCAATATTCTAGATAACGCAATCAAGTATTCCTCGACCGATAGCACAATCACCCTGAGCGTTTCGCAAAACGCAGGCTGGGCGCAGTTAAAAACTAACGATCAGGGCATCGGTTTTCCTGAAAACGGCGTCGAGGCTCTTAAAAACCGTTATGCCCGCGGGGCGAACGTTGAGGGGGTGGTTGGGTCCGGTCTTGGCCTGACCATCGCCGATGAGGTCGCGCGCGCGCACGGTGGAAGCCTAAATATCGCAAACAACACGGAGGGTCCCGGCGCATGCGTCACCTTATCCTTTCCCTTGTGCTGATCCTGTACCCTTTCACGAGTGGTGCATTCGAAATCGAAGAACAGGTTCTTTTTGGACCCGAAAACAGCGCACGCATGATCCGGGTGATTTCCACCGGGGACGTCCGGGTGTTTGAGCCCATGATCACTGGTTTTCTGGCCGAAAACACTGATGTCGCGGTTGACTATACTGTGGTTAGTTCATCTGAACTAATGAAAGCCATCAGCCAGGAAGAGGCCTCCTTCGACGTCGCAATTTCCAGCGCCATGGATTTACAGACCAAGCTTGCCAATGACGGCTTCACCGCCCCGTATTCCTCGCAGGCCACCGAGGCGTTACCGGAATGGGCACGCTGGCGGCAGGATCTGTTCGCCTTCACCCAGGAACCCGCTACGATCGTCTTGTCTAAAGAGGCGTTTGCAGGTTTGCCCCTGCCGCAAACCCGGCAGGACCTAATTTCAATCCTGCGACAGCACCCAGACAAGTTTCGTGGAAAAATCGGCACCTATGACCTGCGCCAATCGGGCCTTGGCTATCTGTTCGCAACCCAGGATTCGCGAACTTCCGAAGTCTATTGGCGCCTGACCGAGGTTATGGGGGCACTGGATGCGCAACTCTATTGCTGCTCATCAGACATGATCAATGATGTCTCAACCGGGAAACTGGCAGTGGCTTATAACGTGCTGGGCAACTACGCCCTGTCACGCGCAGACACGGATCGGTTTATTGTATTGCTGCCATCGGATTTCACAACCGTCATGATGCGAACAGTTCTGATCCCCAGAAACGCGCAAAACAAGGAACTGGCCGAACCATTTGTTGATTATTTGCTTCAGGTAGCCTGGAATAATGCTGGTCAGCCAAGCAAGCAATTATACAACTCGATCATGACCTTAGCGCAAAAGGAAGATAGTCTGCGCCGTATTCGTCTTGGCCCCGGATTGTTGATTTTCCTCGATACCTACAAGAAAAGAAGCTTTCTGACTGCCTGGGAAAATGCAATCCTGCAGGAGTAATACAATCCTTGATCGCCAGATACAGCTGGATTGCTGGTTTGGCTCGGATTGCTTGAAGGCTTCAGTGGCAAGCTTCGAGATGAATGCTTGAACGAAGCGCTCTTCAGCTCACTGGCCAGGGCCAGAGAAGCACTGAAAGCATGGCATGAGGATTACAACACCCACAGACCACATTCGGCGTTGAGCAATCTGACACCGATGGAATTTGCAGAGAATAGGAAGATGGACAAACTGGCCGCGTGAGGCCATCAAATCAACCCCAAGGACTCTCCGCCAAGTGGAGGCAAATTGGGGCGCAGGTCACAGGCCATTTCATATATCATTACAAATTGCTTCCGGATTCAGTGTTAGTCTGCAAAAATTTCGCGCGGCAGGCCGTTTCATGCCGTCGGAAGGGTTTTCGGCGAGGAGGTTTTTGGCCTACGATACAGCACACCAATGCTAAGGCGAGGGACCACTTTCGCTCATCCTCACATGTGTCAATGACCGCAATCAGCGCCTTCTGCCACTTCTTGGTGGGCAAAGCATTCGCTACACCGGGTTCTTACCTGTCATCTGACGCTTGTTGTCAGTCTACAGGTCCCGACCCCGGCTGAAATCCTGTGGGCAGACGAGCACAGGCTAGTCACAGGCCTCTGGCTGGGCAGAAAAGCCCGGGGCGATCTTGCTCAGGTGCCGGTAGGCCAGCCCGAACGCTCCCTCGGTTCGTGCCGGGGCTATGTCCAGCCAGTATGCCTCAGGCGAAAACTCCATTTGCATGGCTATCCAGCCAAAATTTTCTGCCACCAGCCCCGGCGAACCCTGCCCCTGACACAAGTCAAGCAGCGCCATCGCACCAACTTTTGAGGGCATGACGTCCTGAATGGCAATGAAATTGCCGGTAGAATACGCCACCGGCACCGTGGCCCCCTGCCCGTCCAAAAGCGTGAAAGGCTGCACCGCGTGGGGATGGGTGCCGATGATCGCGGTCGCACCGGCCGCCGCCAGATCGCGTGCTAATGCTTGCTGGTTTGCATCCGGTTGCGAACGATATTCCTGCCCCCAATGCGGCAACACGATCACCCCGGCAACATCAGGATTGGCAGCCTCGCGGCGAACCAGCGCCAGAAGCTCGGCGCGGTCACTGTAACACATCAACACTTGTCTGTGTGGATCAGCGATACCATTGGTCGAAAAGCTGCAGGCGATGAAAGCAATGGTTCCGGCGTTTGACCGCTGGTGCAGAACAAAATCACGCGCG
>JAAEUB010000526.1 GCA_024227755.1 Paracoccaceae bacterium | reverse complement strand
TGCCGATCAAAAACATCCTGCACACCGATTGCCCGCATTATTATCATTACGGCGAGGACGGCGAAAGCGAAGAGGATTATGCCTCCCGTTTGGCCGCCAATCTTGAGGATATGATCCAGTCCGAAGGCTCCGATACCATCGCCGCCTTCATCGCCGAGCCGATATTGGAGGCCCATGACGATCCGATCGCATTGTCTGTTGCCTTTCAAATCGCCCAAGGGCGCGATGTGCCGATGCATATGGGGGTCATGAGCTTTACGGTGCGGGAGTTTTTGAAACGTATTCCAAAAGGGCGCGCGTCCCCCGGTGACATGTGGTTTCTGGCCCTGCCCAAGGTTGGCGGTAATCATGAAACATCGCAGCGCATTGCAGACGCAATTTTCAAGGCGATCGAACCGGTTTGTGCCGAAAATTTGACCGCTGGCGGGCCAACAACTTCCGGCTTGCTGCTACTTAGCGGGCGCCGCGCTGACGGTGTCTGGACCACGCTTTATGAAACCTATGGCGGTGGCAAAGGGGCATACATTGACCGCGACGGTGCGGATGTCATCAGGGTGCACATGTCCAAACTGATGAACACCCCGGCCGAAGTGATCGAGGCCGAGTATCCGTTTCGCATCGACTGCCAGAAACAGCGCCAGGGATCCGGTGGCGGGCGGCACAGTGGTGGCGACGGTGTCCGCCACGAATATCGCATCCTTTGCTGCGACATGTCGGTCGCATCGTTGATCGAACGCCGGGTGATCGCGCCTTATGGGCTTCCCGGTGGCGAAGACCGGGAGGCGTTTTTCGTTCATGTGGAGGATGCAGGGGGCCAGAAATCTGAGCTTACGGGAAAAACCAAGGTTCGCCTGAACACTGGTGACGTTGTCGTTGTTAACAGCTATGGCGGCGGAGGTTGCGGGAAACCTTAACAAAGAAAAAAGGATAATTATCAAGGAGACAAGCGCATGAAACTGGAAAACAAAACAGCAATCGTAACCGGTGCGGCCAAGGGAATGGGGGCTGCCATAACCACCACTCTGGCCCGCGAGGGGGCAGATATTTTGCTGACAGCACGCGATGTTGCAGCGTTGGAACCGGTCGCCGCCGAAGTGCGCGCGTTGGGGCGTAAGGCGCATGTGGTGGCCTGTGACGTCATTGAAGAAACGCAGGTCAAAGCGATGGTTGATCATGCGCTCGATGTCTTTGGCGGGCAGATTGACATTTTGGTTAACGTCGCCGGTGTGACCGGGCCGATCGAGACCGCGGTGCAGGATATCGAGGTGGCCGATTTTGACTATGTGATAACTGCGAACGAGCGCGGGACATTTTTACCGATCAAACATGTCGTTCCGACGATGATATCTCAAAAGTCCGGTAAAATCGTCAATATATCAGGTACTTCCGGACTGCGCGGCTATCCGATGCGGACCTCATATTCAGCCTCAAAATGGGCGGTACGTGGGATTACCCGCACCGTTGCACTGGAACTTGGTCAGCACAATATCAACGTCAATGCAGTCTGCCCCGGCATTGTTGAAACACCGCGAATGATGAAACTTTGCGAAGGGAAAGCAAAAAGGCGCGGATGGACGGTCGAGCAGGTCTATGACGAATACGTACAGGATATGGCCCTGAAACGGGTCACTCTGGGTCAGGATATTGCCAATACGGTGCTTTTTCTTACAAATGAAGACAGTCGGCAAATCACCGGCCAACATATCGCCGTCGATGGCGGTTGGGACGTTTGAACAGGATTTCAGAAAAGGACAGTCAGCAATGACCAGAAATGCAAATATTGAAATACCCGGCGGTTTGCCAACGCAGATGTTTATTGACGGCAAACATTTGGAGGCTACAGGCGGGCAGCGGATCGAAACCATTGATCCGGCGACGGGTCAGGTTTTCGCAGACTTTCCCGCCGGGCAGGTTGATGATGTGAACCGGGCGGTCGAGACGTCAAAAAGGGCGCTTTGGGGTGCTTGGCGTCAGGTCATTCCGGCCGAACGTGGAAGAATACTGACGCGTACTGCGGCCCTGATCCGGCGTGACAGTGAACGGCTGGCAATGATTGAGGTCCTTGATAGCGGCAAACCAATCTCGGAAGCGCGCGGTGACGTGGAAACCACCGCCGCCTATTTCGAGTACTACGCTGGCATGGCAGACAAGATGCAGGGTGATACCATCCCGCTTGGACCCGATTTCATCTCGTTGACCCTGCATGAACCTGTTGGTGTTACCGCCCATATCATACCGTGGAATTTCCCGCTTGTGACCACGGCACGTGGGGTCGCCCCTGCGCTTGCCGCTGGATGCACGGCGGTGGTCAAACCGGCCACCCAGACGCCATTGACGGCGATGGCGCTGGCCGACATCCTTGCCGAAGCCGGGCTTCCTGACGGTGTCTACAATGTGGTGACGGGTCGGGGCAGCGACATTGGCGATGCCCTGACCGGCCACCCGGATGTCAACCACGTGACCTTCACCGGTTCGGTTCCAACCGGCATCGGGGTGATGAAAACCGCAGCGGATCAAGCCACGTCGGTAACGCTGGAACTAGGCGGCAAATCGCCCGTGGTTGTCTTGGCTGATGCCGACATTGACGCCGCCGTCGCCGGAACTTTGAAGGCGATCTATATGAATGCCGGGCAGGTTTGCTCGGCCGGGTCACGGCTGGTGATTGAGCGTTCGGTTCATGCGCAAATGATGGAAAAACTTGTGACCGGTGCAAATGCGCTTGTTGTCGGGCACGGTCTGGATGCGCCGCAGCTTGGCCCACTGGTTTCCGAAACACACCGCAAAACGGTCGCCAATTACGTTGATGCAGCCCGCCAACGGGGTCTGAGCGTCGCCACCGGCGGCAGACCGCTGGAAGTGCAGGGTTGCGAAGGCGGGTATTTCTATGCGCCAACCATTCTTGACGATGTGGCAAGTGCCGATACGGTCATTCAGGAGGAAATCTTCGGCCCTGTCTTAAGTGTGCAGATTGTGGACAGCGAGGAAGAAGCGTTGTCGGTTTCTAACGACACTCCGTTTGGGTTATGCGCAGGGATTTATACCAAGGATGTCACCCGCGCCTTTCGCTTTGCCCGTGACGTCGAGGCCGGACAGGTCTTTATCAACCAGTATTTCGCCGGCGGTGTCGCCACCCCGTTTGGCGGCACAAAGTTTTCCGGCTTTGGCCGGGAAAAGGGTCTGGCCGCATTAGGCAGCTACTTTCGCGTAAAATGCATCACCGCGCGCATCTGATAAGCTTGGAGAACCGGTATGTTTGACGAATTTGAACTGGAAAAGCCGATCACGTCTGATCGAATTGTGACGGCGCTTCGTATGCAGACATGAACGGGTACTATCATTCTTGCTTGGGGGGTCAGCTCTAATCACCGCTCTGCGTGATTTCCATTCTGGAAAGAAAACGCTTGCACCCAAGGGCCAAGCTGGGCAAGCGGGATCTATGAAACCCACTGGATTCCTGCTTGAAAATGTGCCCTTTCTTGCGGCCGGGGCGCTGATGATGTTGATGTCCAGTTTTGGGCAGACATTCTTCATCTCAATTTTCGCGGGCGAAATACGCGAGGCTTTTAACCTTAGCCATGGCCAGTGGGGTGGAATTTACACCCTCGGTACAAGCCTGTCGGCAGTGGTCATGGTCTGGGCCGGAGGGCTGACCGATGTATTCAGGGTCCGCATTTTGGGCCCGGTAATTCTTCTAGGCCTCGCCGCGGCCTGTCTGGCGATGGCGCTAAACCCGTTCGTCTGGGCATTGCCATTGGTGATTTTTGCGTTGAGGTTCTTCGGGCAGGGAATGAGCAGCCACATCGCCGTGGTCGCCATGACGCGCTGGTTCGTGGCAACCCGCGGGCGGGCATTGTCAATCGCATCCCTTGGCTTTGCTTTAGGTGAGGCCACACTGCCTATTTTGTTCGTTGCGTTAATGACGTTCGTCGACTGGCGCTATCTTTGGATCGTGGGCGTTTTGTTTTGCCTGGCAGGCGTGCCGGTACTGGGCAGGCTTTTGGGGAAAGAACGCATTCCAAGCGAAGTTACCCATGAAAACTCAAATCTGGGGATGAGCGGACTGCAATGGACCCGTCGTCAGGCGCTGCGCAATCCGCTGTTTTGGGTAATGGTCCCGGCGATGCTGGGCCCTGCCGCCTTCAACACCGCCTTCTTCTTTCATCAGGTCCACTTTGCCCAGATAAAGGCGTGGAGCCACGTAGACCTTGTGTGGTTTTTTCCGGTTTACACGCTGATGTCAATCACGGCGATGTTGCTTTCTGGCTGGGCGCTCGATCGGTTCGGAACTGTCCGCCTGATGCCATATTTCCAACTGCCAATGGTTGCGGCTTTTCTAATTTTTTCTTCTGCCAACGGACCTGTTGCCATGTTTTTTGGTTTCTTTTTTCTGGCACTGACAACCGGTGCGAACGGGACCCTGCCAAATGCCTTCTGGGCCGAGTTTTATGGTACCACCCATATCGGTGCGATAAAGGCAATGGTGGCCGCTGTTATGGTTTTGGGATCAGCCATCGGCCCCGGTCTGACGGGCGTGCTGATCGACCTGGGATATGACCTTGAAAAACAATATGTTGCCATCGCCGCTTATTTTGTCGGGACGACGTTGCTGATGGTCCTTGGGGTCAGAAAGGCAGCACGGGCGCTGTCGGTTGCCGAAGCGATCTGAGAAATCGGTTAAACGCCACCAGAGTGAACAACCTTATAGTAAAGCGCTTCCAGTTAATTGTTGTGTTCGGTTTTTCCTTCCGCAAGAATTTTTAAAAGATCCTTCAATGGCCCCGGCGGTGTCGCCTTGGCCAGAGCATGATATTGCTCCATCGCAGCGTTTTTTCCTGCCCGCCGTATCGTTGGCAGAAAATGGTCACGCTTGCGCCATATTTGCGGGTCAATCTTAAGTTGCTGGACAGATGGTTCAGTATGACTTTCCCGCAGCCACCTGGAAACCGTTTACGTGCAAATGCTGCCAGATACAGAAGAAAGCGCCCAAGTTTGCGATCTGCCCCTCGGTTCAATACTCCTGAAAGGACAGTATGAAATCCAGGGGCAACTTGCTGTTGGCGGTTTCGGCATTACCTATCTTGCGCGCGATAGCCTGGAGCGTCAGGTCGTCGTCAAGGAATGCTTTCCCCACGATATTTGCCTTCGCGACGGTTTTGTTGTCAGATCTCAATCCGATCAGACTCAGGACACATATCTAAAGGTCGTCGCAAACTTCATTGCCGAGGCCCGCAGGCTGGCCAAACTGAAGCACCCGAATATTGTCAGCGTGCATCAGGTTTTTGAGGAAAACCAAACTGCTTACATGGCGATGGATTTCTTTGATGGCGTGGAGCTTCTCGATATCCTCGAATTTACGCCTCAGCGGCTCACCCCCAAGCTGTTGCGCAAAACCTTGCGTGATGCGCTTGACGCCCTTCACTATCTGCACGGGGAAGGGATGCTTCATCGCGATGTCTCTCCTGACAACCTGCTTTTGGACGCACAAGACCACCTTGTCTTGATTGATTTTGGTGCCGCGGTTGAACATTCCCAGAAAGCGTCTGGAAACTACTCGTTTATGCTCGCCGTCAAGGATGGGTATTCGCCGTATGAGTTCTATGCCAAGAACGCGCCGCAGAATCCGTCAAGTGACCTTTATTCACTTGCCGCGACCTTCTTTCATCTGATTACGGGAAGTGCGCCGACCGATTGCTGGACGCGCTACAAGGCAATAAGTTCCGGCCTGCCCGATCCCTACACACCTTTAACGGATGGTGAATGGGAGTATGAGGCGGATTTTCTGGCATTGCTTGACCGGGCGCTTTCAGTCGAGAAAATTGAGCGTATTCAGTCAGCCGAGCAATGGATCCGGCTTCTTGACGAAGAGGCGCAGGAGATCGCCGAGCCTTCGGCTAAACCCATTGTTCAAAAACAGGTTCGCGAAAACCCTGGCCCGATCTTGGCGTCGGACGAAATTGACAAGGTGATATCCAGGTTGGTGAAGGACACGAATTCAGGAATTGAAAGCAACCCCAAAACAGAATCCCAAACCAAAAACAAATCAAAATCCGAGCCCGCTGCATCAAAAACTGAAAAAAGACCGACGCTATTTGTCGATATTATGGGTGATCCGGTCGAAGATGTGGAGCTCTGGTTGCGCGAACAGGAAAAAAAGTTCCTGACAGAGGAAAAACCCGCCAAGTGCAACACCTCGCCCACCAACGAACCGGACGTTAAACCCGAACCCGCCCCAAAATCCCTGATAATGCGCCTGCTGTTTCGAAATTCGATTTTGCGACGCGGCGAGACGCCGGTGGCATAAAGCTGAAAGGACCCATCATGAAGTTAATCCGAGATATAATTAGGAACAAAAGCACCAACGCCGAACTGGTCGCAACTGAGGGCCGGGACGATGGTGCAATGACGCCGCATTCAGAACATATCGAAACAGCCAAGGCAGAACCGATATCGGAAGCTTCAAGCGTTGCGTCGCTTGATATCAGCTCAATTGATCTGGACACGCTTGCACTTTCAAATCCGCCGGATGGGACAGTGGTTCAAGCTGAACGGAATTCTCGTGAAAGCGGCACGGCAGCTCGTTTTTTTGAAAAATCCCTGCCCGACTTGGCTTATGAGGACGATCACGAGGATGTTTGGGCGGATATTTCGCCAGAAGATGGCGAGGCCGGCGTGACAAACAGTCCCGAAATGGCTGCACCCCCTTCGGATGACCCATTTTCCGATGAAATAGGGCAAGAGCCAGAAACCAAAGCGGTTTTCGGCGACCAGTTGCAAGAACTCGTTGGGCCCGCTGAGGATAGCCTCAGCGAACCGCTTCGATTGATGCCAGAGTTTCTTGCTGACAAACCCGTCGACATCTCGAAGGCGGTAGAAGTTCCATCCCCGGCCGCCGGGCGTAACAAAAATCGCGCAGGGCGCGCCAAAACACGCCTGTTGGGCTTCAGCTCAAGCCAGGACACAGCTGAAAATCCTTTCGCAAAGGGCGCAAATACGCAAGAGGATGGCTATACCAGCTTCCCGGTTGGCTGGCTGGTTGTGACTGACGGTCCGGGTCGCGGTTCTGGTTTCACCCTGTTCAACGGCGTGGCGCAGATCGGACGCGGCGAGGGCCAGACCGTCAGACTTGATTTCGGTGACAACTCAATCTCGCGCCAGAACCACGCGGCGATTGCTTATGATGCCGAGCAAAACACCTTTTTCATCGGCCATGGCGGCAAGGCGAACCTCGTACGATGCAACGACATGCCTGTCCTCAGCACTCAGGCTCTGGGCGCGGGTGACCGAATACGCATCGGCGAAACAACTCTGCATTTTGTTCCCCTTTGCGGTTCTGAATTCCATTGGCCCGAGCAAATGATCGACGAGATCCCCCATGCTGTACGCGGGTAAGCTTAAATACGATACCGCAACGGCGATAAGCCTGGGGCGGCGCGAACAGCAGGAAGATGCGATCATCACCGATTTTCCCGCTGGCAGCGGTATGGGGATAGTCGTTTTGGCTGATGGCATGGGCGGACATGCGGCTGGTGACGTCGCCAGCAAGATCGTGGTGACCGAGGTCTTCAGCGAGCTCAAGCTTCAGTCGGGCGATTCCTCGCGGATGGAACGGCGAATGGGCGATATCCTGCAAGATGCTGCCTATGGTGCGAATGAGTGTGTGGGCGAGTATTCCAGTCGGAAAACTGACGACGCCGTGATGGGGGCAACACTTTTGGCCCCGGTGATAATTGAGGACCGACTGTTCTGGATCTCTGTTGGCGATTCACCACTTTATCTTTTGCGCGATGGTGGATTGGTCAGGCTGAACGAGGATCACGCCATTGGATCTCAGATAGAATATCTGGTTGGCAATGGCCTGATGCGCCGCGAGGAAGCGTTGAGTTACCCCGATCAAAACTGCCTGACATCGGTTATTTTCGGTGCCGATATACCGCAAATCGACTGCCCTTCAGAGCCGTTTCAACTGGCCGCCGGTGACATCGTGATTGCTGCGAGCGACGGGCTGCTTGTACTGGTCGAGGAAAGGATTGCCGAGATTATCAGCCCGCTTCAATCGCAATCGGCGCAAGAGATTGGGGCGCAGCTTATGCGCGCAATTGAAGCCGAGGATGATCCCTTTCAGGACAACGTGTCGTTCTGCGTTATCAAGGTCTTACACAACCGCGCCCCGGCGATGGTCGCGCCCGAGGGTTTTTCTCGCCCAAGGATGGTCCATCAGAAATCTGAAGGCGCTGCCATGTGGGCCTTCGTGCCGGTCCAGGGCAGCGTAACAGGTTGATACATTCCATGTTCAGAGGTGTCACATGAAGTTGCAGGAAACCATAGAACCGATTGCTGTAAAGCTGGGCGAAGTCCTGAGCGCAAGCGATGTTCCGCGCCAATATCGTGAAATGGGCACAAGGCTGCTTGATCATCTGCGTCGCCCGGTACGAATTGTCGTTACCGGCATGGCTGAAAGCGGTAAGTCTTCGCTTATCAACATGATCTTGTCGCGCCAGGTGTTGGGAGGTTGCGGTGAAGTCCCGCTGGTTGACGTCGTCAGTGGCGCTGAAGATCGTGTTCATTTTGAAACCGAAGACGGCAACGTTTCTGTTCAGGCGGGTCTTTTGGTCGATGCACAAATACCTGACCGGATTGTTCATGTGAAACAGGAGCTTTCAGATCAGGCACTAAGCGGGCAAACCTATTGCGAGCTTGGATTGAGCAACGATGCTGCTGCCAACAGGCGTCTGCTCAGTGTCGTCTTGCAGGACGCTGACATTGTGCTGTGGTGTACAAGCGGTTTTGGACAGATGGAAAGGGATCTGTGGTCGGCTGTGGCTGATGAAATCAAAGACCACAGCTTCCTTGTCATTACAAAAGCCGACCATCAGGTGATGTGGGGTATTTTGTCGAAAACGATTGAGGAACTCGAACCGATTGTCAACGAGGAGTTTCTGGGGCTGTTCCCGGTGGCCTCTCTTCAGGCTATGGCCGCACTGACCACAGGCCCGCAGATCGTTCAGGACCTGTGGAACTCAAGCGGTGGACAAAGCCTGCGCGAAGAGCTTGATCGCCAGATTCAATCTGGCCGGGCTGCGGACATGGACATGGCACGGATGATCGTGAACCAATGCAAGGTTGAAATCCCTGGCGCGCAAATTCAAACACCCAGCCCGGCGGTCAATCCAGAAATCACCCAAGCCCGGCAAACTCAAGCCGTCAAATCTGCCGAGACCGGGCAGGGCGGTGATATGGATGCCGGGAAACCGGTGGCCAGGATCATGGCGGATGCGGATCAGATACTGGGTAATATCGGCACGGAAATGCTCGGCGATCTCGACGGTGACCACGCTGTTGATACCGATGCCATAATGACCCGTTGCATCGACGCAGTTCAAGCCCTGTCTTCCCACCTGCAAGAAACCGATTGCGACGACAGCGTCGTTCTGAATGCGCGCGAAGATGCGCAGAAAAGCGAAGAAATGATGGTGCTTTTCCAGCTGGAAAGGGGGGAAGAGGCAACATTGGACGCTATCATGCTTCTTCTTCAGCTGCGAAAGGAATTTGCCGCCAAGGCAAGTGCGTGAGCGGATTTAGACCTGAGGATTACATTCCTCCAAAAAGCCCAAATTAGACCACAATTCTGCGCAAAAATGGTCACGCGCGGGGCATCCAGGCCCAGCGTTGTTGATATATGTATATTCCCATTCTCAAAGAGGGTGGTCCGCAAGGTTCACGGCGCCAACGAAGAAAATGAAAATCGAGTCAGATATCATACCTACTACGGAGCTTTGCGCCCCCGAGCGCCCGACCAACCTTCAGGCCGGGCTTGAAAACCTTGCCGATTTAGCAAAAAGGGTCGACGCTTTAAGCGATACGCTCGACCGGCTTAGCGAGCTTGCCGAAAAAAACACCCGTCAGTCGGTAAAACGCCTGAAGGCGGAACTGGACGGTTTTGAGCCATCGGTAACGATTCTGGGTCAGGTCAAGTCCGGGAAGACGTTTTTAATCAATGCCATGGCCGGTTGGTCTGATCTGTTGCCATCTGACGTCAACCCATGGACTTCGGTGGTCACCTCACTGCACCTCACGCCCGGCCGGACGAAAAAAGAAACCGGTGCGCGGTTTCAGTTCATGACCGAAGACGAATGGGACCGGCTTTTAACAAAGGGCGGCCGGATGGGGGAACTGGCTGGTCGGGCTGGCGCTGACAACGAGCTGGAGAACTTGCGCCAACAGGTCGAAGCCATCCGGGAAAAATCACAGGCGCGCCTTGGTCGGAATTTCGAACTTCTGATGGGGCAGGAGCATGAATACGGGTATTTCGACAAAAACCTGCTTGAGCGCTACATCTGCCTCGGGGACGAGTTCGATCATGCAGAAGACGCCAAAAGCGATAACTATGTCGAGCAGGGGCGCTTTGCCGATATTACCCGCTCGGCTGATCTGTATCTGAATTGCCAGACAATACCTTTTCGCATGTGCCTGCGTGATACGCCCGGGGTGAACGATACCTTCATGATGCGTGAACAGATCACCATTCAGGCGATCCGGGACAGCCGCATCTGCGTTGTTGTCCTTTCCGCCGGACAGGCGCTTACCTCGGTTGATATGGGTCTGATCCGGTTGATTTCAAACCTGAAATCGCGTGAAGTGATCATTTTCGTCAACCGGATTGACGAATTGCCAGACCCACGAACCCAGGTTGCGGAGATTGAGCAAAGCATTCGCCAGACACTCAAGGATCATCACGGGCCACATGATGCAGAAATAGTTTTCGGCAGCGCTTATTGGGCCAACCGGGTCCTGTGCGGTGAAATTGAAGAGATGCGACCGAACGGCTCAAAGGTTTTGCTCGAATGGGCCGAAGCCAGGCTGAAGGCCGATGACAGCAACCACTCGGCGTCGAACATGGTTTGGGAGCTTTCTGGCATTCCCGCATTGCTTAAGGCGATATCACAGCGAGTTGTGAGGAATTTGGGCAATCCCTGTCTTTCCGAAATAGCCAATTCAGCCCAGACGATTGTGAAAAGCCAGCAGGCGGCAAGGATGGTCAGGGTTGGTGGCCGCAAGGCAGATTTGCCATTAAACCCGGCCGAGGTTCTGGCGAAATTCCAGCAGATCGAAAAGGAACGACTTGACGCTTTGAAGGCAGACTTGGTCGGCCATATCAAGGAATACCAGATCCGAGCTGACCGCACGCATCTGACTTTCATAGACCGCGCGACCCATTCGCTTATCAAGCATCTGGAAACTCACGGGGACCAGACTGTTTGGGAATATGATCCGTCGGCGCTGCGGATTTTACTTCGCTCGGCCTATTCGCTTTTGGGCAGTAGGACACGGGCGGCAGCTAAGAAGCATTACGAGCAAGCTGTCTGCGAGATTGCGGAATTGATGTATCGCGGATTTGGCGATGCGGTCGAGGATATCCCGCTCTCCATCCCCGACACACCGGCAACCCCGTCGCCGATCGTGCTGGGACAAACCATCGCTCTGGATTTTGACAACGGCTGGTGGGTCAGCTGGTGGCACCGAAAGCGGGGATATGATGCCTTTGCCGAAAAGTTCCGCAAACTGATCGTTTCTGAGACTGAACAATTTCTTGTCCAGATAAAGTCCGAGCAAACATCTGAAATCCATGACCAGATCGTCACCAAATTACAGGCTGAGTTTGAAAAGTTCAGAAGCATAATTACGGACCTTTCCGAAAATGCCACCGGCAAAACTGATCTGATCGACGAAATCAACGGAGAAGGTGAACGCAGACGTCGTGAAGGATTGGATGATCTTTTGACGTCCCTGCAGCAATTCGCCGAATGAACGAGGAGCAAGAAGTGTCGACACCACCCAAGGATCACAAAGAACCGCGCCGCAAACCACGCGTGGCCCTGATGGGTGAATTCAGTTCGGGTAAGAGCACTTTGTCAAACATGCTTCTTGACGGAGGGCCCTTTCCGGTTCGTGTCACCGCAACACGTCTTCCGCCTGTCTGGACCAGCCACGGTGAAAGCGGGGCTGTTGCCGTCGGTCATGATGGCAGCGAAAAACCGATTGATGTTAAAGATATTACATCGGTTTCGCTTGATGAAACCGCGCTGATAAGGCTTTCTAAAGTCACGGAAATCCTTGAATTGTGCGACTTGATCGATATGCCCGGTATTTCCGACCCGAACATGCCTGCAAGCACCTGGATGTCCATCCTGGACCAGGCTGATTGCGTTATCTGGTGCACCCATGCCACTCAGGCCTGGCGTCAGTCCGAAGCGGCCTTGTGGGACCGCGCCAGGGGAATGACAAACGGTCGCGATATCCTGCTGATCACGCAGATCGACAAACTACAATGCGACCGCGACCGCGACCGAGTGGTGACGCGTGTATGCAAGGAAACCGAAGGTCTGTTTGCAGCCGTCTTTCCGGTCTCGGTTATCCAAGCGATGAAAACAGGTGAAAGTGGCGACATTTCACCTGAAAGCGGCGTTGTGGAATTCCTTGAATACTTCGTTGAGCTCCTTCTCAAACCGTTGGGCACCGAAAAGAAGAAAACAAGGAGTTGGGAGAACCTGCCCGAACTACCCAAGGCTCAGGGCAGGCGGATAGCGTCAAGTTCAGGCTCTGCAACAGATGATAACAAGAAGATCCCACAGACAAAGGAT
>JAAEUB010000525.1 GCA_024227755.1 Paracoccaceae bacterium | reverse complement strand
TTTGGAGCGGGCGAGGCGATTCGAACGCCCGACCCTAACCTTGGCAAGGTTATGCTCTACCCCTGAGCTACGCCCGCTTCCTTAGGTGAAGCGGAGATAGGAAGTCTGGGCGGGGTCTGCAAGGGAAAAATGCGAGGGGTGGCAAAAAACTGACTAAAAAAGTGCATAGGCGATGTTGGTAAGGCCTGCGAACGTCAACATCGAATATGTAAGCACCATGCCTGCTTGGCGCATGGACAGGTTTTGCGGGCGGCTGGCAAAGCCGATCATGTGCAACAACCTGCCGGTCAGGAACATGATGCCGAAAGCATGCAGGCCCCAGACAGGCGCGTTCAGCAACTCAGCCAGTAAGATTAGCAGCATCGCCATTGGTGCATACTCAGTCAGATTGCCTTGCAGGCGGATTGCGGTGATCAGTCGTTTGTCGCTGCCGTCATTGTGGGCGGCTCCAATTCTCATGCGCATCAGGCTGATACGAATGGAAAGGACGGCCAGCAAAAGCGCGGTCAATCCGGTGTAAAGCGCTGCTATGTGGGGCATTTCGTTCTTACCCTCTGATTTGAAACGGTGCTGTCATCTATTGGCAGATCGGGGAACATGGCAGAGAAAAGCTCTAATGCGTTGTCGTGCAATTCTACATTGTCCCGGTGTGCCAAAAGCAGGCTGGCAAAACCGTGAACAATCGACCAGACCAAAAGCTCGTTGCCTTCGGTACCTGCCGGGCCGGGCTTCAGTGGAGCACTGATCCGCCGTAAAACGTCGTAAGCCGTGTCAGCCGCTTCCTGCAACTCGTCACTGACAAATTCGTAAGCTGGCCCGGCGAACATCAGATGAAAAAGCCCAGGATTTTCGCGGGCAAATGCAATATAGCCGCGTCCGGCAGCAAGGATGTGATTTCGCGGCCCCTCGGGAGCACGCGCAATCTCTTCTTCCATTGCTTTGGTGAGATTTCGGTACCCTTCGGCGGCGATGGCTGCGCGAAGGTCTGCAAGGTGGCGAAAATGATGCGCCGGGGCCGCGTGACTGACACCGGCTTTCGCCGCTACTTTGCGAATCGTCAAAGCTTCAACCCCGGCCTCGTGGATCAATTCGGTGCCAGCCCGGATGAGGGCCGCGCGCAGATCGCCGTGATGGTGTTTGCTGGATTTCATAAGTTGAGGGTAACACCTAACTTGACAGTGTCAAATTTAAAGTTTAGAGAATCAGACAGTGTCAAGTTGCAACCTTTCAAAGATTGGCCATGAAACTGTTCGGCCAAGGGGCAATATGCGTATTTTTTTCTGGGTAATTCTGACCGCAATGCTGGCGGTTTACGGCGTTATGCTGTTTTGGTCCCTGCCACAACTAAGCAATTTGTCGGGCGGCGTGGCAATGTTTGACCTGAGTCCCGGTGGGTATACTTTTGAACAGGCGCATACAATACTTGATGCATTGGGATACGAGGGACGTGACTTTTACCTTCAGGTGCAGCACCGCCTGGATACAGCCTATCCTGCGCTTTTGGCTTTGGTACTTATCTTGTCATTCTGGCGGCTTTACCCCCGCTTCTGGGCCATTGGCTTTTCGCTTCTGGCCATGCTGGCGGCAGGGTTTGATTACCTTGAAAACGCCGCCGTGGCGGTAATGCTGCGCGCCGGTCCTGAGAGTTTGAGCGAGGCGATGGTTGCGGTTGCCAGCCGCTGGACCGTACTGAAATCCACCGCCGTCAGTGTTGCCATGATAGTGCTAGTAGTCGGGCTTGCACTGGCCGGATGGCGCAAGTGGCAGGGCAGGGGCTAGCCCCGGCTGTCCACGTTCCCAATTATAATCGCTATTCCTCCAGCTCGATCAGCAGGTCTTTTGCGTCAATCTGGGTGCCGGGCGTCACATGGACCGCTTTTACGACCGCATCGCGCTCAGCGTGGATGCCTGTTTCCATTTTCATAGCTTCAATGGTCAGCAAAAGATCACCCTCGGTTAATTTCGCCCCGGCCTGAACCGCGACCGAGGCCACTACACCGGGCATTGGCGCGCCGATATGCGCGGAATTGCCTGCCTCAGCTTTCGGGTGGGCAATTGTGGAGGCGGACACCGCGCGATCAGGCACGCGGATAACCCGCGGCTGGCCGTTGAGTTCGAAAAATACCCGCACCTCGCCGTCCTCATGGGTTTCCCCCACAGCCTGCAAACGGATTTCCAGAGTTTTACCTGGGTCAATTTCAACCGAAATTTCCTCGCCCGGTTCCATACCATAAAAGAAGGCGCGCGTTGGCAGGGTACGCACAGGGCCATATATCCGGTGGCGGCCCATGTAATCCAGAAACACTTTTGGATACATGAGGTAGCCATTAAGGTCCTCATCATCCACCTTAAAGCCCTCAAGCTCCTTTGAAACCGATGCCCGCGTGGCCTCAAAGTCAACTGGTTCAAGATGGGCGCCTGGGCGGCTGGTATCCGGTGCTTTACCCTTCAGGACCTTGGCGACAAAATCCTTGGGGAAACCACCCGGAGGCTGGCCAAGGTTTCCGCGCATCATGTCTATTACAGAATCCGGAAAGGCAACGTCGCGGTTCGGGTCCTCAACTTCATCGCGGGTAAGCCCTTGAGAAACCATCATTAACGCCATATCGCCCACAACTTTGGAGCTGGGAGTGACCTTGACAATATCGCCAAACATCTGGTTCACGTCCGAATAGGTCTGCGCCACTTCATGCCAGCGTTCTTCAAGACCCATGCTGCGCGCCTGCGCTTTCAGATTTGTGAACTGACCACCGGGCATTTCGTGCAGGTAAACCTCGCTTGCTGGTGCGGCCAGACCGCTTTCAAAGGCGGTGTATTGGCTACGCACTGCCTCCCAGTAATCCGACAGGCGCCGGATTTCGCGGATATCCAGCCCGCTTTCGCGCCCTGTATGGCGCAGGGCCTCGACAATTGAGCCAAGGCAGGGCTGGCTGGTCGAGCCGGAAAAGGAATCCATCGCCGCGTCTACAGCGTCCACCCCGGCCTCGGCGGCGGCAAGAATGGTTGCCCCGGCTATGCCCGAAGTGTCGTGGGTGTGAAAATGGACTGGCAGGCCGACCTCGTCCTTCAGGGCACGCACCAGTATGCTTGCGGCGGCAGGTTTCAACAGCCCGGCCATGTCCTTGAGACCCAGAATATGTGCCCCGGCAGCTTTCAACTCGTGCCCCATTTCAACGTAGTATTTCAGGTCATATTTGGCGCGGTCGGGATCGTTAATATCACCAGTATAGCAGATTGCCGCTTCGCAAACCTTGCCGGTTTCAACCACCGCGTCCATCGCGACGCGCATGTTTTCAACCCAGTTAAGGCTGTCAAACACCCGGAAAACATCGACGCCGGTCTCAGCCGACTGGCGCACAAACTCCTGAACCACATTGTCGGGGTAATTTGTATAACCCACCCCGTTTGAGGCGCGAAGCAGCATCTGCGTCATCACATTTGGCATCGCCGCACGGATATCGCGAAGGCGTTGCCAGGGGCATTCCTGCAAGAAACGATAGGCTACATCAAAAGTCGCCCCACCCCAGCATTCAACGCTGAACAGCCTTGGCAGATTGGCAGCATAAGCAGGCGCAGCCTTGATCATATCAATTGATCGCATACGGGTTGCCAAAAGGCTTTGGTGCCCGTCGCGCATTGTGGTGTCAGTGATCAGCAGGCGTTCCTGGGTCGCCATCCAGTCTGCTACACCCTGCGCGCCCTTTTCATCCAAAAGATTGCGGGTTCCGTAAGGGACCTGGTCTTTGTGAACAATCGGCGCCACAGGTGCTTTGGCCTCGGCAGCCGGACGCGCCCGATCTTTGGTTTCCGGGTGACCATTGACGGAGACATCAGCAATGTAAGTCAGGATTTTTGTTGCCCGGTCACGTCGCTTGCCGAATTTGAACAGGCTTGGCGTCTGGTCAATAAAACGGGTGGAATACTGGTTTGACAGAAAAGTTGGATGCCTGAGCAGGTTCTCGACGAAGGCGATATTAGTGCTGACACCGCGGATGCGAAACTCACGCAAGGCACGATCCATGCGGGCAATCGCTGCCTCCGGTGTTTGCGCCCATGCGGTGACCTTCTCAAGCAAACTGTCGTAGTAGCGCGTGATCACCGCGCCGGAATATGCGGTGCCGCCGTCCAGACGAATGCCCATACCTGTGGCTCCGCGATAGGCGGTTATGCGGCCATAGTCAGGGATGAAATTGTTCTGCGGGTCTTCGGTAGTGATGCGACATTGCAGGGCGTGGCCGTTCAGTATCACGTCCTTCTGGCTGGCGGTCCCAGTGGCCTTGGCCAGAGATTTCCCTTCGGCAATCAGTATCTGGGCCTGAACGATGTCGATGCCGGTGACTTCCTCGGTCACTGTATGTTCGACCTGAACACGCGGGTTAACCTCAATAAAGAAGAATTTGGCGCTATCCATGTCCATCAGAAATTCGACTGTGCCAGCACAGGAATAATTCACATGGGCGCAGATTTTGCGGCCAAGCTCGCAGATCTCGGCGCGTTGGGCGTCGCTCAGATAAGGTGCCGGCGCACGCTCGACCACTTTCTGATTGCGCCGCTGTACCGAGCAGTCACGCTCCCAAAGGTGGTAAATCTCACCCGCCTCATCGCCAAGGATTTGCACCTCTACATGGCGTGCGCGGGTGATCATCTTTTCAAGATAACCTTCGCCATTGCCAAAAGCGGCTTCGGCTTCGCGCCGGCCCTCCTTGATTTTTTCTTCCAGTTCTTCTGGCCCGTGAATGGCGCGCATGCCACGCCCGCCGCCACCCCAACTGGCTTTCAGCATTAAAGGATATCCAATCGCTTCGGCGTCAGCGTGGTTTTTCGCCATGTCATCGCCCAAAACATCCGTCGCAGGCACGACCGGAACACCGGCCTGAATGGCGACCTGACGCGCAGATGCCTTGTCACCAAGGGCGCGCATCGTATCTGCTTTGGGGCCAATGAAGGTGATTCCGTTCTCTGAGCAGGCATCGACGAAATCGGGGTTTTCGCTGAGCAGACCATATCCGGGGTGAATAGCGTCGGCGCCACAGGATTTAGCCACCCGGATCACTTCATCAATGCTCAGATAAGCCGCGACTGGTCCCATGTCTGCGCCGATGCGATAAGCCTCGTCCGATTTGAAACGGTGCAGGCTCAGTTTGTCTTCCTCGGCATAAACAGCCACCGTGCGCTTGCCCAGTTCGTTGGCGGCGCGCATAACCCGAATGGCAATCTCACCCCTGTTGGCGATCAGGATTTTCTTGAACTCAGTCATCGCACCGCTCCCCGCAGGATAATTCTGGGGCACTGGTACAGCAATGCTGCGATGCAGCGCAAGTAGAGGCTGCGTGGTCGATATTTCAGGTTACTTAATCTTGATAGGGATTTCGTAGTGTAGGTGTAGCGTGACACGCAAATTTGCACAATTTGACAGAGGTTTTTGCAGCAGAGCTATTTTTGCGTCGGTGGCTTGATCCGGTC
>JAAEUB010000524.1 GCA_024227755.1 Paracoccaceae bacterium | reverse complement strand
CCGGGGGTATCAAAGGGAACCGCCCTGTCCGTATTACCGTCCCAGACCAGTGGTTTGCGACTTTCCGGGTCGCGCATGAAAAAGCCGAAATTACCGATCAGGTAGGATGACGTGGTGCGATGCTTGATGAACTCCAGATCGAGCTTTTCGCGCGGGTGCTCGTGCAGCAGTACATGGATCATGGCGAACAGGAAAGCGGCATCGGTTTTTGGCTTGATCGGCACCCATTCTTCGGAACAGGCGCCGGTAATCGATAGATGAGGCTCGACCTGAATACGCCTGGCTCCACGAATGCGGGCATCAGCATGGCGTTTGACACCACATACGCCGCCGGAGGCTTCGACATTGGCCCCGAACGAAATAATGTATTCACTCAGAGGCGTGTCCGGGCAAACCGTAAAGGCGCGGTGCCAAAGTTCGCCGTACAGGTGTTCTGAATGGTAACACTTTACTCCCTGGCCACTGCCGAAGCCCATGTCGGTGGGTCCCCATGCTCCAAGAAAAGCCGGAAAAGTGCCCATATACGATGTTGGTGTGCCGCCGCCACCAAAGCTTGCCGCCAGACGTGGGTAGCCGGATTCATCCCGCAAGCCATCCCCGCGTATTTTTTTCAAACGCTCCGCAATGGTATCCAGAGCCT
>JAAEUB010000523.1 GCA_024227755.1 Paracoccaceae bacterium | reverse complement strand
GTCTTGGGTGTGTCGCCAAGATGGCTGATATCGACCCCGATCAGGTCCATCGAGACCCGGCCAAGCAAAGGGCAGGGGGCATCTTGGTGAAATAACATGGCGTGGTTTGAAAGGGCGCGTAAAAGCCCGTCAGCATAGCCACCAGAAACCGTAGCCACCCGCATCTTGTGGTCAGCGACAAAACCCTGCCCGTAGCCCACGGTTTCGCCCGCTGCAATCTCGCGGGTCTGGATCACGGGAAGTTCCAGATTTGCAACCGGGCTGGCCTCTTCAAATGGCAGGCCGCCATAAAGCCCGATCCCCGGGCGCGTCAGGTCAAAGTGAAATTCAGGCCCCAGTAAAATGCCACCGGTGGCAGCCAGCGAACGCGGCACTTCGCAGCCCTCGGTCATGGCGACAAACGCGGCCAGTTGGGCCGGGTTCATCTCATGGCCCTGCTCGTCAGCGCAAGCCAGATGGCTCATGATCAGGCGCGGGCCTTGCGCCAGCACAATTGCCGCCGCCGCCGCCCATTCGCCAGGCTCCATGCCCAACCGGTTCATACCTGTATCAAGCTGAATGCCAAACGGGTGATTTGGCAGGGCTTGAAAATGCCGCGTCAGCTGCTCGAGCGAGTTCAGCATCGGCACCAGATCCAGATCATGGATCATATCCGTATCCCCGGCCATATGCCCGCAAAAAACCGAGATTTCCGGCCCCGGGCCCAGGGCTTCGCGCAAAGCCGCACCTTCCTCGGCCACGGCAACGAAAAACCGCCGCGCCCCGGCGGCGGCCAGCCCACGTGCAACCTTGCCCAGCCCCAGCCCATAGGCATCGGCCTTGACCACGGCAGCCGTCTGCACTCCGCTGCCACTCATTTTGTCCAGCGCGCGCCAGTTGGCGGTAATCGCGTCCAGATCAATCGTTAATCTGCCAGTACTCATGTTAGGGTTTTCGGGAGAACTGCAAATGAGGTCAAGCCCAAACCCACCTGTCCCCTTCTTCTGGCCAAAATATCCCGGGGGGTTGTCATTGGCGCGCCGTTGGTCCGAGGGACAATGACAACGGGGGCTGCCCCCCGTGATCGACGGCGTCAGCCGAGGAAACCTGTTACCCCGCTGCCTGCGCCAAGGCCTGGTCCAGGTCAGCGATCAGATCGTCCGCATCTTCGGTGCCAATAGAAATGCGCACCACCGAAGGGCCGGCCCCGGCTGCTTCTTGTTGTTCAGCTGTCAGTTGCCGGTGGGTTGTGGACGCAGAATGGATAATCAAGGACCTTGTGTCCCCCAGATTGGCGACATGACTGAATATCTCCAGCCCCTCGACCAGCTTCACGCAAGCCTCATAGCCACCTTTTACGGACACCGTGAAAAGCGCGCCCGCACCTTTGGGGCAGATCTGCGCCACGCGATCATGATAGGGCGATGAGGGCAGTCCGGCATAAGTTACAGCCTCGATCCTGTCATCGGCCTCAAGCCATGCCGCGACCTTCTGGGCGTTCGCAACATGCCTGTCCATGCGCAGGCTCAGCGTCTCGATGCCCATTAATGTGTAATGTGCTGCTTGCGGATTCAGGGTCATCCCCAGATCGCGAAGCCCGATGGCTATTGAATGGAAAGTGAAAGCCAGGGGGCCGAAGGTTTCATGAAATTTAAGGCCGTGATAGGCAGGCTCTGGTGCTGACAGGGATGGGAACTTGTCAGACGCTGACCAGTCGAAATTGCCTGAATCAACGATTGCCCCACCCATCACCGTGCCGTTGCCGGTCAGGTATTTGGTGGTCGAATGCACCACCAGGGTTGCACCATGTTTGATCGGGTTGCACAGATACGGCGTCGCTGAAGTGTTATCAACGATCAGCGGAATGCCTGCCTTGTCGGAGATTGCGGAAATTGCATCCAGATCGGTGATATAGCCTCCCGGATTGGCAATGCTCTCGCAGAAAACCGCGCGGGTATTATCGTCGATCGCTGCGGCAACGGCGGCTTCATCGTCAAAATCGACAAACTTCGCCTCCCAGCCGAAACGTTTGATTGTATGGGCAAACTGAGTAACCGTGCCGCCGTAAAGCCGGGTCGAGGCGACAACATTCAACCCCGGTCCCATCAGCGGAAACAGCGCCATGATCTGGGCGGCGTGGCCTGAGGAACAGCAAACCGCACCTTGCCCGCCTTCAAGCGTTGCAATCCGTTCCTGTAAAACCGCGACGGTCGGGTTGGTCAGGCGTGAATAAATATATCCAACCTCCTGCAGGTTAAACAGCGCCGCTGCATGGTCGGCGTCGCGAAATACATATGCAGTGGTTTGGTAAATTGGCGTCTGGCGCGCACCGGTGGCCGGATCCGGCCTTGCGCCTGCATGTATTTGTAGTGTGTCAAAACCGTGGCTCATTGTTTCTCTCCCTGTTTTTCTTTCAGGCAAAGCTATGGGAATGCCAGCCTCGGTGCAACGTTGCTATTTGAAAAAGAACAAGATTCGCAGCTGAGTCTGGCGTGAGAAGCCGGTTCTGAAAATGTGGCGCGATGTCGGAAATAGTTCTTGCATCAGCGGGAAGTTCGAAATTGTTCACGGAATACTGGAATACTGGAATACTGGAATACTGGAATACTGGAATACTGGAATACTGGAATACCAAACCCACGGCGTGCTT
>JAAEUB010000522.1 GCA_024227755.1 Paracoccaceae bacterium | reverse complement strand
CTGACTTTAACAAGCGCCGGGGGATCGTCGAATCGGGTAAGCGCCGGCGGGGCTCTGGGGCGAAGACAGCCTTTGTGGAGATAGACCAAGCACGCGTAGATCAAGTACTTGAGCCGGAAGCGGGTACAGCGTGGATGGAGCTGGAGCGCCCGGACGGGCTGCGCCTGCGTATCAGGCCAAGTGGTGGTGAGCACATGTTGGCGCTGCTCGATCGCTTCATGGAGGTCTGAGCATGCTGCAACTGACACCGCAAAGCCGAGTCTTTCTGGCCTGTGAACCGGCGGATTTCCGTCGTTATGTGCAGTTTCCCGTTATGCGCAGTTGGAGGGGGGGACAAAGAAATAAATATTAAGCATCGAGAGGTTACGCACTGGGTGGACGAAAAGGACTCCGCATAACTATACCTTCTTCCAGGAACCGCCATGTCGGCGGTGGTTGGAGGAAAGCAATAATGAACCCATCGCAAAGCGTTGATACCCATTTACACTTTCTGACCCCAGGATGTTTGGAGTCATACCTTGATAACTTCGCTGCCGAGTTGACTTCGACAGGGTACAAGACCTTGACGATCAGCAATTACTTGCAATCCGTTGCCCATTTCGGGACATGGATGCAGTACCAGTGCATCGCCGTATGCGACATCGATGCGGCGGTAGTTGCCGCCTTTGGTGACCATCGGTGCAAGTGTCCAGGCGGTCGTCGACACAAAAGGCTATCACGGCAGTATGTGGCAAGGGTGCGGCGGTTTGTCCATTACCTCAACCAAAAAGGCTTGATCGACATTCCACAGGAAAAACCTGAAGATGCCCCTCCTGCCTCAGTGGTAGATTTCGGTAATTGGATGCTTCGTTACCGTGGTATAACCACCCGAACCGTAGAACGTTATAAGCGAGTAATCTACAGCGTCAGAATTCGGTTGGATTGAAGAGAAAAGGAGCTAGTGAAGGTAACGTGCGGCACGGCTTCTGGCAGCAGCACTGACTTGCCAGCACCATTGATACAATTATGTGCTTTAGGTCAAATTACGCACATAAATGTATCTAGTTTGCGTCGGCCCCTCTAGACCGTATACCAATAAAATCAAGTGGTTAGCTCATACGGCCACTTTAGCCACAGCTAAGATAGCGATACAATTATTACTGAAATGATGTGTAAGTTATTGATTATTCAACATATTATATAATCCAACCGAATTCTGACGCTGTAGCGAGTAATCGTTTCCATGTTGCCCATACTGGGTGACGATCCGGCGCTCTACAATGCCGCGAGGATTCGCCAGGCGCTTGAGATCAAAGCCTCCCGCTATAGTCCCGTTACCGCCAAAGATTTTGTCGCAGCGCTACGTGCTTACCTTCGCTTTCTGACCGCGCAGGGTCGGTGCCGCTCCGGCTTGGAGGCGGCTGTGCCAACATTCCCACAATGGAAGCTCTCGACGTTACCGCGCTATCTTGCCGCCGATGATATCGAGCGAGTGATCGCCTCTTGTGATGATGACCCACGCTGTGGACTGAGAAACCGCGCCGTTTTACTGTTGCTTGCGCGCCTCGGTCTGCGTGCAGGCGACATCGTCAACCTGCGCCTTGAAGACATCGATTGGAACGAAGGAACCCTTCGGGTTTTAGGCAAGGGACGTCGAGAGGTCAGGTTGCCGTTACCTCAGGATGCCGGTGATGCACTACTGACCTACCTGGAGCAGGCACGACCGTTGGTGGCTATTGACCGGGTATTTTTGTGTCGGCCAGCCCCTTACCGGGCTTTCCCTTCCTCGGTGGTTGTCTCGAATATTGTCCGCAGCGCGCTCGCTCGCGCCGGGATTGCGAATCCACCCTCACGGGGCGCGAATCTGCTACGACACTCCGCCGCTACGTCGATGCTGCGCGCCGGCGCCACCCTCGATGCCGTCTCGACAGTGTTGCGGCATCGGTCATTGGATACAACCGCCCATTACGCCAAGGTCGATATGGCCATGCTGCGGCCCATTGCTCAGCCCTGGCCAGGAGGTGCACCATGTTGATGGAAGATGTAAGCCGGTACGTGGATCTACACCGCGCCCTAGGCTTCAAGTACCGCGTCCAAAATGGGTTGTTGCGCAACTTCGCCGCTTTCGCCGAGGCCCAAGGCGATGAGACCGTCTTTACCCAGCGCGTTCTCGAGTGGGCAGGACAAGCGCCCTCGCCAGCGCAACGGCGTAACCGCTTGCTGACGGTTCGCCGCTTCGCCCGTGCCATGCAGGCCGAAGATGACCGCCATCAAATTCCACCTTCTGATGCGTTTGGCCAGGTGGGATTCAAGCGACGTACGCCTCATATTTTCACCCCGGAAGAGATTGCAGCGCTCTTGACAGCGGCGGCACAACTCACCCCTGAGGGCTCGATACGACCAGCGACCTAT
>JAAEUB010000521.1 GCA_024227755.1 Paracoccaceae bacterium | reverse complement strand
CGCGTGCTGGTGTGAAAGAAGTGGTCCTGCTGGAAAAATCCAAGCTGACCGAGGGTGCCACATGGCACGCTGCCGGACTGGTCGGGCAGTTTAGATCGCAGCAAAACCTGATGAGCTTGATGAATGACAGTGTGAAACTGTTTGATACACTTCATCGCGAAACCGGGCAGGATCCAAGCTGGTGCAAGGTCGGCTCCCTGCGCATTGCCAGCAGCCCGGACCGCTGGAAAGAGCTGCAAAAATCGCATTCAGCGGCGCAGGCTGTCGGGTTCGAGATGAACCTGATCACGCCCTCCGAGGCAAAAGAGATTTACCCGCTGATGGAGGCGGATGATCTGATCGGGGCGGCTTTTATACCGGATGACGGCCATATTGACCCCAATTCTCTGACCCAAGCCTATGCAAAAGGTATTCGCAAATATGGTGGGCGGATTATCGAAGGCGTGATGGTCAGGGATTTGGTGCGTGACGGCAACCGCCTCAGCCATGTGGTCACCGATCATGGCAATATCGAAGCTGGCTGGGTGGTCAATGCCGGTGGCTTGTGGGCGCGCCAGGTCGGCTGGATGGCCGGGGCGGAAATTCCGGCAGGCATAGTCGAACACCAGTATCTGGTAACCGAGAAAACCGACGATATCCCAACAAACCTGCCCGCATTTCGTGACCCGGAGGGTGGCTATTATGCCAAACCTGAACCCGGCGCGCTGGCAATTGGTGGCTGGGAAAATGCCACCCGAAAGGTGAACCCGAAAAAGGGTTTTCCATGGTCGGCCGAGCGTCATCTTTTTGATGGCGACATGGATCGGCTTGAGGAGTTTCTGGAACCAGCGATGCGGCGCCTGCCAATCCTTGGCAAGCTTGGCATTCGCACCATTATCAATGGCCCAATTCCCATATCCCCCGATGGCGAGCCGATCATGGGTCCGGTGCCGGGGCTGGAAAACTTCTTTGCCGCCTGCGCCTTTACCTCGGGCATCGCAGCCTCGGGCGGTGCAGGCAAGGCGGCAGCCAACTGGATCATGCACGGTGATCCGGGGCTGGACCTGTGGGCCTTTGATATTCGCCGTTTTGGGACGCTTCATGCCGGAGCTGATTTTCTGCATGAGCGGGCAGTTGAAAGCTATTCAAAATACTACGCCATCCACTGGCCGGGCGAAGAGATGCAAAGCGCACGCGGCGTGCGTCGCAGTCCGCTTTATCAGACGCTGAAATCTCAGGGCGCGGTGTTCGGGGCAAAGTTTGGCTGGGAGCGGGCCAATTGGTTCGCCCATGGAAGCATCACACAAAAGGACGTTTTCGGCTGGGACCGCCCGGGTCAGGATTTGACCGTTGGGCGCGAACACCGGGCGGCGCGCGAAGGCGTCGTGCTGGTCGATATGTCCTCGTTCACCAAGTTTGAAATTTCCGGGCGCGACGCCTGCGCGTTCCTGCAATACCTGGCCGTGGCCAATGTAGACAAGGAACCGGGCGGTGGCACCTATACTCAGCTTTGCAACATACGCGGCGGTATCGAAGCAGACGTCACCATCATCCGCCGCACCAGTGACCGGTTCTGGCTGATCACCGGATCAGCACTTGGGGTGCGCGACCGCGACTGGATTACGCGCCATATGGGCGGGTATGACGTAGAGTTGCGCGATATTACCTCCACCTACGGTGTGATCAATCTGGCCGGACCACTGGCGCGTAAGGTACTGGAAAAGGTGTGTGATGCCGACATAAGCCATGAAGGTTTTCCGTTTATGTCGGCGCGCGATCTGCGCGTCGGTTACTCCCCCGCCACCGCGTTTCGCGTAACCTATATTGGCGAGTTGGGGTGGGAGCTTTATGTCCCTGCTGAATACCTTCAATATGTCTATGAACTGCTGCAGAATGCGGGCAGTGAATTTGCCATCACTAATATGGGATACCGCGCGATTGACAGCCTGCGGCTGGAGAAACGCTATCTTGCCTGGGGGTCTGATATTACGCCGGATTACAACCCCTATGAGGCCGGTCTGCAATTCGTAATTGACTGGAATAGTGGTGATTTCATAGGCGCGCAGGCGCTGGCAAGTATCCGCGATAAAGGTGTTGTGCGAAAACTTACCTGTCTGGCGCTTGACGATCCACTACCGGTTTTCGGTGGTGAAGCTGTCTTTGCAGATGGCATGGCCGTCGCCCAGACCACCAGCGGCAATTTCGGCTATAGCACTGGCAAAAGTCTGGTTCTGAGCTACCTGCCTGCCGACCTTGCTGAACTGACCGAGTTTGAGGTGGAGGCCTTTGGACAAAGGTCAAAAGCCTCGAAAATCACAGACCCGGCCTACGACCCGAAAAGGCTGAAAATTCTTTGCTGATACGGACGGGCTGGGGGCAGTTCAGACAATAACACTAGTCTGAACTGCCCCCTTACGATCAAAGAAATCTTTGACATGATCTGCCCTTAGGGGCCAGTGGCGTTGCGGGCTTCTTCATAAATCCGAATAGCATCTGCTTCATCCGTGGCTCCGGCCACCAATTCGCCGTTTACATAAAAATGACCGGGCTTGGATTCATGCGAGGTTACGATATGGGTCATTATTAGCCTCCGATAAAGGTGTAGGAATAGGTTCGCGCAGAGCCAAAGCGGTTTTCAATGGTGATTTGCCCAACTTGTGCTGAAAGAGATGAATTCCCGTCTGTTCCGGTAGTACCGGTCAGAATCGTCGAGCCCAAACAATCCATATGAGCGGCAACTGACATGATTCGCGTTGAAGGGGATGGCCCGGTATCGAAGACAACTATGGCTGAGTGATGGGACTGAGGAAAACTCTGATCAACGATGGTAACAAAAATAAATCCACCAGCCCAGGGGGGCGTAATCGTGCCGATGCTGTCATTCGCGACCGTCAGCGTGCCTGTGGTCAGGCCTTTGGCCCGCAAGGTTGCATTCGCCGAATTGAACTCTAATGCAGTAGACCAGGCCGCCCCGTCACTGCTGACTTTTACTGAAAAGTCATCGTTGCCTGCCAGACCCATCTCGGCGCGGCCAGACCAGTTGTCCTGAAACAAGATGCTGGCCGTATCCGTATCTGCCGCCTTGTTGATTTTCAACTGGTGCCCGGCGCCTTCATGGCTTAGCAAAGTCGCAGGCGACGAAACTGCGAGGCGGTTTGTCAGATCGGAACTGGCATTGATCCCAATCCCGTCAAGGTTTTGTGTCTGTGCACTTGGGGCAATCCAGTTGGTTCCATCCCAGCTGCGCAACCCCCCTGTTGCAAGGTCAATCACATGCCATCCCGGTTGTGGTGGGAAGAACGCCCAGACACCATCGCTCCAGGTAGTCAGATTGTCGTCCTGACCAGCCCAAGCACCGGTGGCACCGGGTCCGACAACATATGCATCGCCATCAGCTGGCGCGCCCGGAGGAGTAGTGATTTCAAGACTTTGCACACTTGCCTGCACCAAAATATCAAGACGTTGCAAAGCTTCGTTATGGGTCACATGTTTTTGCGCCTGACTGGGCTGTATATAGGGCAGTGAAAGACGGTCTGAGTCCTCGATCATCGGTTTTCCTTCGTTGAAACAGTTGCCCGCATCACGCCAGCGAAGGGTTAATATTGTTTATAGGGTGCGTTCGAGGAGCGTGTGTGATCCACCAAAAAAAGGTTTATAAACCACCGCCTATGAACTTTGCTAACGCCATCAACCGGTTTTGGCGATCGAGATGTGGCTTTACCCGCGAAACCCGGTTGCGACCACAAACTTTTCACTCGAATCCGCGCGCGAGGCTGCCGGTTTGACGTTCATCACCTTGGTAAACTTCTGCTTTAACAGCTTCTGCAATTCACCCTCGGCCCCGCCAGCAAGCACTTTGGCCACAAATGTCCCACCTTCTTTTAGCACATCAAAGGCCAGCCAGGCCGCTGCATCGCACAAAGCCATTATTCGCAAGTGGTCGGTTTGCTTGTGACCGCAGGATGCCGCCGCCATATCGGACATGACCACATCGGCTTTGCCGCCCAGCCAGTCCTTGACCTTGTCATCGGCACCTTCATCAAGAAAATCCAACACATGAAGCTCGGCGCCCGGCACTGGTTCAACCTCTTGCAGATCGACCCCAAGCACCCTGCCCACCGCTTTGCCGGATTTTTCACCCAGGGCGTTAACCCGCTCGACCGCCACCTGCGCCCATCCGCCCGGTGCCGATCCAAGATCGACGACAAGCGCGCCGGGCACCAAAAACCGAAACCTGTCATCAAGTTCAAGTATCTTATAGGCCGCACGCCCGCGCATGCCTTCATCGCGCGCGCGCTTCACGTAAGGATCGTTAAGCTGGCGTTCCAGCCAACGGGTTGAGCTAAGCTTGCGCCCACGAGAGGTTTTGACTTTGACCTTCAGATCACGCTGACCGCGCCCGCTGGTCGCTCCGGTAGTTTTGCCGGGTTTTTTCGTCATTGGAACAGCCCCTCCTCAAGGACCCCGTCACGCGACATCTGCGCGTATAGCAGCCCTTCGCGCAAACCTCGATCTGCTACAGACAATTTATCGGTTGGCCAGACCCTTAAAAGCGCCTGCAAAATGGCCGATCCCGACATGATCAAGGCCTGCCGGTCGCGGCCGATACGCGGATCCGCCCGTCGCCCGGCAGGTCCAGCAGAGAGATAGCCGCGAATCACAGCGTCAATCTGGTCCGAGGACATGCGCAACCCATCCACCTTGTTGCGGTCATAACGGCGCAGTCCAAGATGGGTCGCAGCCACGGTTGTAACCGTGCCTGACGTGCCAACAATTTGGAAACCTTCGCGTTTATGTTTATTCTCATAGGGAGAGAATGCCATAAGCTGCTCTTCGAAATAACAAGACATCAGGGCAAATCGACCAACATCATCCTCTACATCATCGAACTGATCGCGCAGGGTTGCGACACCCAGCGGCACCGAAATCCAGTCCACCAGCTTTGCCTCGCCCCTAATGGCAGCGTTGTCACCATCGCCATGAAAACCCTTTGTCAGGCGCATGATGGCGCGTCCGCGATCCTTTGGTGCAACACCTTTCAGGTCAATCCACACCAGCTCGGTCGAACCGCCGCCAATATCCACCACCAACAGCTGCTCGGTCTTTTTTGATACCAGAGGAGCGCAGGAAATGACCGCCAGACGCGCCTCTTCTTCAGGCCTGATAATCTCAAGTTTCAGACCTGTTTCGCGCTTGATCTTACCCATGAATTCACGCCCGTTCGAGGCCCGCCTGCAAGCCTCGGTCGCCACCAGACGCATATGACTGACCCGGTGATGGATAAGCTTGTGTTTGCATATCTTTAGTGCTTGAATCGTCCGCGATATCGACGTTTGGTTCAGACGCCCCGAACTTTCCAGCCCATGGCCTAACCGAACGGTTTTGGAAAAGCTGTCCACCACTCGAAATTGCCCGCCCTGTGGTCTGGCGATCAGCATTCGGCAGGAATTTGTGCCGAGATCCAGCGCCGCATATAAGCGACTTGGATTATTAAGGTCAGGCGCGGGTGGCTCAACCGGTTTAGGGAACGCGCCCGCACCATCGGGACGCCTGGACGCCATAATCGCGCCCTCCATTTCAAGTTGTCTGTAAGGTAGTCGTGATGACGCGTTCTGACAAGCCTGTGACAGAGTTCATTACTTAGATGAACAAATTTCATCGTCCTGGCCATGTTCCCGGGGAGGTTTAAACGCTATTTCTGGACCGGAAGTCGCTTGGAAACCGCACTATGTCGAAATCTGGCCTAATGCTGTGTCAACACGCGCGTAGAAGCAATTGAGGAAAGGGAATCACCCGTGCCTGATGTGACCATAGTTTACTGGCGGGATATTCCGGCTCAGGTGATTGTTGGCAAAGGACGCCGCGGTGCCAAAGCGCCACTATCCCAGCGTTTTGAGCAGGCAATTGACCGGGCAGCGATGAAAGCAGGGGCGCAGGATGCCGACGCCTATCTGGCCGAGTGGCGCAAGGCGCGCCCCTTCGCGGCCGAGGGTGAACAAAACGAGGTTGTGACCCGTGAAGCGGCACGCCTTGAAGCGGAATACGACCAAGAGCGCCTGAAAACGCTGATTGATAACGACGGATGGGACTGATCCCGTCAAGAATACTGGAGGTAGCGTTGTCACTGTTGAACTTCAAACACCGGGAGGAAAGCCCTGCCCGGTTTAACCACGAGGTTGAAGCCTTTCTAAAAGGCTATTCGATCGAGGTAATGCCGCGAACCGCCGCGAAGGTGGACGATTTTCGCGCCCTCCTGCCCAAGGGTACCCGCGTTTATGTTGCCCATCTCGAGGGTGTGCCAATCGAAGAAATGGTCGCCACAGCCGCCCGGCTGAACGAAGATGGCTTTAAAGTGATGCCACATTTTCCGGCACGTATTATTCGCGACAAAGCGATGCTGGCCGACTGGATTGCACGCTATCAGGGCGAGGCAGACGTGCGTCAAGCCTTGTTGCTGGCAGGCGGCATTTCATCCATAGCCGGTGATTTCCATTCCTCGATGCAGCTTTTGGAAACAGGATTGTTTGACAAGGCAGGCTTTACCGATCTTCATGTCGCTGGCCACCCCGAAGGCAACCGCGACATTGACCCAGACGGCGGCATGAAAAACGTCACCGAAGCCCTTCTTTGGAAACAACAATTCTTGTTGAAAACTGATGCCAAAATGGCGGTTGCCACGCAATTTGCGTTCGAAGCCGCACCAATCATCAACTGGGCAAAAAGCCTGAAAGACGCCGGCGTTGATATCCCCATTCATATCGGCATTGCCGGACCGGCCAAATTGCAGACCATGATCCGCTTTGCTATTGCCTGTGGCGTTGGACCGTCACTGAAGGTGCTGCAAAAGCGCGCCTTGGATGTCACCAAACTTCTGCTGCCATACGAGCCCACCGCAATCCTCACCGAACTTGCCGCCCACAAAGCCGCGCATCCCGACAGCAACATCGAACGGGTGCATTTCTTCCCGCTTGGAGGCATCAAGACAAACGCCAATTGGGCGATCGAGCATGGTGGAGCTTCAACCATCCCTGCCAACGCCAGTTAAGGACCTCATATGACCCGCACTATCGTAGAATCAGCCACCAAGACCGTCATCATCGGGTTTGACGAACCCTTTTGCGTCATCGGCGAGCGCATCAACCCCACCGGTCGCAAATTGCTGGCCGCCGAGCTTGAGGCCGGGAATTACTCAACCATTGAACGTGATGCCCTGGCGCAGGTAGCGGCGGGGGCAAATATCCTCGATATCAATGCCGGGGTGGTTTACAATTCCAACCCCAATCCGAACGAAACCGAACCACCATTGATGCGATCCATTGTTGAGCTTGTTCAAGGGCTTGTAGATGTTCCTTTATGCATCGACAGCTCAGTCCCTGACGCGCTTGAGGCAGGTCTTGAGGCCGCCAATGGCCGCCCGTTGCTAAATTCGGTAACCGGCGAAGAGGAACGCCTTGAAGCGATCCTGCCGCTGGTTAAAAAATATAATGTACCGGTTGTGGCGATCTCAAACGACGATACAGGCATCAGCGAAGATCCCGACGTGCGCTTTGCCGTCGCCAAACGCATTGTCGAACGCGCCGCCGATTTTGGTATTCCCGCGCATGACATCGTGGTTGATCCACTGGTGATGCCAATCGGTGCCATGGCCACTGCCGGACAGCAGGTCTTTTCATTGGTGCGCCGCTTGCGTGATGAACTTGGGGTCAACACCACCTGCGGTGCCTCAAACATCTCGTTTGGCCTTCCTAACCGTCACGGTATCAATAACGCGTTCCTGCCAATGGCTATGGGGGCGGGTATGACCAGTGCAATCATGAACCCAGTGGCGCTTCCGATCAGCCAGAAAAAGATCGCCGAGAAGAAAGAGGCGATTGAAGCTGCCGGGATCATCCTGCCGGAAAGCATGGAAGATGAGGCGTTCGTGGCGTTGTTCGGCATGGGCTCGACCAAGCCGCTGGCAGGTAGTGAAATGCAGGCGATCCGGGCTGCCAACCTGTTGACCGATAACGATCCGCATGGGGCTGCGTGGATTGCTGCCAATAAACCTGCAGGTGAGGCCGGGGGGCGTGCTGGACGCAGGCGGCGGCGCGGCTAAGCCCTCGCCCTGCCGGGAAAACCTGCTATTCAGGCGCAATGACAAAAGATCCTTCGTTTTTGGCCGACCGGGCCGGGCTTGAATACGCACTTGAGGCGCTTTTGAAAGCGGTTGATACCACCCGAATACCCGTATTGCCGGGTACCCTGCCCCAAAATGGCATTGGTGAACATGCGGTACTGTCGGCCTTGGCTCCAATTGTACTGGACCGGGCTCAGCCTCTGGGCGAGGCGCAGAGCTTTGCCCATATGGACCCACCAACGCCGTGGATTACCTGGGCCACAAGCCTGTGGAACGCGGCGTTGAACCAAAACCTGCTTCACCCGGACCTGTCACCGGCAGCGACCGAAATAGAAGCGCGGGTTATTGACTGGCTGGCACCACTTTACGGCATGGATGGCGGCCACATGGTCCCCGGCTCAACAATCGCTAACCTGACCGCATTATGGGCTGCACGCGAGGTTGCAGGGGTTACGAAGGTCATCACATCACAAGCCGCCCACCTATCTGTCGCCAAGGCGGCGCATATGCTCGGGCTTGAATTTAAGGCTTTGGATACAAACCATTACGGGCGTATTAACCCAAGTACCCTGGGCGATGATTTGTCAAAATCCGCCCTTGTCTTGACAGCAGGCACCACCTCGGCGGGGGCCATTGATGACCTGGGCCTGTGCGGGCGGGCGGCCTGGACCCATGTGGATGCCGCCTGGGCCGGGCCTCTACAATTATCGCCTGAATATGCGCCTTTACTGGCAGGCATCGAAAACGCGGATTCGGTATCGATTTCAGCCCATAAATGGTTCTTTCAGCCCAAATCCTCTGGCCTGATCCTGTTTTCGGACAACAAAAAGGCTGAGAGCGTTATCAGTTTCGGCGGTGCATACCTGAGCACAGCAAATGTCGGCGTTCTTGGCTCTCACGGCGCGATCGCGGTGCCTCTTTTGGCAACATTACTGGCCTGGGGGCAAAATGGTCTGGCGCAAAGGATCGAACGGGCAATGGGTCTGGCTGATGACCTTTGGCGGCGGCTCGAGGCACATCCGGGCGTTGAGCTTTTCGGAAGACAAGAAAGCGGCGTTATCCTGTGGCGACCGAAAAATGCGGGTGACGTTGACACGGTGCTGGCGGATCTGCCCGCCGGGGCTGCCTCGGTAACAAGGCTTGGCGGCAAAAGATGGTTGCGCCACGTGGCAGCCAACCCGAACGCCGATATTGAGGCTTTGTGGCTACCTATCAGCCGGGCGCTGGAGTAATCGGCCTTTCCGACTTGCCCCGCACCCTCTCAACGTTACAAATAGGTAAACTCAGAGGCGCGCGCATGTCACAAGATCCACTGGTTATCTTCACACCTACCGGCAAACGCGGCAGGTTCCCCTCGGGGACAAAAGTACTGGATGCGGCTCGACAGCTTGGCGTTGATCTTGATTCGGTCTGTGGTGGGCGCGGCATTTGTTCAAAATGTCAGATCACGCCTTCGTTCGGAGAGTTTCCAAAACACGGAGTAACGGTAACCCGGAATGCCCTGTCGGACTGGAATGCGGTCGAGGCGCGCTATGACCAAAAACGTGGGCTGCCAAAGGGGCGCCGTTTGGGGTGTCAGGCGGAAATTCAGGGTGATGTCATCATTGACGTCCCGCCCGAAAGCCAAATGCACCGGCAAGTGGTACGTAAACGCGCTGAGGCACGTGAAATCACGTTAAGCCCTGCCCTTCGTCTGATTTATGTCGAGGTTGAGGAACCAGACTTGCACAAACCATCGGGCGATCGCGAGCGACTGGTCACAGCCTTGATCGCAGCCACGGATGAAACTGAAATCAAAGTGGATTTTCACCTGTTACCTGATTTACAGACAACCCTGCGCAAGGGCGACTGGGCGCTCACAGTGGCGCTTTATCAGGCGGATGACGCCGCTATTGCTTGTGTTACGGCAATGTGGCCGGGTTATCACGAGGGGCCGGTTTATGGTCTGGCAACAGACCTTGGCTCGACCACCATCGCAGCGCATCTGTGCGATCTTGCCTCGGGCGAAGTTGTCGCTTCGGACGGGATCATGAACCCGCAAATCCGTTTTGGTGAAGATCTGATGAGCCGGGTCAGCTATGCAATGATGAACGAAGGCGGCGCTGGTGAAATGACGCGGGTAGTGCGTGAGGGATTGAACGCCTTATTCGGTCAGGTCACGCAGGAAGCTGGCATAGATACCACCGATATCCTTGATACAGTTTTTGTCATGAACCCGGTCATGCATCACCTGTTTTTGGGGCTTGACCCCTATGAGCTGGGTCAGGCACCTTTTGCGCTGGCGGTTTCTGACGCCTTGTCGCTACCCGCCAGCTCGCTTGGTCTGAACCTCGCCCCCGGCACCCGAACCTATATCCTGCCCTGCATTGCCGGTCATGTCGGGGCTGATGCGGCCGGGGTGGCGTTGTCCGAAGCACCCGAGGCGTCCGATGACTTGGTGTTGATTGTTGACGTCGGCACCAATGCCGAGATCCTGCTGGGCGATAAGAGCGGCGTAATGGCCTGTTCATCGCCCACCGGCCCGGCCTTTGAAGGGGCACAGATCAGTGCGGGCCAGCGCGCCGCGCCCGGTGCGATTGAGCGCGTCGAGATTGACCCGGAAACCAGGGAACCGCGCTTTCAGGTCATCGGCGCGGATCTGTGGTCAGACGAGGATGGATTTGAGCTGGCAATTGCCACAACCGGAGTAACCGGTATCTGCGGTTCAGGCATTATCGAGGTGATTGCCGAAATGCGTCTGGCCGGGCTGGTCGATGCCTCGGGCCTGATCGGCAGCCCCGAGCAGACCGGCAGCGGCCGGTGTTTTCTTGACGGGCGCACCTATTCATATCGTCTGTGGCAAGGCGAAAACGGCGCGCAGATAAACGTTACCAATAACGACATACGTGCGATTCAGATGGCCAAGGCAGCACTTTATGCGGGCGCTCGTCTGCTTATGGACAAACGCGGTGTCGACCATGTTGACCGTGTGGTGCTGGCAGGTGCTTTCGGCGCCCATATCAGCCCAAAGCACGCGATGGTTCTGGGGATGATCCCTGATTGCCCGCTTGAGCGTGTCACATCGGCCGGTAACGCGGCCGGAACCGGGGCACGTATCGCGCTGCTAAACCGTGAGGCACGCGGTGTTATCGAAGGCAATGTGCGCAGCATTGAGAAGATCGAGACCGCAGTTGAGCCGCGCTTTCAAGAGCACTTTGTCAACGCCTCGGCCCTGCCAAACGCGGTTGAGCCTTTTGCCATCCTGCGTTCAGTCGTTGATCTGCCCAAGGTCAGCTTCAACGCGCAAGGAGCGCGGCGTAAACGTCGGGGGCCTTAACCGCTAATACGCCTTTTTCAACCAGAGTTTGAGCTCCAGAAACAGCGGTCGAAATCGACATAGCGTAAAAGTGCCTCGGTTTGGCCAGCGGATACCAGCCGTGAGCATCCCTCCAGCGCGTCCGCGTGTTCGTAAACCGAAACAACGCCGCTTTCCCCGCCCGATACGCAAAGCGTCTGACCTGGGGTAAGCTGCGCAGTTTCACGCCTGCCTTCATGGGCTTCGGATGCAAAAAGATAGGTATCATCGGCACTATTCACGACGCAGATTTCACCGCCATATGCCAGCTTTGGCACAAGGGGAAAAAGCCCGATCAGGGCAAGAAAAACAAAACGCATTTCGACCTCCACCCACCCATCTGACACCTGTCAGCCTTAATTGGCCAATCACGAGTTTACACAAGACCCTCACCTTAACGTGCACAGGATGTGACCACCGAATGTTGATCTATGTGCCTATGATCCATGTGTTAACCAAGGGAGAACACGCATGAGGAAGACAGTATTTGCGGGCATCATCGCCCTGAGCACCGGATTTGCCGCCACGACGGCAATGGCGCAAATGGCCCCGTTCGGATCGGAACATGACCAGGAATATGCCGCCCTGATCTGGGAGGCGATGGGAGCACTAAAACTGGTCGGCGAAGATATGATCCGCGCCTTTCCCTACGAGGGAGTTGCACCGCACGGGATGATGCTTGAAACATTTTATGCCTCGGCAACGATCAACGGTCACAAAGGTGATCTGGTGGTAAAACGCAACTTTGGTCCCGAGGGCGTGAGCGCTGACGAGGTGCTTGCCGATCCGGGCAAACATCTCGGGGCAATCACGGTCATGTTTCGCCGCGAAGCGGGATATGACGAAGACAACCAGAACTGGTTTTGGGTGAAATACCTGCCCGATGGCTCGCTTGACAAAAACGCCAAAGGCATGGCGCTGGCAGGTATGGTCGCCAAGGGGGCTGATGTGGGTTGTATCGCCTGCCACTCGGGCGACGAGGACTATCTTTTTACCACCGACGCCATCACCCCGATGATGCAATAGATCATGCAACCAGGAAGGCCGCAATCTGCGCGGCCTTCCGATACTTGACGGCGCGCCAACCAAGGGCTAACCCGTGCACAACGCGGGTGTAGCTCAATGGTAGAGCAGCAGCTTCCCAAGCTGAATACGAGGGTTCGATTCCCTTCACCCGCTCCATGCCAAAACATGTGCAACTCATTGTTTATCAACATTTTTCAAAGATGTTCGGCGAAGTTTTTGCTACCTCATCATTCCGTTGCATAGGAAAAATCGGGAACATTAGGGAATATTCGGGAACATGAGTCCCGTATTTTCTCCCGGAGCAATCAATTCAAAACAGCCCCACCTTCGCTTCCCTGTTTGAGATGATCAGCTCCTGCGCCTTCCCCGTGGGCGCGGACTTACCAACGGTATAGGTCAGGCGCACCTGGTCCATGTTGAAGCCTGCGAATATCTCACGGATCTCCGGGGTGTCATTGATCGAGAGAATGAACGCGCCATCGATCCCGGCCAGCGTTTTGGCCATGCGGGTGAAGTCCCCGCGCTCAAACAAGCCCTTGCCGTAATCCGCCTCACCGCCAATATATGGCGGGTCGAGGTAGAAGAGCGTGGTGGGGCTGTCATAGCGGGGGATCAGGTCAGCCCAGTCGAGGCTATCAAACACCACGCCATCAAGGCGTTCATGCGCGGCCTCAAGAATGGGTTCCAGCCGGGCCAGGTTGAACCGGGGCGCGTGTTCCGCAGAGACACCGAACACGCCCTTGACCTACCCACCAAGGGCCAGGCGCTGCAGGTAGAGAAAACGCGCTGCGCGTTCGAGATCGGTCAGGGTTTTGGGATCGGTTTTGCGTAGGCGGTCAAACTCGCGGCGTGAAGCCAGCTGAAAGCGCATCACGTCCATCAGCTGCGGGTGGTGACGCTGTAGAATGCGAAACAGGTTGACGATTTCGCCATTGAGATCATTGGCGACTTCCAGCCGAGGGCGAAAGCCACGGCGCAGGAATACGCCGCCCATGCCAACGAACGGCTCAACATAAGTTTTATGGGGGATGCGCTCGATCCGCTCGATCAGAGTTCGGGCGAGCTTCGACTTGCCGCCCTGCCACGGGGCGACTGGCGCGGCTGGGCGCACGTTTTCCATTGTCATGATGGGTGATTCCCGTTTAGCCGTATTCTACTCTCGCGGGAGCGCAGGCGGCGAAAAGCAATGGATCGTCGGCGCAGCCGCTTTCAACGAATGGCTGCGTGGTGGGCGGTGTTGGT
>JAAEUB010000520.1 GCA_024227755.1 Paracoccaceae bacterium | reverse complement strand
CAAGTTCCTGAGACAAAACAAAAGGTCAAGTTTTACCAGGCCGGTACCTTCACCGTTGGCAATCGGCTGCTGGATGACGAAGAGCGCAGTGTTCAGGCGACAATTGATCCTTCCAATTCGCTGGATTCCGGGCACCGCGCCTGCCAGGGTTGCGGCAAGGCACTGGGTGCGCGCTTTGCCATAGATGCGGTCATGCGGGCAACGAACAACCAGATGATCGCCGCAAACGCCACCGGATGCCTTGAGGTCTTTACCACTCCCTATCCTGAAACCGCATGGTCGGTTCCGTGGATTCATTCGCTGTTTGGCAATGCGGCTGCCGTCGGTTCGGGAATAGCAGCAGCAATGAAAGCCAAAGGGCGCGAGGACGTTAGGGTCATTGCACAGGGCGGCGATGGTGGTACCACGGATATCGGGTTTGGATGTCTTTCGGGGATGTTCGACCGCAATGATGACGTGCTTTATTTGTGCTACAACAACCAAGGTTACATGAATACGGGTGTTCAGCGCTCAAGCGCAACACCGGGTGCGGCACGCACCGCCACAACAATGCCGGTCGGTCCCGAGCCGGGCAATCCCTTTACCGTGGGTAAGAACGTACCATTGATCGCGATGGGTCATCAGATCCCCTATGTGGCCACCGCCTCGGTTTCCGACCTTCACGATCTGGAACACAAGGTTGCCAGGGCAATGAGCTTTCGCGGTGCAAGATATCTGGAGATATTTGTTCCTTGTCCGCTTGGTTGGGGCTCCAAAACCTGT
>JAAEUB010000519.1 GCA_024227755.1 Paracoccaceae bacterium | reverse complement strand
GTCGATGCTTTCAGTGCTGTCCTTGCTGTTTGAGGCAATCCAGTTGCCATCAATGTTGGGTTTGTCAGGAATTCCTTCAGGGGCTTGCTAGTTGCCTGAGGATGTCATGTCGGTTGCTCCTGTTGGTTCACATCTTCACCCGTGCGCTGGTTGGATCAAAAAACGGTTTCAGTGATGCTTCCGCTGCAAAGCGCTCGCAGGCGATTTCGATTTCAAACTCAGCACTGTTGATCATCTCTGCCGTTACACCGTCAGGGTGTTTGACATACCCCATGCCCACAGCGCTGCCGAGGTTGAAAGCATGGGCTCCTGAACTGAGATAGCCAACAATTTCGCCGTTCATCCGGATCAGTTCGTCATGAAACAACGCTGGCTTCGGATCTTTCAGCTTGAAATTGACCATGCGCTTTTGGAGGGTCTGGCCTTTCTGGGGCAGCAGGGCCTCGCGGCCCATGAATCCGCCTGATTTGTCCATTTTGACAATAAATCCAAGCCCGGCTTCAAACGGGGTGTCGTCAGGTGCCAGATCAAGCCCGTATTCGCGGTAGGCCCGTTCGCAGCGCAGATGCTCCAGCGTGTGGTATCCGGCTTCGACCAGCCCGAAAGCTTCGCCTGCTTGAATGAAAAGATCATAGACGTCCTGTACGAATTCCGAAGGGATCTGTAACTCCCAGCCCAGCTCTCCGACAAATGTCATGCGTTTGGCCCGCACCTGCGCATAGCCGATCTCGATCTCCTGTGCGGTCAGGAAAGGAAAGGCGTCGTTTGAGAGATCAGCTCCGCTGAGCGCCTGCAGCAAATCGCGGGATTTCGGCCCCTGCAGGTTCAGAACCGAATAGGCGGCGGTAAGCTCCGTCACGGTCACATGCTGATCTTCCCGGATGTGTTTTTGCATCCAGTGGATATCGCGATAATGCACGCCGGCTGAGGAATAGATCATGAACTGATCCTCTGTCAGCCGGTCTATGGTGACATCAACCTCAATCCCGCCTTTTGAATTGAGCATATGGGTATAGACGAGCTTACCCACCGGCACATCCATTTCACTGACGCACATCCAGTTGAGACAAGCGCAGGCGTCACGCCCCTGAACCAGGGTTTTGCCAAAAGAGCTGATATCCATCAGCACCACGGTTTCGCGCGCAGCGCGGCATTCACGCGCGGTGTGTTCATACCAGTTGGGCCGGAAAAACGAATATTCGTTTTTGGGCTCCACCCCTTTGGGAGCAAACCACATCGGGCGCTCCCAGCCGGCGGTTTCGCCAAAACACGCACCCCGGGCCGCGAGCCGGTCATGCAAATGGCTTTTGCGCGCCGGGCGGGCGGTTTCGTGATCCTTGAACGGCCAGGGCATGTCATAGATGCCGCCCAGGGATTCCGGGGCACGGGCGCGAAGGTAGTTCTGGTTAACCTGAAACGGGTGGAACCGGGCGACGTCATAATCGACCAGATCCATGTCAGGCTCACCTTCAATGATCCAGCGCGCCAGCGCGCGGGTTATGCCAGGGCTGATCTCAAAGCCTTCGGAATTAAGCCCGGCAGCGATGAAGCAATTGGGCAGGCCCGGGGCCTCGCCCAGACAGGGCAGGTCATCGGGCGTAAAGCTTTCCGGGCCATTCATGAACTTGTTGATACCGACATCAGCCAGATCCGGCACCAACTCCATAGCTTTGGAATAGGGCAGGGCGAAATGATCCCAGTCTTCCTGCATTTCAATGAAACGCTGATCGCCGGGTAGATTTTCCACCGGCAGGGCCTTGCCGCGTGGTTCAAACGAACCGACCAGCAGCTTGCCCGCATCCTCTTTCATATAAGTGTAGCCTTCGGGATCACGGAGGACGGGAAGGCCGGGGTTGATGAAATCCATCGGCTCGGTCACCACATACATATGCTCGCAAGCGAAAAGCGGCACCCGCACGCCAAGCTTGGCAGCAAGATCGCGGGTCCACAGACCACAGGCCAGCACCAGTTTTTCGCAAGTGATTGCCCCGTTTGGGGTTT
>JAAEUB010000518.1 GCA_024227755.1 Paracoccaceae bacterium | reverse complement strand
GCATCAGGTTGTTGGGTATGTCGTTGGGATCCTCACCAATCAGCGACGAAGGATGCGCGCCAGCCGGGTTAAAATATCTCAAAATGCCGTAAGACCAACGGTCATCTGATGCCTTCAGTTGCCTGAGCAGGATCTCGCAAACCAGCTTGTTTTCAGCATACGGGCTTTCAGGCCGAGTGGCGTGATTTTCGGGTAAGGGCAGGATATCCGGTGTGCCGTAGACAGTAGCAGTCGATGAAAACACCACACGCCGCAAGTCAGCCTTGTCCAGCGCTGCCAACAAGGTTGAAAACCCAACACAATTTGTCTGAAAGTAGTCCAATGGGTCTTCAACGCTTTCACCCACGGCCTTTTTCCCGGCATAATGAATAACGGCGTCAAAGGCGTTTTCCGCAAGCACCTGATCCAGAAAATCTGCATCCAACACGTCGCCTTCGCAACAGGTGACCTTCGCGCCAGTTATGACCTCCAACCTGTCCAGCACATCACGACGCGCGTTTGAAAAATTATCAAGGATAACAACCTCAAACCCTGCCGCTACAAGCTCAACATATGTATGCGACCCAATATAGCCCGCACCGCCGGTCAAAAGGACTTTCGAACTCATGAAGCAACTCCATTCCACTTTTCCGACAGACTAGAGCTTAGGGCCGGGAAATGCATGCAAAAAATTGGTCACCAAGCGGGCGCTGGCATCGCAACAAGATTGCCCCGGGGCGGTCCGGATGTTAGCCCTGTCCTACGCCATCAAGATCATGGGAGAATAGGCAGCAATGTCGAAGATACGTATTACACCTGAAGAGGCACTGGCCTTTCATCTGGAACCAACTCCAGGCAAGTTTGAGATCACGCCAACGGTGCCAATGACCACCCAGCGCGACCTGTCGCTGGCTTATTCCCCCGGTGTTGCGGTGCCCTGCGAGGCCATCGCCGAAAATCCTGAAACCGTTTATGACTATACCAACAAGGGTAACCTTGTCGCGGTCATTTCCAATGGGACTGCGGTGCTTGGCCTTGGCAATCTCGGCGCACTTGGCTCCAAGCCGGTGATGGAGGGCAAGGCCGTTTTGTTTAAACGGTTCGCCGATGTGAACTCGATTGATATCGAGCTTGATACCGAAGACGTGGACGAATTTGTTACCGCGGTCCGCGCCATGGGTCCAACCTTTGGTGGCATCAATCTTGAGGACATCAAAGCACCGGAATGCTTTATCATCGAGCAGCGGCTGAAAGAGATGATGGACATTCCGGTCTTTCACGACGACCAACACGGAACGGCTGTGATTTGTGCCGCCGGTTTGATCAATGCTTTGCATATCTCCGGCAAGAAAATCGAAGATTGCCGCATTGTTCTGAACGGCGCCGGGGCTGCTGGCATCGCCTGTATCGAGCTGATCAAAACCATGGGCGCACGCCACGACAATTGTATTGTCTGCGACACCAAGGGTGTGATTTTTCAGGGCCGGACTGAAGGCATGAACCAATGGAAATCCGCCCATGCTGCCAATACGGATCTTCGCACCCTGGAACAGGCTATGGACGGCGCCGATGTATTTCTTGGGGTCAGCGCCAAGGGGGCGGTTACGCCAGAAATGGTTGCTTCAATGGCACCAAATCCGGTGATTTTCGCGATGGCCAACCCTGATCCCGAAATCACGCCGGAGGAGGCGCATGAGGTCCGCGAGGACGCAATTGTTGCCACGGGTCGTTCAGATTATCCCAATCAAGTCAACAACGTACTCGGGTTTCCCTATCTCTTTCGCGGCGCACTTGATATCCACGCCCGCGCCATCAACGATGAGATGAAGCTGGCTTGCGCTCATGCTTTGGCTGATCTGGCACGTCAGGATGTTCCGGACGAAGTAGCGATGGCCTACGGCAAGAAACTGACCTTTGGCCGCGACTATATTATTCCTACACCGTTTGATCCGCGCCTGATCTACACCATCCCGACCGCAGTTGCCAAAGCAGGAATAGATTCTGGTGCTGCGCGTCGACCAATCATTGATTTTGACAGCTACACCGCCAATCTCAAGGCGCGCATGGATCCCACCGCCAGCATTCTTCGCGGAATCAATGCGCGCGCGCGCCAGGCGCAGGCACGTATGATCTTTGCCGAGGGCGATGACCCCCATGTTTTGCGCGCCGCTGTTGCCTATGGGCGCGGCGGGTTTGGCGAGGCCATAGTGGTCGGGCGTCAGGAGGACGTAAAAGAAAAACTCACAGCCGTTGGGCTGCGCGATGCTGTGTCCGAACTCACCATTATCAACGCCGCAAATACCGAGCACCTTGAGACATATAAGGCGTTTCTTTACGAACGCTTGCAGCGCGAAGGTTTTGATCGCCACGACATTCACCGCTTAGCGGCGCGTGACCGGCATGTTTTCGCCTCGCTGATGCTGGCACATGACCATGGCGACGGGTTGGTTACCGGCGCTACCCGGAAGTCGTCGCATGTGATGGAGTTGATAAACCGCGTATTCGATGCCCAAGCCGAGGATGGCGCGGTTGGTGTCACCGCAATCCTGCACAAGGGTCGCATCGTTTTGATTGCTGACACTCTGGTGCATGAATGGCCCGAAACTGAAGACCTGGCCAACATCGCCGAACGCGCTGCCGGGGTTGCCCGCGACATGGGGATTGAACCGCGCGTGGCTTTCGTCAGCTTTTCGACATTTGGATATCCGGTGTCTGAGCGTGCCGAAAAAATGCATGATGCCCCTGCCATTCTGGAAGCGCGCGGCGTCGATTTTGAATTTGACGGCGAGATGACAGCAGATGTGGCCCTGAATATGGATGCGATGGCGGCATATCCGTTCTGCCGCCTTTCCGGTCCTGCCAACATCCTAGTCATGCCCGCACGCCACTCGGCGTCTATTTCCGTGAAAATGATGCAGGAACTTGCAGGCGCAACCGTTATTGGCCCGATTCTTTCGGGTATCGACAAGCCGATCCAGCTTTGCTCAACTACTTCGACGGCCAACGACATCCTTAACATGGCGCTGATCGCGGCGTGTAAGGTCGGTTAGATGAGCGTTTTTAATCTTGGCTCGATTAATGCAGATCATTTATACCGCGTTCCACACCTGCCTGCGCCCGGCGAAACGCTTGCCGCAACGGCGCATCACACCGGGCTTGGCGGGAAAGGCGCGAATCAGTCAGTAGCCGCCGCGCTTGCCGGATCGCGTGTTGTGCATATTGGCGCCGTTGGGCCAGGCGCGCGCTGGGCGCTGGATCGCATGGCTGGTTTTGGCGTTGAAACAGATAAGATTAAAGTGATTGATACTCCCACCGGTCATGCCATTATCAACGTTGATGATGCTGGCGAAAACGCGATTGTCATTTTTGCGGGGGCCAATCTGAAACAGTCTCTAACTCAGGTGAAACAGACCCTTACGGGTGCCCAGAAAGGGGATATTCTTCTATTACAGAATGAAACCAACCTGCAGGCCGAAGCAGCACGCATTGCCAAGTCGCGCGGTCTTTTTGTGATATATTCCGCCGCACCCTTTTGTGCCGAAGCGACGCGAGAGCTGATGCCACATGTTGACCTGATTGTCGTGAACGAGGTTGAAGCAAATCAGCTGACCGAAGCTTTCAAGTTGCCATTGCCTGACCTGCCCGTGCCCAACATCTTGATAACCTATGGCGCCGGCGGATCAACTTGGCGGGTACAGGAAACCGGGCACGAGGTTCACGTGCCTGCCTTTCCCGTTACCCCGGTCGATACAACCGGTGCCGGTGATTGCTTCATCGGATACACTGCCGCCGGATTGGATCAGGGAATGTCACACCATGACGCGATGCGTCTGGGCGCGGCCGCAGCGGCGCTTAAGGTCACACGCCACGGCACCTCTGACGCCATTCCGACCCGCGCCAAAACCGATGCCTTTGCAGATGGAGTTCTTTGAATGAGCGACCACCAAACCACCCACCAGGCCGAAGACGACCCGCGCAATCAAAATCTGCTGATTTGGCTAAATAGGCAGGTTGTCCCGAAAGAAGAAGCGAAGATCTCGGTCTATGATTCGGGATTTATGCTGGGCGACGGTATTTGGGAGGGTCTGCGCCTTTATAACGGACAATGGGCGTTTCTGGCGGAACATATCGACAGGTTGTTTGAGGCCGCAAAGGCGCTTGATCTTGATATTGGCCTTGATCGCGCCGGGGTTATCGCAGCGCTCGAGGAAACCCGCGCGGCCAACGGGATGCATACCGATGCCCATGCCCGCCTGATGATCACACGCGGCGTTAAAACACGCCCCTTTCAGCACCCTTCGCTCAGCCAGTCCGGCCCGACCATTGTTATCATCATGGAGCATTCAAAGCCCGCGCTGCCCCGGCCAATCCGTCTTGCCACCGTTCCACATATCCGCGGTCTGCCAATGACGCAGGACCCGAAACTGAACTCGCACTCTAAACTGAACTGTATCCTTGCCTGCATCGCCGCTGAAAAGGCAGGCGCGGACGAGGCCCTGATGCTGGATATCCATGGCTTTGTGAACACCACCAACGCCTGCAACTTTTTCATTGTTCGCAAGGGGCAGGTTTGGACCTCGACCGGCGATTACTGCATGAACGGCATCACAAGGCAAAAGGTAATCGACCTTTGCCGCGCGCACGATATCCCGGTTTATGAGCGTAACTTTAGCCTTGTTGACACATACGGTGCGGACGAAGCCTTTTTGACTGGCACATTTGGTGCTCAAACCCCGGTAAGTCAGATTGACGGACGCCAGATTGGAACTGGTGATTTCGGACCGGTTACAAAACGAATTCGCGACCTGTATAAGTCTCTAATCCATCAGGAAACAGCCTGATGCGGGTTGCGATGTGGTCTGGCCCGCGCAACCTTTCCACCGCCATGATGTATTCTTTCGGTGCCCGTAAAGACTGTGCTGTGATCGATGAGCCATTCTATGCGGCATATCTGAAAATGACGGGGCTTCAGCACCCGATGCGCAGTGAAATTCTTGCCGCGCAAAATCAGGACCCTTTGAGGGTTCAGGCACAAATATCAGGCTCTAATCCAGGCGAAAAGACCCATTTCTATCAAAAACACATGTCTCAGCACATGATCCCGGGTATGCCACGTGAGTGGATGAAGGACGTGATCAATGTGTTCCTGATCCGTCACCCGGCGCGGGTCATCGCGTCTTATGCAGCCAAACGTGAAAACCCGACACTGGATGATATCGGGTTTTGGCAACAAGCCTCGCTTTTTGATGAGGTTCAGGCAAGCGGTGGCAACCCGATTGTGATCGATAGCCATGACATCCGCGAAAACCCCGAACGGATGCTGCGAAAACTCTGCGGTGCCATAGGGCTGGACTGGGATCCGGCGATGCTGAACTGGCCCGCAGGGGGTCACAAGGACGACGGCGTCTGGGCCGCTCATTGGTACGGAGCGGTGCACGGGTCCACCGGATTTGCCGGGGCCGAAGGGGCTTTACCTGACCTGCCCGGACAGTTTGACGAGTTGGTAAAACTTGCAAAAACCCACTATGAGCGCCTTAGAATTTGTAAATTGTAGGTTTTTGGACGGCGAAATTTACAAATTCAGCCCTTTTTAACCCGTCGATTACGTGCAGCGATCAGTTTCAGGCGCAGGGCGTTCAACTGGATGAACCCCGCCGCGTCGCTTTGATCATAAGCGCCCATATCCTCTTCGAAGGTTACATGCTCTTCGCTATACAGCGAGTGATCCGACCAGCGCCCGACTGTACGCGCCAAGCCCTTGTAAAGTTTCAGCTTTACCGTTCCGGTGACATGCTCCTGGCTTTTATCAATGGCCGCTTGCAGCATTTCGCGTTCTGGTGAGAACCAGAAACCGTTATAAATCAGCTCGGCATATTGCGGCATCAACTGGTCTTTAAGATGCATCGCCGCGCGGTCCATAGTGATGCTTTCAATGCCGCGATGCGCCTCTAAGAGCAGCGTTCCGCCGGGGGTTTCATAGATGCCGCGCGACTTCATTCCGACAAACCGCCCCTCGACCAGATCAAGCCGACCGATGCCGTGCTTGCCACCCAATTCATTGAGCTTTGTCAATATGTTAGCAGGAGTCATATCCACTCCGTTTATGGAAACGGCATCACCTTTTTCAAAGCCGACTTCAACGTATTCTGGCGTATCCGGCGCATCTTCGGGGTGTACCGAACGCTGGTAAACATAGTCGGGCGCTTCTACTGCAGGATCCTCAAGAACCTTACCCTCGCTTGATGTATGCAAGAGGTTTGCATCGACAGAAAACGGCGCCTCGCCGCGCTTGTCCTTTGCGATCGGAATCTGATGCGCCTCGGCAAACTCTATCAGCCTTGTGCGCGATCCCAAATCCCATTCACGCCACGGCGCGATGACCTGAATTTCGGGATTAAGCGCGTAAGCTGCAAGCTCAAACCTCACCTGATCATTGCCCTTGCCAGTGGCCCCGTGTGAAATTGCATCCGCCCCGGATTGTGCAGCAATTTCAACGAGTCGCTTGGAAATCAGCGGCCGTGCGATTGATGTTCCAAGAAGGTATAATCCCTCATAAACCGCGTTCGCACGGAACATCGGGAAGACGAAATCGCGGACAAATTCCTCACGCAAATCTTCGATGTGAATGTTCTCGGGTTTGATCCCCAGCATCTCGGCCTTTTTGCGTGCCGGCTCCAACTCTTCTCCCTGCCCAAGATCGGCGGTAAAGGTTACGACCTCACAGCCATATTCAATCTGCAGCCATTTCAGGATTATCGAGGTATCAAGCCCGCCAGAATAGGCCAGGACAACTTTCTTGGGCGCGGTCATTTGAGCACTCCACTCATAGGTTTCGGCGCGGGTTTATTGGGTTTCGAGGGGGCGGGCAAGGGCTATGAAAGCTTGCGTAAAATCACACGATAGGCCAAAGCGCTAACATGACAGATTTTTGCGACAAAGCCCGCGAGGCTGAACATGAGATGCGCACGTTGTTCCCGGTAACTCCGTTGCAGCGTAACGACCACCTTTCAGCCCGGTTCGAGGCCGATATCTGGCTTAAGCGCGAAGACCTTTCACCGGTGCGATCTTACAAAATCCGCGGGGCATTTACTGCAATGCGCAAGGTGCTGGCTGATACGCCCGAACAAACCTTGTTTATCTGTGCAAGTGCTGGAAATCATGCACAGGGTGTGGCGTTTGTCTGCCGTCATTTTGGTGTGAAGGGCGTTATTTTCATGCCTGTAACCACGCCGCAGCAAAAAATTAGCAAGACGCGTATCTTTGGCGGGGATGCGATAGAAATTCGTCTGGTCGGCGACTATTTCGACGACACGTTAGGGGCGGCCAAGGCTTATTGCAACGACAAGGGCGGGCACTTCCTTTCACCGTTTGATGATGCGGATGTGATTGAAGGACAGGCCTCGGTTGCCGTTGAGATGCTGGAGCAGCTGGGGCGCTCACCAGATGTGGTTGTGCTTCCGGTTGGCGGCGGCGGCCTTTCTGCCGGGATTACGAAATGCCTTGCTGAATATGCGCCCAAAACCGCTTTACGCTATGTCGAACCTGCCGGGGGTGCCAGCCTGAAAGCGGCCCTGGCGGTTGGGCATCCGGTATCCCTAAGTCGGGTTGATACCTTTGTTGATGGCGCCGCGGTCGCGCGAATTGGTGACCTGACATTTTCGGCCCTGAAGAACACGGTGTATGAGGATGTTTTGACCGCGCCCGAGGATCGGATATGCACCACCATTCTTGATATGCTGAATGTTGAAGGCGTGGTGCTTGAGCCTGCCGGGGCCTTGTCGGTTGATGCTCTGGTGGATTTGAAAGAGCTGATCCGTGGTAAATGTGTTGTCTGTGTCACCTCTGGCGGGAACTTTGACTTTGAACGACTGCCCGAGGTCAAGGAACGTGCCCAGCGCTATGCTGGCCTGAAAAAGTACTTCATCCTGCGCCTGCCGCAACGGCCAGGCGCGCTGCGTGATTTTCTTGAGCTTTTAGGCCCCGAAGACAATATCACACGCTTTGAATACCTGAAGAAATCGGCGCGAAATTTTGGATCAGTTCTGATCGGGATCGAGACATTGAAGGCCGAGAACTTCAATGTAATGTTCGGCCGGTTGGATACTGCAGGTCTGGCCTATACTGACATTACCAATGACGAGACGATTTCAGAGTTTGTTATCTAGCGTCAAATTCGGCGCGCGACTGCCGGTAGGTTTCAAATACCGGAGCTAAGGCAATTCCGGCATAGTCCCCGCTGGCTGCACGCAGTTCGCCCTGATGACACATTTGGCTAAGGGCCTCAAAACCAAGGTTCAGGGCGCTACCTTTCAGAAAATGCAGATCTTCTTCCAGTTTTTCAGGAACTGGGCTAATTTTCAGTCGGCTAATCACTTCTTCAACCTCCTCCAAAAAAACCTCGGCCACCTCAGCGAAGTCCTCATCGCCAATCTCTTCCCGCAGTTCGTTTACGCGATCCCAACAAATCATCAGCGCCTCCGTAAAGAGGATGATAAAAGCACTCTGGTGTTAAGAACCGGTAACAAATACAGGGATTTCCTGTGCAATTTTACATTTAAATGGCTGTTAAGCCCTAGCGCGTAGTTCGTGAACCTGAACTGGACCATGATCTAATCAAAGGTGCGCTTTTGGGTGCTTTATCTGTCAGTGGGAAATCCCAGCCTTCTGCTCTGACCGGGGCGATTCGCCGTGTATTGGTGGTGGATGACAGCCGTGCGCAGCGAATGTTGTTGTCACGTTCTCTAACGCGGCAGGGATATCAGGTATGTGAGGCGGGGTCTGGCGAAGCGGCGCTGGCTGCCTGTCAGGCAGAAGAATATGATCTGGTGCTCAGCGACTGGATGATGCCCGGCATGGACGGGATCGAATTTTGCCGTGCATTTCGAAATCTGCCGCGTGAAAACTATGGATACTTTATTCTGCTGACATCCAAAACTGAAAAGGGTTCAGTTGCGCGCGGGCTTGATGTTGGGGCAGACGACTTTCTGACAAAGCCGGTCAAAAGTGACGAGCTTCTGGCGCGGATCAATGCCGGAGACCGCATTTTACGAATGGAGCGGGAGCTGACGGAAAAAAACCGGTTGGTAAGCGCGACTTTGGCAGAAATCCAGACGCTCTATGATTCACTTGATCGCGATCTGATCGACGCCCGGAAAATGCAACAATCATTAGTACGTGAACCTTTCCGGGACTTTGGTAGTGCCGAGGTTTCCCTGCTTCTCAAGCCCTGCGGACATGTTGGCGGCGATCTGGTTGGCTTTTTCCAGGTTGGGGCGGACCAGATAGGCCTTTATTCAATTGATGTATCTGGTCATGGAGTGGCCTCTGCCATGCTTACCGCCCGGCTTGCGTCCTATTTGTCAGACGGTGCGCCCGAGCAGAACATTGCGCTGGTTCGCGACCACAGAGGAAAATACGTTTCCCGCCCGCCCTGTGAAGTTGCCGACTTACTGAATATCCTGATGATCGAAGACATGGAAACCGAGCCCTATTTCACAATTCTGATTGGATACCTTGACCTTAAAACCGGAAAGGTTGATTTCTGCCAGTGTGGCCACCCTAACCCCTTGATTGTGAACTCAGACGACGACGTTCGATATTTCGGATCGGGGGGAATGCCAATCGGCTTAATAGAAGACGCGGAATATGACCAACAAAGCGTGCAGCTTAAGCCAGGCGATCGGCTGCTGTTTTATTCGGACGGATTTACCGAATGTGAAAACGACCAGGGTCAGCAGTTGGACGAAGCAGGTTTTGAAAAGCTGATTTGTGAAAATGCTGAACTTGACGGCGGTGATTTCTTTACCGCACTCGTCTGGGATCTGGATCTTTACAGCGGTTCGCTGGACTTTGGCGACGACCTTTCTTGCGCAATGGTTCGCTACAAGGGGCCTGACAGGGCGAAGTAGTGCTTGATGAAGGCGCGATCACCCTCATTGCCAACAATCCTTGCTGCGGTGCCGGGGTCCGCCCAAAGCGCTTGATGCCCGGCCTCGCTTGGTGGGCCAAGCTTGCGCACGGGTCGCGCCAGGTAAATTGTACAAACCTTTTCAGCCCAAAGGTCATATTCCGGCATGTATGTGAACCGGCGAAAAGCTCCAAGACGGCGCGGCGCGGTTATGCGCCAGCCGGTTTCCTCCCAAACCTCGCGATGCAGTGCCGTTAGGGGTGATTCGCCCGCATCTACCCCGCCGCCGGGCAACTGAAACTCTGGCACTGGATCATCCTGGTGGGTTAAAAGCAAGTCCGAGCCACGTGGCAGAATTGCGTAAACGCCGGGGCGTCGTACATATTTGCGTCCAAATTGACGCGGTTCGCCAAATCTGCGCATCTTACCCGCCCCATTATTGCCGCCCCATCGCAGACGCTGTATGGCAATTCAGGCGCAATTAGGAAACCCCGATGACAATTGAAACCAAACAAACCTGGGATGATACCGTTCTGCCATTTCAACTTGATGCCTGCGATATTCGCGGGCGCGTGGCCCGGCTTGATACCAGCCTGAACCAGATTTTGGCACAACACAACTATCCGCCGGCGATTGAAGCGTTGGTTGCCGAAGCGGTAATCCTGACCGCCCTTATCGGTCAGACGATAAAGCTGAAGTGGAAGCTGTCCCTGCAAATACGGGGGGATGGGCCAGCAAGGTTGATCGCAACCGACTATTTTGCGCCAGGTGAAAACGGTGAACCGGCGAAGATCCGGGCCTTTTCGAGCTTCGACGAAGACAGTATTTCAACCGGGTCAGAGCCGTTCGAGATGATCGGCAAGGGGTATTTCGCAGTACTTATTGACCAAGGAGAAGGCACCACGCCATATTCTGGTCTGACCCCATTGGCAGGCGGATCACTGGCGGATTGCGCAGGTAGCTATTTCGCTCAATCTGAGCAATTGCCCACCCGTTTTGCGCTTTCCTATGGTCGCTCTTCGGTGCCAGGCAAGGCCGAACATTGGCGTGCTGGCGGCGTCATGTTGCAACACCTTCCCAAAGCCTCGCCTTTTGTTGCCAATGCGGACGAAGTTCGCGAGGATGGGTTGATAGCCGCCGAAGACCTTTTAACAGAAGCCGAGACAGAAAACTGGTCAAGGGCAAACATGTTGCTGGAAACGGTTGAGGAGTTTGAGTTGATCGGCCCCTCTGTCCAACCCGCCGATCTGCTTTACCGTCTGTTTCACGAAGAAAGCCCACGGATCTATGATGCTCAACCCGTCCGGTTTGGCTGCACCTGTTCGGCCCAAAGGGTCATAAACAGCCTGTCCATATATTCTGACAAGGACATCGCACATATGACAAAAGAAGATGGCTCGGTGACGGCAGATTGCCAGTTTTGCGGAGCGCATTACGAGCTGGAGCCAGGCAAGCTTGGTTTTGAAGCAGCGGAGAGGGAAAATGGGCAAAAGTGACGCCCTGAAAGCGGTAATCAGAGGTGCCGCATGCGCTGCGGGCTCTTCCTCTGACTTTGACCTCAACCCATCTTTTCAGCCGCCGACTGGATACCATCTTCGCCCCGCGGCCGTCTTGCTGCCGTTTGTTGACCGGGCGGATGGTCTTCGCCTGATCTTGACGAAACGCGCCGCGCACTTGCGCCACCATCCGGGTCAGATCGCTTTCCCCGGAGGCAAGGTTGACCCGGACGACAGCGGGCCAAAAGCCGCAGCTTTGCGCGAAGCGGAGGAGGAAATAGGGCTCACGCGCGATAAGGTTGAGGTGCTGGCCAGCCTGCCGCACCATGAGACTGTCACAGGCTTTTCCATCTTACCTGTACTTGGCATGATCACGCAGGATTTTCAGCCAAAACCAGAAGCGGGAGAGGTTGATGAGGTGTTTTCGGTGCCGTTCAGCTTTTTGGCCAACCCAGAAAACTACCAGATCACATCCCGGTTTTGGCGCGGTGAGCGACGCTATTTTTACACAATCCCCTATGGGCCCTATTATATATGGGGCGCTACCGCGCGTATTTTGCGGGCTTTGGCCGAGGGGATTAAGCTGTGACGCAAATTTCTTCTGACTGGTTGACGGATCCCAGGGCGCAGGCGGTTTGCCAAATGCTGAATGAAGCGGGCCACCAGGCCTTTTTTGTCGGTGGCTGCGTGCGCAACGAATTACTGGGTGCAGCAATTTCTGACATCGACCTTGCCACGGATGCCCATCCCGAGAGGGTGATGGAATTGGCGAAAATGGTAGGATTGAAGCCTGTGCCAACTGGGGCTGAGCATGGGACCGTAACTGTTGTTTCAGATGGATTGGCGTGTGAGGTCACGACCTTTCGCAAGGACATCGAAACGGATGGGCGTCGCGCGATTGTCGGGTTTTCGCAATCAATTGAAGATGATGCGCGGCGACGGGATTTCACTATGAACGCGCTTTATGCGAATGCTATGGGGCACGTTTCTGACCCGTTGAATGGGCTGCCAGACCTCAAGGCGCGGCGGGTGCGGTTCATTGAGGATGCGGATAAACGTATACGCGAGGACTACCTCCGGATTCTGCGTTTCTTTCGGTTTCATGCTTGGTACGGAGATACCGAAGTTGGGTTAGACTCTATCGGTCTAGCGGCCGTTTCTGCGAATTTGAGCGGATTAGACACACTTAGTCGGGAACGGGTGGGGCATGAGGTACTGAAATTGCTTGCCGCACCCGATCCGGCACCGGCAATGGCTGCGATGCAGATGACCGGAGTTTTGGCGCGTATTCTTCCCGGTGCAGATGCAACTTCATTGCCGGTCCTTGTGCATTGCGAAGAGCTGGCGTTGGCCAGACCCGAAGCACTTAGGCGGTTGGTGTGTCTGGGCGCCATTGAAGGCCTGAAGAATCTTTTGCGGCTGTCGCGAAAGGACACGCAGAGGGTCGAAGCTTTGACAAAAGCAATTGGCGCTTCGGCGAAAGCGGCCGAGCTTGCTTATCGTAATGATGCCGGGTTTGCGCGTGATGTGATATTACTGCGCTGCGCCCTTCTGGAAACGGCTTTGCCCGCGACCCTTGAGGCCGATCTGAAGCTTGGGGCACAGGCGCAGTTTCCCGTGAAGGCACGGGACTTGGCAGGGGATTACGAAGGCGTGGCGCTGGGCAATAGGCTGAAGGGGATCGAAACGCGCTGGATAGCATCAGGGTTCAGGCTTTCGCGCAAGGAGTTGCTGGCGTGAAGACTGTGACCATCGAGAGACTGGGTCATCACGGCGATGGCATTGCCCCCGGCCCCATCTATGTACCGCGTGCTTTGCCGGGCGAGGTGGTCACCGGACAGGTTGAGAATGACCGCATGAACGCGCCAAAAATCCTTACCCCGGTTTCAGAAAGGGTGCGGCCACCCTGCAGGCACTATAAAAACTGTGGGGGCTGCTCGCTTCAACATGCAGCGGATGGGTTCGTTGAAGGGTGGAAAAAGGGCGTTGTGGAAACAGCATTACGGGCACAGGGGTTGCCTGCCCCAATGCGTCAGTTTCATACCTCGCCTCCGCAATCACGCCGTCGGGCGACAATTGCTGCAAGGCGGCTAAAAAAGGGCGCACAGGTCGGATTTCATGGTATCAGGACAGACACAATTTGCGAAATTGATGAGTGCCAGCTGCTCAGGCCGGAACTTCTGGAAATGCTGCCCTTAGTGCGTGATCTTGCCATTATGGGAGTATCGCGGAAAGGGCGGCTGGCGGTAACGTTGACCTTGCTGGATGACGGTATGGATGTCGCAGTGAACGGCGGAAGGCCGATGACGCCAGCGTTGTATTCTGAGATTGCCGAACTATCCGCCAAGTCTGGCAAGGTGGCGCGCTTGAGTTGGGAAGGTGAAACGGTCGCGGCCTTTTCAACCGCTCAGGTAAGTTTTGGCCCGGCAAAGGTATGCCCGCCGCCCGGATCATTCCTGCAAGCGACGTTGGAAGGGGAAAAGGCGTTGGTTTCGGCAGTGACCCAGGCGGCAGGTTCGGCAAAAACCATTGCTGACCTGTTTGCTGGCTGCGGCACATTCGCCTTGCCCTTGGCGGCGAACGCCATGGTCCACGCAGTTGAGGGATCAAAGGAAATGCTGGCGGCATTGTCGGCAGGGTGGCGCGGGGCAAAAGGATTGAAAACAGTCTCGACTGAAGCGCGCGATCTTTTTCAAAGACCCTTGCTGACCGATGAACTCAACAGATACGGCGCGGTCGTGGTCGACCCGCCACGTGCCGGGGCTGAAGCGCAAATGGCCGAGATTGCCAAGGCCCATGTGCCTGTTATTGTGATGGTTTCGTGTAACCCCGCCACGTTTGCACGCGATGCAAAAGTCCTGATTGATTCTGGGTACTCAAACGCCTGGATCGACATTGTGGACCAGTTTCGATGGTCTTCGCATATCGAACTGGTTGCCTGCTTTTTGCGCGACAGGTAATCCGCACACTTCCAAAAAACTGGCATCGTGCATATGATTAGAAATGAAACAGGCGAGGCGAGTATGCGGTTTTATGTTTATTTGGCATTGGCAGTTGGGCTTTTGGCTTTCACCGGGTGCTCAAAATTTAAGAGATATTATGGGCCAGAGGTCACCCGGATCGTTGTGATGAAATCCGAGCGGCGCATGTATTTGATGAACGATGAAACGGTGCTTAAAAGCTATGACGTCGACCTTGGTTTTGCGCCTGATGGGCACAAACAGCAGAAAGGTGACGGGCGCACACCTGAAGGACGTTACTTTATTGACCGACGCAACCCTGACAGTCTGTTTCATCTGTCGCTGGGTATTTCCTATCCGAATGACGATGATCGGGAATACGCTGAATCAATTGGTGAACCGCCCGGAGGAGACATCTTCATTCATGGCGCCAGGCGACCGTTTGATCCACGCGGTGCCGATTGGACGGCAGGCTGCATTTCGGTCAGTAACCGTGAGATTGAGCGCATTTATTCGATGGTACACGAGGGAACTGTTATTGACATATTCCCCTGATTTAAAGGGCTTAACCGCCTAGTAACAGGGTCCACCAGATCTTGCCGTTAATTTCCTGATGCCAGGCAAAACCCATGTCAGTCGCATTTCGATCCAGGATGACATTACGCGTGCCCGGCAATTCCATCCAGGCAGCCAGTGTCTCTAACTCGGTCTCAAAGGTTTCAGAGATGTTTTCGCCTAGCATGGTTTTTGCGTAACCCGCCCGTGCGACACGGTCCAGCGGTGATGATCCGTCAGATCCAAAATGCCAGGGGCGGTTTTGTCGTGACATATCGCGTGAATGTGTCTCAGCGGCTGCGTTAAGTCTTGCATTCATTTGTACCGGGCCGGCCCCAGCGGCCTGACGCAAGGCGTTAATCGAATCTAGCATCCGGAATATGACATTGTTAGATTCTCCAGCGGAGATGCGGTAAACCTGTGGCAGGGGTTTACCATCCGGTCCCAACCGTGGTCCCTGACTGGTTTCGCACGCAGACAGCAAAACAGTAATGATCGTGAAGATAGCAAAAAGGCGTTTCATCATTTGTCCTGTATGGATTAGTCCACTTCCCCTACAGTGAGAATCGCTGTCAGGCAAATCAATGTTGGCGCAAAACCGCGTCATGACGCTTGTTTGATTTGCGATTGAGGCATTCTGGTCATATATACGCCGCAACAAGAACACCTAAGCACAGGTTATAATATGTCAAAATTTGATAAATCCAACCTCAGTCGCCGAACTTTTCTGGGGACGACAATGGCTGCTGCTGCGAGTGGGCTGGCCTCCCCGGCGCTTGCCCAGCAGGAGGGTTCGACCGAAATTGAACGCGATATTACAGAGGTGGTGCGGCGTAACATCTCCAGCTTTCGTTCGCTGGATTGGCATCCCTATTTCAGCAACCTTAGAAAAGGTGCGATATTGGTCGATACAACCTCGCGGGCCTTACATTTCTGGTCGGAGGATGAGGCGACTTACAAGCTTTATCCAACTTCTGTGCCTTTGACCGAGGATATGACCCGACGTGGTCGTACCAGCGTTATCCGTATGGTTGAAGGTCCAAGCTGGAGTCCGACCCCAGCCATGCGCGTGCGCAACCCCGAATGGCCCGCCCATATTCCCCCTGGCCCGGATAATCCCTTGGGCACGCATGCCCTTTACCTGTCTTGGAAATACTACCGTATTCACGGCACTCACGATACGCGCAAGATTGGGCGGCGGTCCTCTAACGGCTGTATCGGGCTATATAATGAGCATATCGCTGAGTTGTATCAATTGGTTAGAAATGGAACTCAGGTGTTGCTAATTTGACAACACTATGAAAAATTATAGAAATCACGTTTGCGAAAACAGCAGATTCCTGTTTTCTGGACGCACACGAGGTACAGAAATTCTTTCTGCCCGCATTTTTGCGGGGGAAGGCGACTAATGGAGAATAAAATGAAAAAACTCGCACTTGCAGCTGTTGTTGCTTCAATCGGCTCTGCTGCTTACGCAGGCACACCTGAAGTTCCCTACATCGAGCCAGAAATTATCATTGAAGAAGCAAGCTCAAGCTCGTCAGCCGGTATTCTTGTACCGCTGTTCCTGCTTATTCTTCTTGCTGCAGCAACAATGTAAAAAAGTTTGCCTGTTTATGGCGAAAGAAAAGCCCCGCCAGTTTGGCGGGGCTTTTTGTTCAAGCAGACCGGTCTTAGATCGATTCGTTTATCCAAGCCTGCAAAGTTGCTTTTGGCGCAGCACCCACTTTGTTCGAAACAACTTCGCCATCCTTAAACATAAAAAGAGTCGGGATACCGCGAACGCCCATTTGAGCGGGTGAGTTCGGGTTCTCATCGACATTGACCTTGGCGATTTTAATTTTGCCCTCGAACTCGACCGCTAACTCTTCCAAGGCCGGGCCGATTTGCTTGCATGGTCCACACCATTCAGCCCAGAAATCGACAATTACAGGGATATTGGATTTGCGGACTTCTTCGTCGAAAGTTGCGTCAGTTACGGCGATGGTGGCCATGAGTTTTCTCCTTGGCATTTCGGTTTGAGGGGAACCTAGGAACCCCGGGGGCAATCGTCAAGACGCAGCAAGGGCTGCAAGAGCTAAGTCGGTTGGTATTGGCATCAAATTCGCGTTTGCCGTCCATAATACCGAGCATTCGATTTGAGAATCAGGATAGATCAGACCCAGAGCCTGTATATATGCACCCATCTGGCGCAAAATTCCGTCAGGTATGTCCGATGCACGTACAGGCACGACAGCATTGGATTTGAAATCGACCACCAGTACTTTATCAGCTGATATTATCAGCCGGTCGATAATACCCTGAACAGGTTGGCCACCAAGCGCTGGTAAATGGGCCGAGATGTCCACCTCAGCCAAAGTGTCCGGGGTAAAAAGGTGGGCAAGCCTTGGGTTTGTCAGAAGCGATGTAACTTCATTGCAAATACTGTGAATTTCCTGTGCATCAGCTGAGTCCTCGCCTTGAGCCAGAAGACCTTTGCACAGATCTTGCCAATTGTGCGCTGGAAACTTGGGTAAAACTTCCAGCAAAAGGTGCAATTGCCGCCCGCGCTTTTTGGCAGCCTCCGCGTCCAGACCCCCAGCAACTGCACCTATAACTTTTTCCCCGCCCAAGTCAGACGGACTTAGCGGTGCTGTCTTTGCATTTGGTGTCGTGACCGGAGAAAGTGCCCATTGGGGAAGAAGGGGTTTTGCAGTCTTCTTGGGCTTGGCCGGTCTTTCCTGCGGCGCCAACCACTTTCCGGATTCAAATCGCCAACCTCTTCCTAAGGGCGAGGGGAAAGATACCGAGCCAAGGCTTTCCATTCCCCCGGCCAGGATATTGTACCAGCTTTCAGACCCCTTCCCAACGTCGCCCGCAGCGGCGACAATAAGCCAGTTTTCTGCCCGCGTGGCGGCGACGTATAAAAGCCGCGATGATTCCTGCTCTTCTGCGGTTCTAATGGTGCCCGTTGCCTCGTTCAGCACTATCGGCATATCTTCTGACCGGGGCTTCCAGAAAAGTTCGCCACTTTCCAACTCCAAAAGGTCAGGTGCGGACCTCGGCTTGGTTTTGCCGGTGTCAGGCAGGATGACGATCGGGGCCTCAAGCCCTTTTGCGCCATGAACCGTCATCACTCTTATCTGGTCACCAGCGCTGTCCATCTGACGTTTGATGGTTACATCCGTCACGTCCAGCCAATCAAGAAAACCAGTCAAGCTGGGTGTTTGGGTGTTCTCATAGGTCAGTGCCTGGGATAATAGCGCATCAATTCCATCCTCGGCCTCATTCCCTAATCTAGCTAACAGATTGGTTCGACCGTGAAAGCGCGTCAGGATACGTTCCAGAAGCTCATAGGGACGCAGGAAATCCGCCTCGTTGCGCAATTGCGACAGAGCTTCGATACAGGTTGGGTGCTCGCTTGATTGTCGCCTCAACGCTTTCCAAAGGTACGAGTTTTCAGGGCGCGGTTGCGCAAGGCCATAAAGCTCACCCTCGCTCAGCCCGAAAATTGGCGATCTGAGTACGGCGGCAAGTGACAAATCATCCTCGGGAGTTGCCAAAAAGCGCAGAAGGGCTGTCAGGTCCTTCACCGCAAGTTCACCACCAATGCGCATCCGGTCGGCCCCGGCAATGGGAACGTCAAGCTCTTTGCAGGCCCGGATTATCTCGTTGAACAATTCCCCGGTGCGTTTGCGGACAAGAATCAGAATGTCTTTGGGTCTAACGGGCTGAAATACACCGCCCTTGTCCTGAATTTGTTCCTCGCTAATCAGGCGCCGAACTTCGGCCGCTACGGTCCTGCCCAACTGGATCATATGGGTTTGCGGCATTTCAAGGTCACTTGCATCGCTCCAGTGACGCTCTTCCTTGTATTCGACTTTTTCGATTACCGGCCACAGGTCAACACGGCCTGGTTTCTTGTTGAAAAAGGCGATGTGGCGGAACCCATCACCCAAACCCGACTGGTCCACCAGCGCGTGATCAGCCAACTGCAGGATTGCCGGGGCCGAGCGAAAAGAATGCTCTAACCTGAGGTTTTCCAGCCTTCTACCAGCTTCAGACAATCGGCTACTGAAGTGATCTTTCATATCAGAAAACGCGGCAGGCTCAGCACCCTGAAAGGAATAGATTGACTGTTTTGGGTCTCCAACCACGAAGATTGTGCGTTCAACGTTGCGCGCGCCTTCCCCGCTTGTGAATTCCTGCGCAAGAAGACGAATGACCTTCCATTGGGCAGGAGAGGTATCTTGCGCCTCATCGACAAGAATATGGTCAATGCCGCCATCCAGCCGATAAAGCACCCAGGAAGCCAGCGACGGATCACTTAATAATGCGCCCGCTTTGTCAATAAGATCGTCAAAATCAACCCATCCACGCTGTAGCTTTCGTTCCTCATAGGCTTTCAGAAAGGGTCGCGCAAAACGATGCATCGCGAGGGTCTTTCGGGCGGAATAGAGACATTTCTGCTGCTCTCTTGCCTGCTCAACCCGTCCCAGTAGCCCGTCGAAATCCGCGATCAAATGCTCAGCCGGTCCAAGTCGAGTCTTTTTCGTTGGCATGTGTTTTCGTATTGTGCCGCTTGCTGTCAAGAATGCCGAGATCAGGATTTCAAGCTTGTCTGATCCGGGTAAACCGGGCGTCAGGTCACCCAGTGTTTTGCCTAGTGTTAGCTCCGTTTTGGCGGTGGATTCCTGCAGAATTGGAACAAGCGCATGGCACAGCTCAGTATCCCGGGGCAAAAGTGCAGTTTTGGCTATTGAGGCTTCGTCACAATCAGGTCTCAGCCCATGCCATTGCCAGATTTCATCACGGCTGGCTTTCTTTGCAAAGTGATGGCGTTTGGAGCAGATGTTTTTAGTCAAGGCACCAAAGTCCTGGCCCGAGTAAAACGCCGCCAGATTTGCGAGGGTGGTGCTGTTGCCCATAGCAATCGCCTCAACCACCTCTTCACGCAAGATGAGTTCGGCACGTTCGTCCATTTCGCTGAACTGGGGGGATACCCGGGCTTCCAGTGGAAAGCGACGCAGAAGGGCAGAGCAAAAGGAATGGATAGTCTGGATTTTCAGTCCACCAGGGGTCTCGATTGCACGGGCAAAAAGTCTGCGAGCGGCGTGCAGATCCCGGTCAGGGCTTTCACCCAACCCTTCCAGTTCTTTCCGAAGCTCGGCGTCGTCCTTCATTGCCCAGCTACCGAGCAGTTTGAACAGCCGGTTTTGCATCTCGCTTGCTGCGGCCTTGGTGTAGGTCAGACACAGGATGTTTTGTGGCGAAACGCCGGATAGAAGCAGCCGCGCCACCCGGTCAGTCAGAACCTTTGTTTTGCCTGACCCCGCGTTAGCCGAAAGCCAGGTAGAGGCCAGCGGCTCGGAAGCACGGTTTTGGCTGAGACTTGCCTGGTCATATGCCATTATCCGACCTCCTCAGGGTCCGGTAGCTGGCTGATATCCCATTCACCAAATCGCGAAAGGTGTTGAAAATCGCTGGGGTAACCAAGTTTTGGGTCGAGCCGAAGCGCTGTATATCCCTGATCTCGACGCTGATAGGCACCGATTAAGGCTGAAAGCTCATCTTGGGTGGTGGTGATGTCATCTTCAGATAACATCTCGGGCTTGAACGGCTGCACCTTGCCCAGGGAAATATAGGCGACGCGGCTGACCGGGTTTGGTGCCAGCTTGTCAAACCCGCCAGCGCGGGCGATGACCGCTTCCAACTTCAGTTGCTTATCAAACAGCTTTTGGGCCTGAGCCGCAGGAATGGTGCCGGACTTATAATCATAAATCGCCAGCCCGCCGTCTTTAAGCAGGTCAATGCGGTCCGCGGTGGCGCTGAGCGTGAAATCAAGGGAGTCTATCCGGGTGTTTCCGCGCACCTCGTTGGCCAAATTCTGACCATCAGCCTGCCTTAGCCCTTCATCAAGCAGGAACTGATCCAACACCCGCTCTAATTTGGCGCGCCACAACAGGCGGGCGGCGGGCCAGGGTACTTCGTTGGCCAGCACGTTTTCGGCAATGTGCAATAACCTTGTATGTGCCTCAGGGTGATCTGATGGCATATCAAGCGCGATGAACTCCTCCATTATCTGGTGCAGGACAGTTCCGCGTAATGGGGCGTCGGGCATGCGTTGCAGGGGGTCAAGGGCGCGAAGTTTCAGAATGCTTTCGGCGTAAATCGAGTATGGGTCGCGCACAAGGCGGCTGATCTTAGTAACCGAAAGCCGTTTGGGCCGTGTCTCAACAGGTGGGCGGGGGCAGGGGCGGGTAGCGGGCGTTAACGATCCTTCGGACCTTTCGTCAAGGCGGGCAGCAAGATCGAGGTAAACATCGCCGCGTGAGCGCATGCCTTTTACGATTTCTTCACCGCCTTCAGGCAGGCCGTTTAGAAGATTAGTTAGACGCAAAAGCCACCGTGAGGCAATGGTTTCACTCTCGACGTCCCGAATGGACCGGCTAAGTACGACCTCGCGCGCACAAATAGCCTGCTGGAAATCATGAGCAGACAGGCCAATGCGACGCTCGGGCAGCAGCAAACCTGCGTCAAGGCGCATTTTGCGGTTCAGCCACGGGTCAGGTGCCGGTAGTTCGGGCCAGGTTCCATCATTCAATCCGGCGAGGATCACAAGATCAGAGCCCTGAACCCGTGCCTCCATCGTGCCCCAGATCCTTACTCCCGGATGCGGGCTTGCAGGGTCGCGCACCTCGCCCCTGTTCAGAATGGCGCGAAAAAGCTCACGATAATCAGGGGGGGTAAGGGTTCCGCCCGCCAATGCTTCGCGGCGCAACTCGTCAGTAATGCGTTTCGCCTCACGCCCGGCAGGCCTGTCCCAAAGCCCGCCGCAAGGATGATCGGGGTCTGATTGCGGCCCAGCAGCAAGGGCTTCGGCAAGGTCCAGATGCCGGTCCAGAATTTCACTGAGGGTTTGTTTGTCCGTATCTTCAAGCCTAGATATCAGGTCGGTAAGCCACTTGACCCAGTCACCCCTTGGCTGATCACCTGCGTGTTTGGTTTCGGTCCACTTAAGCAGGTCTTCGCGAGTGGGAAAGGGAAGGCCCCGGCGCAGTAACTCCAGCTCAAGATCACGGGTCCAGCGCAGGTGATCCCCGCGAATAGCGGTCGAGGCACAGATCGGGTGCTTAAGCAGGGTCAAAAGCGCAGTTGAGGTAAGTTTTTGGCCGAAAAGTTCGGATAAGTGACGCAGGAACCGACCGGGTGCTGACAGGGCAAGCGGGCGACCGGCGCTGTCGTCAGGCTCAATATTCCAGCGATCCAGCGCCGCGGTAACTTGCCGTGTCAGGTTTCGATCCGGGGTGATCAGGGCTGCTTGTTGGCCGTCTGCTACTGCCTTTCGTAATCGCAAGGCTATGGCCACTGCTTCCATGCGCGGCGAAGAAGCTTCGATCAGCGTCAGGTCTTTCACAGCATCCTGGATAAAAGCGCGCTTAATGCCTTGGCCCTCGCAAAGCCATTGGTCGGTGACAGGTGCGGGGCGCATTGCCAATGAAACCAAACTGTTTCGTTGTGGTCTGGCTGGGGTCAGCGATGTTTCCCAAGGGGGAATTTCTGTTGGGTCCAGAGACACATCTGCCAGCATTCGGGCAAAACGAAATTGTGGGTGGTCTTCGCCGGTCAACGGATCAAGGAGTTTTTCCCAAACTGCGCCGGGCAAATCTGCATCAAATCCGGGAAGTACCAAAGCGCCCTGCGGCAGACAGGCGACAGCGCGCATGAACAGCGCTGTAGCACCACGTGAACCAGTGGACCCCGCAACAATGATCGGATGGTTCGGCGGGTTTTTTTGCCAGCTTTCTGTAACGTGTTCGATCACCAGTCTTTGGCGTGCCTCACTGTCCGGTTCGTTACTGCCGCCTTCTTCAAAATAGTGTTCGACAATTTCCAGAAACTTCAGGCTGCGCTGCCAATGGCCCGACAGGTCTTCGACATCAAGACTGTGCAACGCGGACGGCAAAACGCCCTCTGCCTGCATTTCATCCATTAGCCCGGCCAAACTGTCTGCCAGATCATAAAGCGATGTATGAGGGGCCAGATCAGGCTCTTGCTCAAGCAACCGACTGACAAGCTGGGTCAGCTCCAGCCGTCTTCTGAGTGAAGGAACAGCTGCAGGCAGATCTACCATCGCAACCTCGTGACCCAGATCAGTGATGGTGCGGATGCGTGGCAGGAGGCGAGCGGGGCCTTTGGCAAAAAGCGCCATGATGCGCCGTTGCATGCGCCGGGTATTGACGAAAATCTCCGTGCGCGCCCAGTTCTCGGCCGGTTGACCCGCCAACCGTTCCTCAAGCCCTTTGATTAATGCCTTTGGCAGATCAACGCCCGGAGCGACAGAGAAGACACGGGGTGCTTCGGAAGCCTCAAACATCGGCGTATCCAAGCATACCCTCAGCAAGATCTATACCTTCAGGACTACCAACATCACACCAGCTTCCTTCATAGGTCAGACCAAAAAGGCGGCCGTTTTGCTTCATGATGTCCCATAACACATTCAACGAAAACGCTTTAGCCTTTATCTCGTGAAGGCCGCCTGTTTTGACGATCTGAACGCCAGAATACACCAAGCCCGGTCCACGGGTCAGCCTGCCATCCGCTTGCGTCACGAAGTCGCCACAGCCCCGGTGGCCAAGCGCCCTTTCGGGCGGGATAAGCATCAAGAGTGCATCCATCAACTCGGGCCGCCATGCCTTTGCAAGCTGGGTTAACGGGTTTGGTCCGCGCCAGATCGTGTCTGGATTAAGGGTAAACACGGATCCTTCACCAGTTAGGGGCAAAGCATGGCGCAGCCCGCCGCCGGTATCAAGAATATCGGGCACTTCATGTGACAGGCCAATATCCAGCGGAGACAGGTGGCGTCTCAGCATTTCGGACTTGTAATGTATATTGACAGTGATCTTACCGATACCGGCATCACCGGCCAGCGCGATTGCATGATCAATCATTGGCCTGCCCGCAACCTCAAGCAAGGGCTTGGGCTGGTCAGCAGTCAGTGGTCCCATCCGGGTGCCAAAGCCTGCGGCGAAGATTATTACGGAGCTTGGATGGTCGCGCATTTGTCCCTTAAGTTTTGCATAAACGACGGCGTCGGTTCGGGCAGGTCCTGGGTGATCATTTCGCGTAATTCGGCAAGATCGGGGTGGGCAAGGTCGCTTACCAGATGGCCCCAGACACGCGGAAGAAAGTTGATATAGCGCGGTTTTCCATCGCGAATTGCCAGTCGGGCAAAGACGCCAAGAATGCGCAGATTGCGCTGGGCGGCAATGGCGGCGCTGGCTGCAAGAAATGCTTCTTCATCCTGCCCGGTTTTGGCGATGTAGCGTTGCGAAAGGTGCTGGGCAAGGCCGCTAGACAGATCGCGCCTCGCATCTTCAGTCAGTGAAATCAGATCATAAGCTGGATGGCAGGCAAAGGCGTCCTGAAAATCCAAAAGACCAACGCGCTTGCTGCCTTTTCGACCCGGTAGCCAGATCAGGTTTTCAGCGTGAAAGTCACGTAAGGCAAGAACCGCAGCAAATGGGCGATGGCGTTCCAACGCATCCCTGAGCAGGTTTTGCGCCCGCTGTTTGTGACCCATCACCGAATCTTGCGCATAGAAATCATAGGCCAGGCCGGTCTTTTCAGCCATTTCAGCTGCCGAGTGTTGCGCGCAATTGTCAGGCGGGGGGTAACGATGCAGTGCGATCAGGAAATCAACGGCGGCTTCGTAGATCACCATCTCGTTTTCAGGCCGCGCAATGACTACACGGGCGAAAAGGTCATCCCCAAGGTCTTCGAGCAGCAAGAAACCGTTCTTTTGGTCAACATGCAGTATTTTTGGTGGGCTGAAACCAAGCTCGTCCAGATGGGCAGCAATACTTATGAAAGGGGCGATCGTCGCGCTCAAGTCCGGCGGCACGTCCATCAAAACAGCGGTTTCGCCGTTCTTGCTGATCATGCGTTTGTAGTGACGGCTGGAGGCATCTCCCGATAACTCCATGCATTTTGCCCGGCCCCAGCCGGTTGAATTGAGAAACGTATTGGCAAGGGCTTGCCTGTCAGTCTTCATCATGAAGACCTGCCAGATTTAGACGCTTTTGCCAAGCAGGGTCAGGAGAGCTGAAATGAGCAATTCGGACCCCCTCGGCCCCACTCTGTTCCAGTTTGATTGTCAGGGCTTTGCTTGGGGCAAGGCTGCCCAGACGGTCGGGCCACTCGACAAGACAAATTGCGGTGCCAAAAGCATCCCACAAACCAAGCTCATCAACATCGCCGATACCCGTCAGCCGATAAAGGTCAGCATGCCAGATTTCGGTGACGACATCGTCATATGTCTGGACCAATGTGAAGGTAGGGGAAGGTACGTCTTCTATTTTGCCTGAATTAGCCAGCCGGGTTTGAATAACAGCACGAGCGAAATGCGATTTTCCCGCCCCTATGGGCCCCTCTAACAAGATGGTATCGCCAGGGCACAGCAATGGCGCAAGCGCCGCTGCGAAGCTTGCAGTGTCATCGGGTGAGTTAAAAACTGCCTGAGATATGAAAGCGTCCCGCATGGTATCTGTTTTAGCGCTGCAGGGCCGACCTGCAAGCCTGTTTACGAACCGGTTTGCTCTGATACCGGTTCCAGCACGCGTTCAGTGTGTTTGGGGGCGGATTGAGCAAAGGTCACCATGGTCGCCCCTTCAATCATGGGGGTAATTCGGCAGTTCAGGACCCGCCCATCCTGCATGGTAACCGGTGCGACCCACCTCTTGCGCTCACCCTGTTCGCTGACGTAGCCGCGCAATTGGCGCCAGACAGGGGTCGGACAGCATTTTTGGTTCCAAGCGGTTGTCGCGTCTGAGACGTTGATATCGCTTAAGGATGTTGAGGGATCACCCCCCCAAAGGCTGGCATAAGCGGTGTTGGTCATGGAAAGCACACCTCCGGAAGTAAAGACAGCAACGGCTTCGTCCAGGCAGTCAAGTGCCGAGCGGCCCATTTCAAGTTCTGCCCTGAAACGGTGGGTAAGTGAGATTTCCGATGAAATATCTTCGAATAAGAAGGCTACCGCTCCTCCAGGATGGGGCCGGCCGGTAACACGGTAGGTTTGTCCAGTTGGCAGGAACCATGTTTTTGAATAGGTGCCGGTAATCGCTTTTTCCTCAAGTTCGGACATTTCCTGACGCCATGTTTTGTAGTTTTTGGGCTCAGGCATCATGCGTTTTTCACGAAGCCGATCGAGAAAAGCAAAAAGTGTTGGCTGGCCGCACAGAAACTCTGCTGGCAACATGGTTAAGTCTGTTAACGCGGGATTAAACAGAGAGAGTTTTCGTTCCTGATCGAAAATCGCCAGTCCGATTGTCAGATGCGCAAATGTTCCGGTCAGGGTAGTCACAAATTCCGACAGGGTCTCTTCCGCCTTAACAACTTCATCAATCGGGGTCGCGGTAAAAAGTGTGTCCTGCCCAATGCTGGCGCTGTGAATTTCGAACCAGTTTTGATTGTCGTCACCCGGCAAGGCCAATGCAACTCGCTGTTTGGCTGAATTGCTTTTTTTCTCAGGCGGTTTGATGTTTTCAAACAATTGGACTGGCGGCCACGAGATTACGGTTTTGTTGGATTGGACTATCTCGGCAATTACCAGATAGGCGCGATTGGCCCATATGATTTCGCCCTTAGAATTTTCGCGCCAGTTAAGATAGGGTACATTCGTAGCGGTGGCGCGGTGCGTTTCCAACTCATCCTGAAATGCCGTAAGAGAATGCCGGTCTAGTTTAAAGCTCGGTTCAGACGTTTCGACGTCCAAGAGGTCAAGGCGCAGCATTCCGTCAGCTAATTCGGCATCCAAACGTGAAGTGCCATCTGATGACACAAGCGAAACAAAGCCCGATTCAAGAGTGTTGGACGCAAGATTGCTGACCCCGTCAAATCTGGATTTCAGGATGAAAACAAGTTTGCCCCAATCGCTGCCCGTTACATTGGCCGTTTTGAGGATTTGTCTGGCGGCGCTTGTTGAATCAGCCAGGTTTTCATCCTCAAACAGAAAAGTGATCTTGTTCTTTTCTGACTTAGCCAAACGGTTAAGGCTTTTGCCTTTGTTCCTGGAGAATATCGCAAAACCTAGCAATGCTGCGAGTGCGGTTAAAAATGAAGAAAATATCAGAGCCAGAGCCAGAATAGCGTTGAACATTTTGGCGAATCCCGTTTCCCAGCAACCAATTATTGACTAATGGTAGAGACGGGAAGGTTAACGAAGCCTTAAACCAGTCTAATTTGCTGAAAATTTGTGGAAATGTGAGGCCAAAAAGTGCGTTTAAGCAGGGTGGATTCCAGTTCCTTCAGACCGCAAATTGAACATTTTCCGCCAGTGCCGGGTTTTTAACTTCGGCTTCGATACCCTGTGGTCCGCGATCCCAGATCGCAACAACAATTGCACCCGATCTTTGCCCCGGATGCGGCTCGCCGGTATAGGGGTCGGTCCCATTGCTAAAGCTCAACTCGGCACCGGTACGTTCCAGAAGGGTTTTAGCGATAAAAAGGCCAAGCCCCATCCCCTCGTATTCCGGCCGATTCTTGTCTTTTTTTCCGGTCTTTCGCCGTCCGACAAAAGGCTCACCTATATTACCAATAACATGCGGCGCGTAACCGGCACCATCGTCTGCAATTCGTATTGATATCGCCCGGTCAGTCCAGCATAGGTCAATCCATATTGTGGATGATGCAAAATCCACAGCATTCTGGATCAAATTTCGCAATCCATGCACAATCTCCGGTCGCCGGATTAAAACCGGCTGGTCCGAGGCATCTATGTTGTCGTCACCCACCTGGATGCGGATGCTTATGCCCCGATTGGCGTGAGGCTCGGCCGCCTCTTCGACAATCGCGCTAAGTGGCACCTGCCGAACCATCATATCATCTTTGCCAACCTTACCCATCGAGCGTAAAATGTCGCGACAACGATCAGCCTGTTCGCGGATAAGCTTGGCGTCGTCCAGATGTGCTTGGTTGTCCTGTAATTCATCAGCCAGCTCTGAACTGACAAGTGTAATAGTTGCAAGGGGTGTTCCCAGCTCATGCGCCGCCGCCGCAACAACCCCGCCAAGATCCGTCAGCTTCTGTTCACGCGCCAAAGCCATTTGCGTTGCCAAAAGCGCTTGTGACATTGATCGCATTTCAGTGGTGAGTTGATGCGCATATAAGCCAAGAAAGCCGATAGTGATCAAGATGGCCCCCCAGAAACCAAAAATGAAGATATCTGGCATACGCATGATAACGCCCGCTTCGGTCTGCAGGGGTAGATTGATGAAAGCGATAAGGGTGGTTGAAGCATACGCAACAAGTGCAACAATGAATGTTGAACGAAGTGTCAGGGCGGTCGCTGCAACCGTAACCGGTGCCACAATCAAGATGGCAAACGGGTTGTTCAGACCCCCGGAAAGAAACAAGACAGCGGCAATCTGAAACGTGTCAAACATCAGCATTGCCGCGACTTCGCGTTCGGCCAGGCGTTTGTTTTGCGGATAAACAAAAATGAATACAGTGTTGGCCAGAACCGACAGGCCGATCGCAGCGGCGAACAGACCCATATCCAGATCTAGGTTAAAAAGGTGACGGGCGGCCATGACCGCGAGGACCTGGCCCAAAATGGCCACCCAACGCAAAGCGACAAGCGTGCGAAGGCGTACCCAACTATCAGGTTGAAAATGCGAAAACTCGCCATTTTCTGATCTGGCCATATTTACAGTTTCCCTAAAGATGTGCGGCGATCTTCCCCCTTGTATGTCGGCCGTGTCTGGAGGATCAATGCCCTTGTTTTACGAATGAGGTGACGAAATGATACGTATTTTGGCAGCAATGGCATTTGTGGCCACCATCACTTTGCTGGGCGTAACCTGGTATCTGGGCCGGGTACCCGAAGATGTGTTTGCCGCTTGTCATGGTTCATCGGTCGGAGCTGGTGCCGCCTCGATAGGAGGGCCGCTGGATCTGGTGGACGAAACCGGACAGGCTGTGACTGACGCGGACATGTTCACCAGGCCGACGCTTTTGTATTTCGGCTATACTTTCTGCCCGGATGTCTGCCCGCTGGACAATGCCCGCAACGCTGACGCTCTGCAGCTTATCCAGGACCGAGGTTATGACGCACAGGCGGCGTTTATTTCAATTGATCCGGAACGCGACACGCCAGAGCTTATGGCTGAGTTCACCGACTACTTGCATGAAGACATGACCGGTTATACTGGCACTCTTGAGCAGACCAAAGCCGCCAGCCAGGCATATAAGACATATTACCGCAAACAAGACGACGGTGATCCTGAATACTATCTGGTCGATCATTCAACGTTTACCTATCTGATTTTACCCGAGCACGGGTTTGTCGAATTCTTTAAACGCGGCGATACGCCCGAGGATATGGCTGATCGGGTGGGATGTTTTATTGATGCGGCTGGCTGAAGGCACAGGACAAATTGACCGCTGGCTCCTTTGCGACTAAATAGGGCTGACCGCGCGATCAGCCAAAGGGGGCTTCTGTGTCAGAACAGGAATTGAAAGATATAGGCGAGGATACCTCGCTTTTGCTTGTCGATGACGATGAGCCGTTTCTGCGCCGTCTGGCCAGGGCTATGGAAAAACGCGGGTTTGCGCCGGAAATGGCGGGATCGGTTGCGGCTGGCAAGGCTATTGCGACAGCCCGGCCTCCGGCCTACGCAGTAGTTGATTTGCGGCTTGAGGACGGTAATGGGCTGGATGTTGTCGAGGTGCTACGAGAGAAGCGCCCTGATGCAAATGTTGTTGTCCTGACTGGATACGGTGCCATAGCCACGGCGGTTGCAGCGGTTAAAATCGGGGCAACAGATTACCTTTCAAAGCCGGCGGATGCCAACGACATTACCAATGCGCTTTTGACCAAAGGTGATGAGCTGCCTCCGCCTCCGGAAAACCCGATGAGCGCGGATCGCGTACGTTGGGAACACATTCAGCGCGTTTATGAACTGTGCGACCGCAATGTCAGCGAAACCGCACGGCGGCTGAACATGCACCGGCGCACATTGCAACGGATATTGGCCAAGCGCAGCCCGCGGTGAACTTGCGCGCGGTATTGGCACTGTTTTTGTTAGCCGCCTGCGTGGCCCCGCCGTCAGCGCCGTCTGACATTATGATATCGCCTGACACAGCCGGCTTGGCTGTCTTCCCCTCCGGCCTGCGGATGGATTTTGGCCGCGCGCCGGGTGGTGTGATAGCAGTGCTGGATCGTGAATTGGGTGTCCATGAAGTATTGGGCCTGTCAGGTTGCCCTGCCCAAATTGAAATGCGTTTGCGCTGGAATGACCTTGTGCTGACATTTACCGATGAACGGTTTGCCGGATGGAGGGAAACTGATGCCAGCCGGGGTTTGGTCTGCCGGGCTTAAAGATCAAAGCGTTTGCGGATGCGATCAACTCTGGTTCCGTCACGCAAAGGCACGTCCGGCAACCGACCGTAATCAGTGAAACCGAGGGCAGCGTAATAGGCCAGGCCCAGCGCATTATCGGCACGGATGGTGGCGTCGATCGTGATTACATCCGAGGCGCGGGCGACTTTGACAGTTTCGTCGAAAATAGCGCGGCCAACGCCCTGCCCGCGGGCAGTATTTGATACGAAAGTTGCAATCACAGCCCAGTCGGTTGGCAGAATATCTTCTCCGGGCCAGTCAGGGTCGCACCATTCAAGCGCCTGAAAGCCCAGAACCTGCCCACCCCTTTTTGCAACAAGGCAAGAGATTGACAGTTCCGGTGCGATGTAGTGGCTAATCATCCGTGCTGCGTCAAAGCAACTCTGATGTGCAGTTGACCCACCCATTGCAATGATCGGATTGATAAGCGCACTCATTTCTGCGCCGTCATCTTTGCAAGCCTGACGCACTTCAAATGTCACGTGACTTGCTCCAACAACGCCTTGTGGCGTGCAATGAACGCCTTGCGGACCTCAATGGGCGCGCGCAGATGCACGTTCAATCCCTGAATGGCGGATGTTTCAGGCTTTCCGAAGAACTTGTCGGATTCGCCCATGCTGAACCCGGCAATCTGGGTTGCTTCCAGCCAGGCGGAAATGCGGTCGGCCTTTTTGATGGCTTTCTTTATCGCAATGGGCACCTGAGCCGGTAGGCCAAAGCGGATGTGAATGGCCGATTGCAGGCGTTCGTCAAGCGCACCGTAATCAGGCCCGACCGCGGCTTTCACAGGTGAAATCATGTCCCCGATCACATATTCCGGGGCGTCGTGCAGCAACGCCGCCAAACGCCATTTAGCGGGGGCTTTCGGATTGAGGCGGACGTAAAGCTCCTCAACCAACAACGAGTGTTCGGCCACGGAATATGGCCAGTCGCCAATGGTCTGCCCGTTCCAGCGGGCAACAAAAGCAAGGCCGTGGGCAATGTCCTCAATCTCAATGTCCATCGGGGTTGGGTCCAAAAGGTCCAACCGTCTGCCTGAAAGCATCCTTTGCCAAGCGCGGTTTTGTTTCACGCCAATCAGTCCCCTACAGTTTTTGCAAGCGGTAACGATAGGCCGACTGATAGCCGGGGTCAATTGGGCACACGAGCGTCTTTAGATGGTCAATATACATTAACTGAAATGCTGGGCCGACCAAATCCCAAACCAATTACTGAATATCCTGATCCGAGCTGAAGCGCTCAAGATAGCGCATCATGGCGCGAAAATCGACTATGTGACGCAGAAAGAAGTAGGTCCAGAGCCAGGGGCTCGATGACGGGTTTTTTTCTCTGCGGCATTTGGGCGGCAAGGTCCGGGAAATGAGCAGCAAGATGACTTTGGTAGGCTTTGACATAGGATGTTGGGTAGATTCCGGCCTTATCGCGCCAAGGTTTGCGGGAACTCATGAAGTGAACAAGGCAGGGATCTGCAAAATGGCTAAAGAAAAAATGGCGGTGAAAGCTGGGCCAATTCCAGACGGGTGCAAGTTCAGCCCAGTTTTTGTGCAAAGCGCAATTCAGCGCACTTTGGTCGTGTTTCCATAACAGGTCACGCTTGTCTGAGGCGGCATATTCAAACGCCTTAGCCTCGATCCCCTGATCGACAAAGGACGCGACATCGAACAACAGAACGCCGGAATTGAAGTACTTTGCGTGCCCCAACCCGGCTGCTTTGAACTCTTTTAGTAAACGACCGGGTCTTCTGTGTTGTAGATTATCAAGTACTGCGCCGACCGGGTGCCCACCCAGATCGGCATTAAGCAACGCACCGATATCACCACGCCGATAGATGATATCACTGTCCAGATAAAGGATGCGCCTGTAATCCTTTTGCAAAGCTGTCGGCGCAATAATGCGTTGATAGGCTGCCAAAGAGATTTTCTTATCAGTGGCTAAGCTCGACCAATCTACAGGTATCTCAAAGCGCAGCTTCCGCAGGTCATGCTTTTTGACAAGCGAACACTGCGGCATATCCTGGTTGTACATGATGCAGATGTCGAAATCCCGCTTTGGGTGAGCCCTGGCAATCTGATCAGCCAGCAAAGTGGCATAGGGATAATACAAATGGTCACAGGCCAGAAGGACGGCTGTATCGTGTCGCGCTTTGGTACTTGCCCGCACCAATGGTTCTTTGGGTTCTGATCCCGGCACTTATTGTCTGGCCTTTTCGTTAAGCTTAGCAAACAGTCGGTCAGCTGGTTTCCCTACATTGCCTATTAATCTACCTGATGTTAGGCAAGCGAAACTCGCATTAAAAGGATAGATCCGTGAGCAAAGATTATATCGTGAAAGACATTTCACTTGCTGACTTTGGGCGTAAAGAGCTGGATATCGCCGAAACCGAGATGCCGGGGCTGATGGCTTTGCGCATGGAATATGGTGAAAGCAAGCCCCTGAAAGGAGCTAGGATTGCAGGCTCTTTGCACATGACCATCCAAACCGCAGTTTTAATTGAAACCCTTGTGGCGTTGGGTGCCGATGTTCGCTGGGCGTCATGCAACATATTCTCAACTCAGGACCATGCGGCGGCGGCGATTGCGGCCGGTGGCGTTCCCGTATTTGCCATCAAAGGTCAGTCACTGGAAGAGCATTGGGACTATCAGGACCGAATTTTCATGTTCCAAGACGGCATGTGCAATCTGATCCTTGATGACGGCGGTGATGCCACCTTGTACGTACTGCTTGGCGCGCGCGCAGAAAACGGCGAACCTGAATTGCTGGAAACACCGCATTCAGACGAAGAGGTGGCGATTTACGCGCAAATCAAAAAACGCATGAAAGAAAGCCCGGGCTGGTTCACAAAACAGCGTGATGCTATCCAGGGTGTATCCGAGGAAACCACCACCGGCGTGCATCGGCTTTATCAACTGATGGAGGCGGGCCAACTGCCGTTCCCGGCGATCAACGTTAATGACAGTGTCACCAAGTCGAAGTTTGATAACAAGTATGGTTGTAAGGAAAGCCTGGTTGACGGTATCCGCCGCGCCACCGACACGATGATGGCCGGCAAGGTAGCGGTGGTCTGTGGCTATGGCGATGTGGGCAAAGGTTCGGCAGCGTCGCTTCGCGGTGCGGGCGCACGTGTCAAAGTCACCGAAATAGACCCTATTTGCGCACTCCAGGCGGCGATGGACGGGTTTGAGGTGGTAACGCTGGAAGATGCAGTTAGGAATGCCGACATCATCATCACCACCACTGGCAACAAAGACATCATCCGTATCGAGCATATGCGCGAGATGAAGGATATGGCGATCGTCGGCAATATTGGCCACTTCGATAACGAAATTCAGGTGGCCAGTCTTAAAAATCACAAATGGACCAATATCAAAGAACAGGTAGATATGATCGAGATGCCTTCTGGCAACCGGATCATCCTTCTGTCCGAGGGGCGCCTGCTGAATCTCGGCAATGCCACCGGCCACCCCTCGTTCGTGATGAGCGCCAGTTTTACCAATCAAGTGCTGGCACAAATCGAATTGTGGACCAAGGGCGATGAATACAAGAACGAGGTCTATATCCTGCCCAAACACCTGGATGAAAAAGTCGCCCGCCTGCATCTGGACAGGATTGGCGTCAAATTGACAGAGCTGAGCAAAGATCAGGCTGATTATATCGGGGTTTCAACGGCTGGCCCATATAAGCCTGAACATTACCGCTATTAGTGCAAATCCTACCGACAAGATGTTAACCGCCGCCCGTGAAATCTCCGGGCGGCGGTTTTGCATTACTCGCCGAAGCCAAATGTTTCGGTCACATAGTCAATATCTTTGTCACCGCGCCCCGACAGGTTGATCAGGATGGATTTGCCGGCGTTTGCCTTGGCTTCGCGCATCGCAAAGGCAACCGCATGGGCGCTTTCCAAGGCCGGGATAATACCTTCATGGCGTGATAATGCGTAAAAAGCGGCCAGCGCCTCTTTGTCATCAGCGGCGGTGTAATTCACCTGACCGGTTTTCGAAAGGTACGCATGTTCCGGCCCAACGCCGGGGTAATCAAGGCCCGAGGCGATTGTATGTACCGGAGCGGGTTCACCGTCTGCATCTTTCAGTACAAGCGTACGAAAACCATGAATGTCGCCATCGACGCCGAACGAAATGGTGGCAGCATGGTTGCCAAGTTTGGACGAGGTTCCCAGCGGCTCAACCCCATGCAGAGAAACACCCTCATCATCTATGAAGCCCGAAAACAGACCCATGGCGTTTGAGCCTCCACCGACGCAGGCCGCGACCATGTCCGGCAATCCGCCGGTCATTTCGTGAAACTGCTCGCGCGCTTCAATACCGACCACGCGCTGAAAATTACGCACCATCATTGGGAAAGGATGAGGACCCACGACCGAACCGATGGCAAAAAAGGCAGTGTCAGCCTGAGGTACATAAGCCTGAAAGGCACTGTCCACGGCTTCTTTCAGGGACCGACCGCCGTGGCCGACGGGGATAACTGACGCACCCAGAAGCTTCATGCGGGTGACGTTGGGCGCTTCCTTTTCAATGTCGATCTCGCCCATATGGATTTCGCATTCCATACCAAAATACGCGGCGGCGGTGGCCAAAGCCACGCCGTGTTGACCGGCGCCGGTTTCCGCCATCAGCTTGGTTTTGCCCATGTACTTGGCCAATAGCCCCTCAGCCATACAATGGTTAAGTTTGTGCGCACCGGTGTGATTCAGGTCTTCGCGCTTGGCGTATATCTGCGCACCTCCAAAAATTTCGGAAAGATTTTTTAGGTGGGATATCGGCGTCGGGCGGCCCTGAAAATGTTTGCGGATCAGGCGTAGTTCATCAAGGAATTCGTCTGATTTTGAGACATGGGCATAAGCCTCGCGAATCTCTTTGAAATGGGGTTCAAGTGGCGGTGGCAGCATCGCCCCACCATAATCACCAAAAAACCCGTCTGCATTTGGTGTGGTGTCCAAATATGAAGTCATCATTCTTCCCTTCCGTTAAAATTCCAACAACCTGACCGTTTGTTTACCAAAACTGCAAGCTTTGATTTCAAGCCGTGCCATCCTGCGCCGATCTTTCCCCTTTGTTGCGTAGGTATTTACGATTACAATGTACGAGAGTGAGGCATGTGCCTGTTTTGAAATAAGGAGCTACCGATATGGGAAGACGCGACGATTTAATAGCGAAATACGCAGATGATTTGAAAAACAAGTGCGGCATGACACCAGATATGGACCTTTTGACTAAGGTCACGATCGGTTGCGGGCCAGCAATTTACAATGCAGATGCTTCAACTGTTGCCGCCGGGCAGGAGCACGAGTTGGAGACCGTTAAAAACAACTTTCTGGTCAATAAGCTGGGCCTCGCGGATGGGCCGCAATTGATGGATGCAATCAACACTGCGATCGAAACATATGGCCGCAGCGAACGGAACAAATACCGCGCGGTGATCTATTATATGCTGACTAAGCATTTCGGTAAGGAAGGGATCTACGGCTGATCTCACCGTAGAAAAACAGCAAAAAGAAAAAGGCATCGGCAATTTCGCAGGTGCCTTTTTTGTTACTCCTCGACAACTTCGTGGCGTTATGCCCCCTGGAAAATACCTTAATCAGATTTTAGGCATAACATATTGCATTTAAGGGAAATTGCAGGATTAGAAAGTTTGTACGATCGGAAGAAAAAGTCTAACTTCTCTATAAGGCCAGGATGGTCGGAACCTTATTCATAGACACGTGTGGTGCTGAGGGAGCACGTGGGGTGGAAAGGAGGGTTCCGATGGGGTCGGGGCCCTCCTTTTATTAAAACAGAAGAAAATCAATCCCGTGTTAGCACCGCAAAACGCGGTATAGCCACCTTCTATTGCCGTCAGTTTCAACGGGCGATCGCCAGGGCGCTATTGGCGGCAATCCGTGGGGTTTCGAGTCACCCTTTTCACCGTTGGCAAGTTGTGGCTGCAAATTCAGAATGAGACTTCAGCTCAAAAAGGCCAGTAGCGGTTTATCCGACCACCTTTTTCCAAACCTCAAGTCGCACATCGGCAAACAGTCCTGCCTTTGCGTAAGGATCGCCATTTGCCCATTTTTGGGCCGCTTCCAAGTCATCAACGTCGAGTATGACCAGCGAACCGCACATGCCACCCTTGTCGTCCAGAAATGGACCCGCCTGTGCCACGACGCCTGTTTCCTTAACATATGCCAAGTGTGCTTCGCGATTGGCCATACGAGTTTCGATGTAGCCAGGTTTGTCAGTACAGATAACGGCAATAAGCATCCTATTCCTCCTTAAGGGGTCGCGAGAGTAACCGGGATTTTGCCTCTTCAATGGTCAGATGTCCGGTCAGGACAGCGACAACCATATCGGTGACAGGCATATCGATATTCTGCTTTTTGGCGATAATAGACACTGCTTTCGCGGTTGCCATACCCTCAATCGTGGTGCCGGGTTTGGCGGCTTGTTCGTCGCCACGGCCCAGCGCCAGGCCATATGCGTAATTGCGGGACTTTTCAGAAGTGGCCGTCAGAACAAGGTCGCCAAGTCCGGAAAGACCGGCCAGAGTTTCAGAGTGCGCACCATGGTGGCGTGCAAAACGGTTCATCTCGGCAAAACCTCGGGTCAGCAACGCGGCCCGCGCGCTTTCACCCAGCCCAGCACCAATGGCGAGGCCACAGGCCATCGCAACAATATTTTTCAACGCCCCACCAAGGGCGACGCCGGTCAGGTCGCTGCTGCGATACAGTCTTAGCGTTTCGTTCGAGAGGATCTCTTGAAGTCTTTCACCACCATCGCTGGCCAGTGTCAGCGCTGTTGGCAGCCCTTTGGCGATATCCACTGCGAAACCAGGACCTGAAAGGACTGCCACGCATGCTGAGGGGCAGCTATTACGCACGATTTCAACTGGCCCCAATCCGGTGGACAGATCCACGCCCTTACAACAGGTTACCAGCGTTTTGTTCTGAAACAGGCTTTGGTTTGCGGTCAGGAAATCTGACAAGGCCTGCATCGGGGTGGCAATCAGCAGAATATCTGCCTGTGCCGCCCGCGCCAGTTTATCGGTGACTGTCAGAGATTTGGGGAAGGGAAAGCCAGACAACCGCGCGCTGTTTTCACGGGCCTCGGCCATGTCCCGAATGTCGCGTGCCCACAGGGATACGGGATTTCCATCACGCGACATTGAGATTGCCAGCGAGGTGCCGAAGGCGCCTGCCCCCAGAACGGCAATTGATTGCTTCATGCTTTAGCCCCCTTTTTACCTGATCCGAGCATCGCGGGGCTGGATTGGTCCAGTGGCCACCGCGGGCGGGCAGACAAGGTAAAGTCATCGAACTCCCCTGCCCGAAAACGTTCAAGTCCCGCCCAGGCTATCATCGCTGCATTATCCGTGCAAAGTGCAAGCGGCGGGGCCAGGAACTGGGTGTCTGATTCGTTGGAAACAGTCTCTAATGCGGCCCGAATACACTTGTTTGCCGCTACTCCACCTGCAACCGCAAAAAGTCTGCTCCTGGGAGAATGACTCAAATACTCTCTTAGTGCACGGCGGGACTTTTCGGCTAAGACGTCGGCAACAGCGGCTTGAAAACTGGCGGCCAGATCGGCCTGATCCGCCCTGCGCAGCCCGCCATGTTCGGCTACAAGCTTATCACGAGTGCGAAGAAGTGCGGTTTTCAGACCGGAAAAGCTCATGTCACAACCGGGACGGTCCAAAAGGGGACGTGGGAGCTTGAAGCGCGTCGGATCACCATCGCACGCACAAGCCTCAACAGATGGCCCACCGGGCTGCGCGAGGCCCAGCAGACGCGCAGCTTTGTCAAATGCCTCGCCAGGTGCGTCGTCTATCGTGCCGCCCAGACGGGTGAAATCCTGTGCTGAATTGACCAACAGAAACTGGCAATGCCCGCCTGAAACCAGCAGCATCAGATAAGGGAAGTTGGCGTTATCGGTCAGGCGCGGTGTCAAAGCATGACCTGCAAGGTGATTAACGCCAACAAGCGGTAAATTGCTGCCTGCAGCCAGCCCCTTGGCAAACATAACGCCGGACAAGACGCCTCCGATAAGGCCAGGTCCGGCGGTTACAGCGATCGCGTCAATATCGCGCAAGGTGACGCCAGCCTGATGCAGCGCCTGCTCGGTGCAAAGATCAAGTTTTTCTACATGCGCGCGCGCCGCGATCTCGGGAACAATACCGCCATAATCCGCATGCAGATCGGCTTGTCCGGCGACAATAGATGACAATAGATTTACTGTTCCGTCAGAGGATTGGCGTACGACCGCTGCCGCGGTATCATCGCAGCTGCTTTCTAGGCCAAGGATTGTCAGTGCATCGTTCATATTGGGCCAGTTGCTTGTCTTTGATGAGCGGGGTAACACCGGGGCGAGGCTATAACAATCCCGGCGGTCGATGATGGAAGCCACACCCATTTTAATTCTAATCCGGCCTGAGGGGCAGTCAAAGCGTTTGCTCAAGGAATGCGAGGCCGCATTTGGCTCTTCAATCGCCGCCGTCATTTCGCCTGTAATGAAGATTGTACCAGTGGGTGGTAGGGTTGATCTTTCGCAGTATTCGGGTGTCATCGTGACCTCAGTAAACGCGGTACATTCCGTTGGAAATCTGTATCAAAAGAGTGTCTATTGCGTCGGAAAACGCACTGAAATTGCTGCACGCAAAGCTGGCGGCAAGGTGGTTTGGACCGAACAGGACAGCGATGTCTTGCTGGCGCGGTTGATGGCGGAAAAACCGGACGGCCCACTTGTCTATTTGCGCGGGGAGCACGTCGCTAGAAATATCGCAACGAGGCTCGAAAATGCCGGAATAGAGACTATTTCGCGGGTTGTTTATGATCAAGTACCCGAAGCAATTGGCTTTACGCTGCAAACAGCAATCGGTGGTGACATGCACGCCGTTCTTCCACTATATTCGCCGCGCTCTGCATACTTGCTGGGACAGGGTGTTGAAGGTCTTGGTGCGAGTCTCCAAGTTATAGCTATAAGCGATGCAGTGGCGCAGGTCTGGAGAGATCAGACGGGTGGGGTGTGTGATGTTTGCGCAAAGCCGGACGGGGCCGAGATGATTCGGAAGATTGTTAAGGCCTTGCGTGGATGATCGCGCTTGAGGCCGCATTGCCCACACGATAAAGTCTTGTGGCGCAGAGGTCTTCGGTTGCAGCGTGTTTGGTAGGAGAGATTTGAAAGTGGCCACTACTCCCAACAGTTCAGATGAGAAACCCATCCCGGAAAATGATGTGGATGAGGTGATTCAAAGTGAAGAAATCTCGGAAACGGCTGACAAGGATAATCCAACAAACGGCGGGGCCACCCCCAATACGTCACGTCGCGGCTTGTCGGTGCTGGCGGGTTTGGTGCTGGGCGGTGTAATCTGTGCGGGCATCGGGTTCTATGCCTCGCGCTATATGGTGCCAGAAGGTTGGCCATTTCCCGGTGTTACGCCACAGCCCGATCCGATTGCGGTCGAGCAGGTTGCGCAGGACACGCGCATATCCGGCCTTGAGGCCCAGGCGCAGATGCTGCGGGATGATTTGGCGGCACTTCAGGCAGATGAGAGGATAGAACTTCTTACGATTCAGCTACAAGAATCTGAAACGCAGATGGCTGATCTGGCCAAATTGCTGGGAGCGTTGGACGAGAGGCTTTCAGAGGTTGAAAAAATCCCTCAGGGATCGGGCAGCGAGGCGGCCGAGCTTGCCGCGGCGGCATATGAACGCGAGCTTGCTGCTTTACGCGAGATGCTGGCGAATGAGCTTGAACGGATAGAAGCAACTGGTGCCGAAGCGCTGGTTTCGCAATCGAATGCAGAAGATACCGCGCGTCAGGCGACCTTTCTGAGTGTTATGGCACAACTTGATGCGGCGTTGGACAGCGGCCAGCCATTTGACGGGGTTTTAAACGAAATTACCGCGCATATTGGTATCGATGCCCCCGGAGCGCTGGTTGCAGCAGCTCCGGAAGGCGTTCCGACCCTATCGCAATTGCAGGCAGAATTCCCGGTTGCTGCGCGCGCAGCTTTGGATGCATCGATCGATGCAGCGGTGGAAGATGGCCAGATCGGACGATTTTCCGGGTTTTTGCGCCGCCAGTTGGGAACCCGCTCTCTTGAGCCACGCGAAGGCGATGATCCTGACGCGATCCTGTCGCGGGCAGAAGCGGCGCTTGGTCAAGGAACGTTGGTGTCGACCCTAGATGAATTGTCCTCTTTGCCTGAGGCGGGGCTTGGTCAAATGGCTGAATGGATAGAACGCGCTCAAATACGGCTGGACGCACTCGAAGGGGTCGAGGCCCTGATGACGTCAGTGAACGGAGAATAAGGACACAACATGCTTTGGTCACTCTTTAAAATAGTCCTGTTTGTGGTTGCAATTGCGCTCCTGACCCTTGGGGCCGGGGTGCTCATGGAAACAGATGGCGGCCTTTCGATCGTAGTAGGTGCAACTGAATACAACCTTGACCCACTACAGGCAATAATCGCTCTGGTCACCCTGGTTGCCGCAATCTGGGTGGCAATGAAGGTGATCAACCTTTTGGTTGCTGTGTTTCGATTCCTCAATGGTGACGAAACTGCAATCTCGCGCTATTTTGACCGGTCACGTGAACGCAAAGGATTTGAGGCGCTGGCAGACGGCATGATGGCATTGGCTTCCGGCGAAGGGCGGCTTGCTGCCTCGAAGGCTGTTAAAGCCGAAAAGTACCTGGCGCGACCCGAACTGACAAACCTGATCAGCGCCCAGGCAGCCGAGATGAATGGCGACAAGCAAATGGCTGGCGAGATGTACAAGCGCCTGCTGGCTGATGATCGCACCCGTTTTGTCGGGGTGCGCGGGATCATGCAGCAAAAACTGGCTGAGGGCGACACTGATACTGCCATGAAGCTGGCTGAAAAAGCCTTTGCGCTAAAGCCGCGCCATGTGGCAACGCAGGACACCTTGCTGGGGTTGCAAGCCGGCAAGGGCGATTGGAGCGGTGCCCGTGAAACACTGGGGGCCAAGCTGAAATTTGGCGCTTTGCCGCGTGATGTCCACCGTCGGCGTGATGCGGTGCTGGCGCTAAGCCAGGCGCGTGAAATTGTGGCTGAAAGCAGCGAGATTGAGGCACGCGAGACCGCGATTGAGGCCAACCGTCTGTCACCTGATCTGGTCCCGGCGGCCGTGATGGCGGCACACGGCTATATTGAGGCCGACAAGCTCAAATATGCGGCGCGGGTTTTGGTTAAAGCATGGCAATCGCAACCCCACCCGGACCTTGCCGCTGCCTTTGCCGCAATCCATCCAGATGAGAGCGCGCAAGACAGAACGAAGCGGTTCAGGGCACTGACCAAGCTTAACCCGGACGACAGTGAGACGCGCATGTTGCTGACCGAACTGCATATTGCCGCTGAAGATTTTCCCGGTGCCCGCAAAGCGCTGGGCGACGTGGCGGAAGAGAACCCGACCCAGCGTTCGCTAACCCTGATGGCTGCAATCGAGCGTGGAGAAGGGGCCGATGATGTCGTGGTACGGGCGTGGCTGGCACGTGCCGTCACAGCATCGCGAGGACCGCAATGGGTGTGCGAAAACTGTCACCACATTCACGCTGAATGGGCACCGGTTTGTGACCATTGTGAAAGCTTTGACACCCTGGGTTGGAATGTGCCGCCAGAGGGCGAGGTTAGCATTCCAGGCGGCACTGACATGCTACCCTTGATCGTAGCCGCGCCCGCGCTGGGTGAAGAGGTTGATCCTGAGGGTGAGAATGAAGCCGACATCACAGATATGCCACAGACTGTTGACGCCGGTATTGTTGAAGCGGAAACTGAGACTAAACCATAGGATTAGGGCTACCCAGCATGTACGTGTGATGCTAGGACCCAATATCATGAGGTAAAAGGCCGCTGTAGCTCAGATGGTAGAGCAATCGCTTCGTAAGCGATGGGCCGGAGGGTCGAGTCCCTTCCGCGGCACCAACTTCAGCGCTAACGAGTGAGAGACAGCCTTACCGCTATATCCCCGAGCCTCCCTCAGCAAATCACTTTTCAGGCGTCGCCTGCAGGGCAGCGTGTGATCTGAGCGTCATTGTAATTCGATTTCCTCATCAGAATCCCCTCATTTCCATGTTAGTGAAAATTCTACTTTCAAGCGCACCTAAATTCCGGAGGGATTTTCCGTGGATCCTATCCAAAAGGGTTAGCAGATCCGGGGCAATTGTTCTCCGGCCATCCAGTCAACCATGCGGGTGCCGCCAAGCTGGGTTTTCATCCGCACGAAACATCGATCATCCTTAAGCACCCTGCCGATAATGGCTGCTTCGCGTCCCTTGGGGTGGGCCTGCATGATGGCAAGTAATCTGTCAGCATACTCGGGCGGGCTAATCGCGATCAGTTTGCCTTCGTTGGCGACATATAATGGGTCAAGGCCAAGCAGCTCGCATGCGCTCTTAACCTCACGGCGAATCGGAATCTGAGGCTCCTCCAATTCGACGCCAACGCCGGATTGATGCGCAATCTCGTTCAGTGTTGCACCCAAACCGCCGCGGGTAGGGTCGCGCAGGACCCGCATGGCAGGCACCCCTGCCAACATATCGGCAACCAGTCCGTTCAACGATTGACTGTCGGAAAGTATTTCAGAGCTGAAAGTCAGATTCTCGCGCTTGCTCATTACCGCAACGCCATGATCCCCAAGGGTTCCGTTGACCAGTATGACATCCCCCGGTCGGGCACGGTCGCCGCAGGTTTCCACCCCACCAGGCACCACGCCGACCCCGGCCGTGTTGATAAAGATGCCGTCACCATGGCCTTTCTCGACCACCTTGGTATCACCGCTGACAATCGCCACCCCGGCCTCATGTGCGGCATCTGCCATCGAAGTGACGATGCGGGCCAGATCAGCCAAGGGAAATCCCTCTTCAAGGATGAACCCGGCCGTCAGGTATTTGGGAACTCCGCCGCCCATTGCCAGATCGTTCACTGTGCCATGAACGGCCAGCGAACCAATGTTGCCGCCGGGGAAAAACAGCGGTGAAACTACAAAGCTGTCAGTGCTCATCACCACCCGTCCGGGTGGCAGGGAAAACATCGCCGCGTCGTGCTCACGGTTCAACAACTCGCTGTCAAAGCTGTCCATGAACAGCTCTTCGATCAGTTGGGTCATTGCACGCCCGCCCGCCCCGTGGCTGAGGTCAACCTGGCCGCGTACAAGATCCAGCTTGCGGGTTGTGGGCACTTTTTTTCGTTTGCTCATGCTTTTTTCTCAGTGTTGCTGTCGGCGCGAAACCGGCCATAGGTCCAATGCGCCGCACAGGCCCCTTCAGAAGAGACCATACAGGCGCCAAGCGGGTTTTCCGGCGTGCAGGGATTGCCGAAAATAGTACACTCAGTTGGGTTTTTTTCGCCCCTTAAAATCTCGCCGCAAGAGCAGGCCTTGTTTTCGCGCGCTGCCGGAACTTCAACCAAGAACCGTTTTTCGGCATCAAATTCACCGTAGCAATCCCTTATTTTCAGTGCGGAATCAGGTACATAACCCAAGCCTCGCCATTCAAACGTTTCGCGAAGTTCAAAAACCTGATCCATCAACGAAATGGCCTTTTTGTTACCCTCAGGCGCCACAGCGCGGGTATATTCGTTTTCAACTTCGGCTCGCCCTTCATTGGTCTGGCGCACCAGTTGCAACACTGACTGCATGACGTCCAGCGGTTCAAACCCGGCGATAACAACGGGTTTTTGATAATCGCGTGTGAATTCGTGATAGGGCTTGGTGCCGATCACAGCACTAACATGGGCAGGGCCAACAAAGCCGTCGAGTATAACCTTTTTCGCCGCGCCGCTTTTGTGGCTTCCAAGAATGGCGCGCATGGCGGCAGGGGTCAGCACGTGGTTGCAATGGACCGAGAAGTTTTCAAGCCCGCGCTTTTGTGCCAGCGTCAGGGCTACGGCAGTCGGCGGTGTGGTTGTTTCAAAACCAATGGCAAAAAATACAACTTGTCTGCCGGGGTTTTCGGCGGCGATATTCAGCGCATCCGTAACAGAATAGACCATGCGGATATCTGCCCCACGCGCCCGCGCCTTGATAAGTGAGTCGAACTTTGAACCCGGCACCCGCAACAGATCAGCATAGGTGCACAGGATCACATCATGTTGGGTTGCCAGACCAATAGCGACGTCGACCCGTGCCACGGGCAGAACACAGACCGGGCAGCCCGGCCCATGGATCATTTTGATATTGTTCGGTAGCAGGTCTTCAACACCATAGCGGGCAATGGCATGGGTATGTCCGCCGCAAAACTCCATGAAACGATATGTTCGGTTAGTTTCAACCTCGGCGGCAATTGCTTGCCTCAGTTTTTGTGCCAACTCTGGATCGCGAAATTCCTCAATATACTTCATGCGGGCGCACCCTTGGAAAACAGTTCTAAAGTTCGCGCAGCTTCTGCCTGATCCAGTTTCGCCAGCGCATAGCCGACATGGACGATAACATAGTCACCGGGTTTGGCGTCATCGACCAGTTCCAGCGAAACCTCTTTAATCACACCCTCAAGTTCGACATCTGCCAAACCATCAGCCCTGAGGCGGAGGACTTTGGCGGGAATAGCCAGGCACATATCTCTCTCCTTTTCCTGATTGTTCAATATACCGGGCCGCCGCGATTGCTTGCCCAAAGCTAAGCCCTGCATCGCCCGGTGATAAATGTATCGGTTGTAGAACCGTAATACTGCGGGAGGTTAGTTCTTGCACCAGCATTTTGGTCATCACGCGATTGAAAAAACATCCCCCCCCTACCGCCAAAGTGTTCAATCCTGAAGTTTTGGCAGCCTCACCAACCAATGCCGCCAGACCAGCCGCAAGCGTGCCGTGAAACAGATTTGAACCCGCCCTTGCATCCATGTCTGGCAGGGCAGCCAGAAGTGGCGTGAAATCCAGAACACCGTTTTCGATTTGCCAGCCGCCTCGCATGATTTTGGGGGAATCCGCCAAGGCCTCAAGCGCCATAGGGGCCTGCCCTTCGAATTCTGATACGGGCAAGACATTCAACAACCCGCAAGCGGCGTCAAACAATCGCCCACAGCTTGATGTCCTGGGGCAGTTCAGGTCGCGTTCCAGCATCTGTTTCAGCATTTTCGCATGAGGTCGCGCGTGATACCGCGTAGCAATCTCGTCCCCTCGGCCAAGATTGAAAAGCACCGCTGCCGCCATGCGCCAAGGTTCACGCGCCGCGATGTCCCCGCCGGGTTGGGCAAGCTCGGCGAGATGGCCGAGACGCTGATATTCCAGCCCGTCCACCAGCAGCAATTCGCCGCCCCACGCAGCGTTGTTTTTACCCAGTCCAAACCCGTCGAGGGCAAGCCCAAGCACCGGGCCGTCATGGCGGTGTTCGGCAACGGTGGAAAGCATATGGGCATGATGGTGTTGCACTGCCAGATTGGGGCAATCCATCGTCGCAGCTACCTGAGACGAGTGGAAATCCGGGTGTAAATCATGAGCGGCGCAAGCCAGTGGGTGCCAAGCGAGCGATGTCAGCTCATCTAACATTACCTGATAATCCTCAACCGCTTCCAATGTTCCAAGGTCGCCTGCATCACGGGTTACATAAGCCTTTTCGCCGTCAATCAGGCACAAGGTGGCCTTGAGATATGCGCCCATGCCCAGCACTGTCGGCATTTTCCGTGGCAGGTTAATCACATGCGCGATAAGTTCGGGCGTGCTCATTCACCCGCCTTCGCCGGTTCTTGCATTTGCGTCGCCTTGGCATTGATCCAATCATACCATGCTGACAGGCCCTCACCGGTTAGGGCGCTAAGCTCAAGGACCTCGATATCCGGGTTTATCCGACGGGCATATTCGACACATTTTTCCATATCAAACGGAACGTATGGCAAGAGATCGGATTTATTCAAAACCATAAGTCGCGCGGCACGGAACATGTCGGGATATTTAAGTGGTTTGTCTTCGCCCTCTGTCACCGACAAGATCACGACCTTCGCGGCCTCGCCCAGATCAAAGGCAGCGGGGCAGACCAGGTTGCCGACATTTTCGATGAAAAGCACGCTGCCGGTTTCAGGGTTCAACTGCGCGATCGCCCGCCCCACCATGTCGGCATCAAGATGGCAACCCTTACCGGTATTGACCTGAATGGCGTTGGCTCCTGTGGCGCGTATTCGGTCAGCGTCAAGGCTGGTTTGCTGGTCGCCCTCAATCACTGATACAGGCCGTGTCCCGGCCATATCGGTCGCGGTGCGCGCCAATAGAGTTGTTTTTCCCGAGCCGGGTGACGAAACGAGGTTCAACGCCAGAACCCCGGCTTTTGCCAGATCGGCCCGGTTATGCTCGGCGAGGTGGTCGTTCTTTGACAGAATGTCGGTCTCGATCTGAACGATACGGCTTTGGCTTAGCCCCGGCACATGGTTGCCACTCAGCCCTTGGCCAAAATGCAGGTCACCATTGTCTGCCACGTGATGTGCGTGATGATGATGCGTATGGTCGTGATCATGGTGATGATCATGGCTATGTTCGCCTTCCACCTTTGCGCCACCCTGATCGCATCCGCATGTTGTACACATTACTCCACCTCCATATCGCGCACCCGCATATCTTCACCGCCGGTGATTTGTAGTTTAAATCCGTCGCATTCGGGGCAGGGTGC
>JAAEUB010000517.1 GCA_024227755.1 Paracoccaceae bacterium | reverse complement strand
CTATCCAGGCAGTAAGCCCCACCTGGGTTCCGGCAACTTTCAAAATTCCTGGTTTATTGGTTTCCAATTCCCCTGGTTCAAGAGTCGCTTTAAGCGCTTTAACAAAGCTATCGGCATCCTCACTGGCCCACCCGTAGGCCGTATCCGCATACTTGCGCGTCGCCGTCGCGTGGTCCACGCCACGTTGCTGAGCTGCGCGTTCTGTCAGGCCAACACTGGCGACCTGCGGGTGGCTAAAAATAGCATGTGGCCCACCATCGTAGACCATCGGGGTTTTGGCGCCGCCCACGAGCCGCTTTGAAATAAGCCGGGCTTCGGCATTGGCAATATGCTTGAGTTGGTAAGGCGAGGCGAGATCGCCAAAAGCATAGATGCCGGGGACTGACGTTTCCATATACGCATTGACTCTAACCCGACCGTGATCATCCACTTCCAAGCCGGCTGCCCTAACATTTAAGCGGTCTGAGTTGGGCCGCCGACCGGCGGCAAAAAACAGGGTCTGGGCTGTCACTTCGTGGGAGCGCCCTTCGATATCAAAGGTGACGGTGACGCCACCGGCAGAGGGTCTCACATGCTGTGCCTGAGCGTGTAGCAGGATGTCAAAGCGGCGCTTATAAATGTTCGTAAACGCTTGGGCGATCTCTTCATCTTCATTTTTGATCAAGGCCCCGCCTCGATCCACTAAGGTTACATGGGTGCCCAGACCGCCGAAAAAACTAGCCATCTCCGCCCCAACATAGCCGCCGCCGATGATCAGGATCGACTCGGGTTGTGTGACCAAGCGCATCACGGTGTCAGAGGTGTGGTACGGCACGGTATCCAATCCAGGGAGCTCCGGTACCACCGGCCGGGCCCCTGCGCCCAGTACAATACGATCGGCTGTGATGCGGTGTGAGCCGGTTTGCAGCACTCGCGGTTCAACAAACTGGGCCGGTTGATCGTAGACCGTGATGTGGGGTTGAGATTGCCGGTAGGCAGCGCCGGCCTCGGCGATCGGATCAATTTTTTGCCACACCCGGTCCACGATGTGCTGCCAATCTACTCGGTCGAGCGTGTGGTGCACACCCAGCTTGGCCGCATGCTGAGCCGTTGCGACCACCCCAGCTGGATACAACAACATTTTAGACGGAATGCAACCGCGATTTAGACAGGTGCCCCCGAACTTATCCGGCTCCACAATTGCCAGGCGCCAATTCTCCATCTCAGGCAACGGGATCATGTTACCGGAACCCGCCCCCACAATAATCAAATCATATGTTTGCACGTCTTGACTCACAGTTTTTCAACCTCTTCGATCGCTGCCCCCGAACATTTCCACCCGCTGAACCCACCGCCAATATGACTAACGGGCTCAAGGCCCATTTTTTTCATCAGTTGGGTCGCCAGAACAGAACATCCCCCGGCGCCGCAATAGAACACGTATCTTTTGTCGGAATCAAACATCTCTATAAAATGGGGCTTGGATGTTTGCCCCGATGGCATAACCAAATATGGGTTTCGATGCCCATGTCCCTTTTTAAGGCTTATAGTGATTAAATGTCAACTTCCAATTTCGCCCTGCCCATGGGAGTGTTGATCGAGGTAGCCAGGACCCTAGTGGTCGTGAAATATCCCCTTTTTGCCGCACAGGAAGGGAGAGCCAGATCGCCGAGCATGTCTGCCGCAAATACAGTGGCCGCGTGGGCCGG
>JAAEUB010000516.1 GCA_024227755.1 Paracoccaceae bacterium | reverse complement strand
CTGGCATCTGGCCTTGAGGCACCGGATGACGCGCAATTACGCGCCCAAATGGAACAGTTTCAGACAGACGCACCCGGTTCTATTTTTGCGATGCAACCTTTCCGGAGCTCACAAAACGTTATTGGTGCGGAGGAGATGAAGCTTACACTCACCTCCCTTAATCCAAGCATAAATTCCTGGTTTGTACTTCAGGTTGAAGCTCAGGGGTATTGGGATCGCCCACAAGCTTACCACTTTGAAAATGCCGATCCTGATTTATGGCAAATCTCGCTTATAGGAGGCGAAAACGCGACTTTGATGATCGAAGGGGATGGCGAACAAATACAATGCGCGCCCTGGGAAAAGGACTATTCAGAACTCGATGCCGCCCGCGATCAGCCTTTGCCGTACGCCCCGATATGCGGTGGGCGCTTTTATTTGCGCAATCAGGTTTCCGGATCACGTACCAACCGCGAAGCGATGGCAGATTTTCTGCGCAATAACGTGGTTTTTGGCGACAGTATCGTAAATCTGATTAAAGGCTCGTTCTACGAAGACGCGTTCATGCAATCTTCGGAAACAGTGGAAGACGTCGACGACGGGGCCACTGTCGCGGCACTTGGGCAAGCCAACCTGTCACGATTTCCGTCAATGTATACGTCCCCCGGTTTCGATCTTGTCGGAACTGAAGACGGGCGAATGCAGGCCGGAAACTGGTATGCGGTCAAAAACGCGCCGGGCATTTTTGCCAGCGTCATGCAGCCGGGCATGATCCACACCGATATTCTGAACCGTTCCGGTGAAACCAATTGGTTGGACGGTATTGAAGGGCGCGCCGATGTCCATCTTGTTGCTTTCGACATGGAGACATTTGAAATTGGTTATCAACCAGGTACCAGCCACCCGGGGTTCGGTTGGTCTTCGCGTCCCCATGGGGCCGGGCGTGACTGGCGCATTCCTGGGCCGGACGGAATTGACTCCCCTGCGCCATTGGTGATGACCGGTATGCTTAGCCCAGCCCTGACCGATCGGGTCGCCGCCACTTTCACGGGTGGGTACAAACGCGACCATGGCGCATTTCGCTACGGCCCAAAGGCGACGTTCAACCACGGACATCACTATGGGTTTTTGACCAACGGAACGACGCTAAGTAGATTGTGGCCGGGCCTATCGACGCTTTTTCTCAAAACGGACGGCACGCTTGAAATGCGTATGTGGACCGAAGAAGACAACGCGATGTTACCGGATCTGCTTTTTGCCCGCCAAAACGGAGTACCTTTGATTGAGCAGGATCCGGAAACCGGCGAGGGCGTACCGGGATCTTTGGTGCGTCAATGGGGGGCGGGCAATTGGTCGGGATCGGCGGATGCAAACCTGCGCACCGTACGCGGCGGCATGTGTATGCGCACCGTGGAAGGTCGGCAGTTTTTGATTTATGCTTATTTCTCTACTGCCACACCATCCGCCATGGCGCGCACTTTTCAGGCTTATTCCTGCGACAATGCCATGCTTTTGGACATGAATTCGCAAGAACACACCTATATGGCGCTATATCCTCAAAATGAGGACGGGGACTGGATCGAAGCTCAGCATCTTGTGCGTGGGATGCGCGCGATCGACCAGCGCCGCCGCGATGGTAGCTATATTCCACGTTTTGTCGGCTATGCGGACAATCGTGACTTCTTTTATCTGCTCAGGAAAGACGAATAGGGAGACTATATTATGAAATCTATTGCTCACTTTGGTTTGACCCTCTTCTTAGGGTTTGCTGGCATTGGCGTTCAAGCGCAAAGCCTCGATGAACGCAACGAGGCAATGTTTAAGCAAATGCAGTCAGCACGCGGGGTCAGTAACACCGAGATTGGCCGTATCCGGACAATTTTCGCCGGTTCTTCCTATATCGGTCAGGGCAATCCTGCCGTAACCCGTCACCCCCTTTCCCCGGAGGAGGCCGCCGCCCGCCTATCAGGTTCGCCGACCTCGGTATACCGCAATTCAAAATTTGAACGTATCTGCGGCGAACGTTACATGGCACCGCTTTACGACCCGGCAACTGAAAGGCCGGAGGATGCCAAGGCCTGCATCGATATGTTTGAGTATCCCAACGTGCCGCTTGCGTACCCGGTGGTCTGGGTGCGCGCCTCTGAGGCCGCACAGCTTTGCGCGGCGGAAGGCAAACGCATGGGTGATGCCCATGAATGGGAAGGGGCCTCGGCTGGGGCGCTGCTTGCACCGGATTATCAGTTTGGCCGTGGGCAGGCGGGAATGCGGGCGTGGCACAATTCCCATTGGGCCAGCACAAGAAACCAATTCTCCATCGGTGCGTGGAAAAGCGGCGTTTGCGCCACTGGAAGCCACAAATCGGGAAGTTGTAACGGGGGCAGCTTTACCGGCTGTGGCTCAAATACCTATCCCGCTGGTTCCTTTCCAAATTGTGTCAGCCCGCTTGGAGCTTATGATCTGGACGGGAATGCCGCCGAGCATATGAACCTGCCATTGGCCCCTGACCAGATGGCCAGCGCCGGAAGTACAAAGCTTGGGGTTACCGAAATGAAAGGGAGCTGGTTTATCTGGGATACGATCCGCGCCCACGAACACTGGAGCCGCTGGCGCGCACCGTTCTGGCATGGCTCTCGTGTCATGTCCTCAAGCAGTCACCACAATTATCACCTTGGCTTCAGGTGCTTTAAGTCGATCTGACAAGTCTGGCAAAATGTCGCCATTGGCGGGTTTTACAAGCCCGCCAGGCGGATTGCCGGACGACCGATGACGCCATCGCTGTTGAGGAACCGGGCATATTGGCGATCTTGCAGCAACGCTTGCAGATCAACCGCGCGTCCATCAACATAAGCGGTTTGGCTCACCAGGCGGATACCGTGGCTGTAATCTGCATACCCCGCACCGTGAACTGTGCTGAGCGGCTGGATGGGGCTTCCGCTGCGCCGGTGCCAACCATAAATCGCCACGCGGCCCGGCGATGAAGCAAGACGGTTGGTCAGCACCAGATCTTTCTTGTGGCCAGAGACCAATACCCCCAACGCACCATTTGCCGAGTTGCGCTGACGCTCAACTGTCGCATTATGGCGCACGAAATACGGGGTCGAGGACATTTGCGAACCCGGTGACATTGGCTTCGGTGACAGATGAATGGCAGCCTGTGCATAGATGGCGTCCACCATGCGGGTTGTCGGCAACATCATATCAAACCTGTCGGCGATCTGCCCGGCAGCAGACAACCCCATTGGAACCCGCACATAATCCGTATTATTGCCAAGCGCCAGGTAATCGGGGGTCACACAAAGGGTGATGCTGGTCTCGCGACCGTTTCCAAGCGTTCCGGTGAACGTCACAGGAACCAGGTTTCGCAGAAATTCCGGTACATTCCCCGACATGATTTCGCGCGCTATCGCGGTGTCGCGCGCGCCGCCACTGGTAGAGGCCAGGGTGGCAATAAATGCTGAGCCGGTTTGCGCACGAGAGTTGCGGCGTGGGATCGCACGCGACAGACGGCTGCTGCATTCCCCACTGAAACGCCTGGTGCTGCCTCCCGAGAAAAGTCCGTTACTCGGCTGGGTCACAGAGGCCAGTTGCGCAGCGGGCTGATCTGTCGCCGCCGGTGTATCGGGAACAGCACGCGCCGCATTATGGGCCAAAACCGTTTGCGTAGCCGCCAGCGATGCCGGGCGCTGTCCGGGCCGGGGCGAAGTTCGGATCGCGTAGCTTTCTAAACCGGTTTCAATAGAAAGTTCTGCAACTTCCAAGTTATCGACTGCGGCCTCCGGCTCCAAATCAGCTTCTGCAACGACGCTAACCGGCTCTGCAATTTCCGGCATTGGGCGTGGATGAGGTCGGTAGGCGACCAAGACTACGTCTTCCTGGCCAACAGCATCAGGTTGGGCCAGCAATTCAAAAAAGGCGGGGCGCGGTGCGGCAACAATCGGTGGTCTGCCAAATGTTACCCGCAGAGGCGATTCAAACTGACCAGGCGCAATGCCGGGCAATGGTGCGCCTGATGTAATCGCGACCAGTGCCACATTGGTTCTGACTGGGCCTGAAATTGGTTTGATCAGTGGTGCAATCGGCGCGGCGTCCGTAACTGCCGACAAAGCACCAACACCAAACCAGGGCCGCAGGTTTTGTGCGCCAACTACTGGAGCGATGCCGGCCGTAGTTGTCACGCGATAAAACACCTGTTGATCAAGCATGGGCAGTACAAGGGCGAGATAAAACATCGTCAGCGCTGAGACCGCAACGGAACCACAGAAAAATGCCGCCAGCGTCGACACGACGTTGGTTGGCATTTTGTAAATACCTGTAATAATCTTGGAAGCCTGCTCTTTGAACAGACTCATCTCTGTGTCCCTCATAGGTTTGGAGTAACGGTCAGATCTTAAGGAAACAAGAAACCTGCGCCCTAAATGGGTCGGCCAGCCAAATAGTGGCGGAAATCAGCCGTTTTTACGCAAAAAGCTGGGGTTTTGACCGGTATTATCAAAGGAAATACGAGTCTTTTGCAGCAAACTTGCTTGCACCCGCTAACAATTGAACTCTCATACTGGTTTGCCAAGAGAATCACTCAGACCGGTCCACCATTCGGCAAGGCTTTTAATCATCCAACGCTTTTGCTGCGGCTGTGGTCAGGGGTCCGACAATGCCATCTATCGCGCCCAGATAAAGACCGCGGTCTTTCAAAATCACCTGAAAAGCAATTGCGGTTGCCCGATCCCAATAAGGAGCGCGCGCGCCTGATTGCCCACGCAAGTCACCGAACTTGACCTGACCTGTCTCCATCACCTCTACATAAAGTTCTGCAGCCCGATCCGGGTCGGCCTCAACCCCACGCCCTTTTTCAAACAAAAAGCCCAACGCTGCCATGGCGGAAGGCACACCTGTTTTAGCGGCTTCCTGGATCCAGCGTGCATACGCTGTCAGATCTTCGCCAACCCCACCGCCGTTGTCAGCGTAAAGCCCCGCCAGGTCCAGTGCGGCGCGGGTATTCCCCTGTACAGCCGCCATTTGTAACAAACGCAGGGCCTCATCCGCATTCGGGATATTAAGAGCTTCATCAGCCCCGCCGGGTATTCCATCACCAGTCAGATATGTCTGCGCCAAACGATATTGGGCAAAATGATAACCACCTTCTGCCGCCAATCCCATCAAACGAACCATTTCACTGGGATCGCGCGGCACCCCGCGCCCCAAACGGTACATGAAAGCAAGCGTTGTCATCGCCGCCAGATCCCCTGCATCGCTTGCCTTTTGGTAATGGGACAAGGCGCGATCTGCATCTGCCTCAACCGGGCCGATACCAAAAAGATGGTAATCCCCGAGTTTAGTCTCGGCAGCCGCTAATCCAGCGGCGGCTGCCGCCTCGAATTTTGCAATTGCCGCGTCGTGAGCACCCTCATGTTGCGAAGCCACGCCAAGGTGGAACATGATTGCCGCATTCGCATTGTCCGTATCAAGCGCAGCTTCACAAAACTGCCGGGCTTTCGCCAGTCCAGCCAATAAGGCCTCTTGCATGTCCGGGTTGACCGGCACGCCTGAATCCGGTGAGCCAGCAAGCTCAAGACAACGGTTTTGAGCATCGCTGTCCTCGCTTTGTGCATACGCGGAAAACGGCACTAATGCTGCCACAAATACAGACGCTAAAGTAACTTTTGTAGTGTAGGTTTGGCTTTTCATGGTTCTTCCAGACAAATCAGGCACAACAAGCGTATCTGTGATCTGATTGCCAAACAAGAGCACGCCGGCCCGACGGATAGAAACTTTAGATAAACACATCCATTCCTTTCGCTGGGTGGAGGGAGTAGATTTGGGCGATAAATTGGGTTCATGTTGCTGAAACTTTGTTAAGCCTATCTGAGAATTGCCGATCCCCTCCCTCGACAATCTTCGTGGAGGCTATTTTTTTTGATCTATTAGGGAGTTTGAGGAGGTATTAATTGCAAATGAGCTGTGCGGCACAATTTCACACCGGAATTCCAGGCATATCTCGAGCAGCCCAAGATCGACGTCCATAACGTGATTTCACTACTGGCGATCGTGAAAGCGGGGTTGGGTATCACCGTTTTACCGTCAATGACGGTTAATTCGAATCCAGCAGAAATTGCCTTTTGCCCAATTCGGAACGGCCAGGTTCTGAGTCAGAAATATGTGCTACACCGTACCGGAGACCGTATTTCACCCGCGATGGCAGAGTGAACAAACAAATTAATTGCCAGGACACGCGGTGTTTAGACAACTGAACTTATGGCGAAAAGTGAGCCTCAGAAAAAGTGAACCAATTGCAGACTGGCTGTCTGCGAGGGTGCCGCAAACGTACCCGGTATCGCGTCAATTCTCAGCCCGCCAAACTCCGTGCCCAGCGCGCCGAATGGGTGCGAATAATTGAAGACAAGGTTGGTGTTGTCTCCCAGCACATAATTCACACTAAACCCGGCGATTGCACTGCCATCGTCAATATTCATGATGGCATTGGGGCTGATTGACAGATCGGCGTTCACCTGAAGTGAGGCTCCAAGCGCCAGATAATCCTTACCGGTCAGAAATACCTGCCCGGTGGCCATTCGTTTTGTCAGGCTGGTGGGCAGGGTATCCATGGCAGCCCCTGGGTCCACGCCAAAACCGTTGTGAAAATACTCGCCAAAGTAAGACAGGTTCATCTCGCCCAGAGTGGTGAAATTGGTAATATTAACCAGCCACGAAGGGTGATAGGCGCCTGAGGCAAGTTGCCAACCGATATATTCAGCGTTTACCGAAGCCCCGCCCAGCGGCCCGCTCAGGCCGAGGCTGGCAACATTGTCCCCCCGGTCGCGCGCCAGCATAATCGCGGCATCCACAGGCCCCAACTGAATCTGGCTGCGCATGGCAAGTGTGCTGGCTTCCGCATCAACTGCACCGTCCGCGGTTGCAGCCCTTGGAACAGCAATCGCCTGAATATCAGCGCCATTGTCAAACAGGTATTGCCCATAGATCATGTCAGCGCCGGGCTTGTAGGAGGTGTCGGTGGCATCAGGGGCAAATGGGGCAACGATATCACTGGGATGAAAGACAAGGCCGCTACCCCAAGTGATCGCCTGACGACCCGCTTTCAACACCAGGTTTTCGTTTGAGTAGGTGACGGAAAGGCGGTCAATTCGGTTGGTGAGTGTGGTGGTCGCATCGCTGTACCAGTTGCCGGTCAGATTAAAGAAAGTGGCTGGCGGTGTAGTTGGTTGGTAAGGAGCGGCCGCAGTGGCGAATGCCACGGAATCACCATGCGCAAAGGCCAAGTGTGAATGCACCTCAAAGCGAAATGAGCCTACGCTTTTGTCCCACATCAGCCGGACAGAGCCTGACAAAGATTCACGATCCTGAAAACCAAGGAAGGTATCCAATGATGCTGGATCAGACCATGAAAGGTTACCGGCAAGTTCGGTTCTTACCCGGAAACCGTCTGCCTGAACCGGGTTAGCTGCAAGGCCCAGAATCAATGCAAGGCTAGATGCGCGTATCACTTGAAATTCTCCCATCCAAAAGCTCGATGTGACGGCTGGAACGCTCGATAACACTTGGGTCATGGGTGCCGATTACAAAAGTTATTCCCAAATCTCTGTTAAGCTGCGACATCAATTCAACAAGCTCGGCGCTGGTGCCGGAATCCAGATTGGCAGTTGGTTCATCAGCTAGAACGATGGAAGGCTTTGAAACCAGAGCCCGCGCCACAGCGACCCGTTGTTGTTGCCCACCTGATAATGCAGACGGTCGCCGATGTCCGGTTCCCTCAAGCCCAACCTCAGCCAAAACTTCAAGCGCACGTTTGCGCCGCTCTGCCGCATCAACTCCCTGAAGCTGTAATACAAATTCAATATTTTCCTGTGCAGACAGGACGGGGATCAGGTTGTATGCCTGAAATACAAACCCAATTTTTTGCAGCCGTAATTCAGACAATTCAGCCTTGTTGAGGCCAGACAGGGGTTGCCCGTCTATTTCAACCTCGCCTGAGCTCGGCTTATCGAGTGCTCCGATCATGTTCAGCAACGTTGTCTTGCCTGACCCCGATGGCCCTGCGAGAGTAGCAAAGTCACCCTGCATGATATTCAGGTCAACATCGCGCAATGCATGAACGACCAGTTCGCCCGATCCGAAAGTTTTACTGACGCCGCGACAGGTTACTATTGGTTTTGTCATTCTATTATTCCTTTAGGTCGCATGGCGCATGGCTTCTACGGGGCTGAGTTTTGAGGCCCGTCTGGCTGGCCAAAGGGCAACCAGAATGCCTAATACCCAGATGATCAGGGATAAAACCACGAAACCCGGTATGTCATATTCCGGGTACAGGATTTGCCCGGCTTGTGCCATTTCCAGCCCTTCAGCAAAGGCGCTCAGATCTACACCGTCTGTCAGAGTCCAGATTGTTCCAGCCGCCAGCACGATGCCAATCAACACGCCAAAACCGATCAAAAAGGTACTTTCAAGCGCCACCAGCACCAGTACCTGACGGGGTTTCATCCCGAGAGCACGCAGCTGACCAAATTCATGGGTACGCTCAAACACAGCCATCAACTGGGTGTTAACAATACCTATCGCCATCAACGAGAATACAACCCCAAGCCAGATATAGATGAAGCTTTGCATAAACGTATCAGTCGTCGCCAAAAACAATGAAATCTGCTTCCACGAACGCACATCCAGATCAGGTGCAGTGGCAGCCAGATCTGCAATGATCGGATCCAGCATATCGACTTCAGGTATGGTAAACACAATCTGGGCGATTTCATCGTTCAGCCCAACGAAGTTTTGCGCAGCCCGGCGACCGGTAAAAGCATAGAAGTCTTCCGTGGCCTTATCCGCATCAAACAGACCAACTACATCAAAACTTTGTTCGGACAGTGAACCGTCAGTGCTTTGTGACATCAAGATCACCCGGCGCCCCAGCCCGGTTTTCAGACGTTCGGCAATGTGCAGACCCAGAACGACGCCATCATCCTCCACCCCTTTCAGGTATCGCCCCTCGACGACTTTGTCAGGAATTGAGGACAAAAGTCTCTCAGCTTCGGGATCAACTCCGACAACGTTCACAGGCAAGGTTTTATACTCGGAGACCACAACACCTGGCAGTTGTAGCCGTGTAGCCCAAGCTTCTATCTCCGGCGCATTCAGCGCACTCACCAGAGGCTCGCCGGGCGGTGACATTAGCCTGTCAATACTGGGGTCGTCCATGTAGCCAACCGCGTGGATCTGCCCTTGTCCGATCAGAAGTTTAAGCACTGCTTCCTTGCCCGACTCGCCCCAAGCGTTAATGAACGAATTGAAAAACAGGATCGACCACAGACCAACCGAAACCACGATCAGTGTGATCACTGTGCGCCGAGGGTTGCGCCAAAGATTACGCCACGCAAGCGGGGTAAATGTCTTGAGATTGCTCATCAGCTTGCCATTGCTGAAACAGGTTCCAGCCCAAGAGTTCTACGGTAAGGGATTATTCCCAGCAGAGATATTGCTCCAACAATCGCGCCGGGTCCCATCAGCACCCGAAACGGTGTCATATTGGGATACATACGTGATGGCAGACCCCATTGTGAAAGAACCTCGTCCATCCCTTCAAAGTTGATACCGACCGACTGTACATAACCTGTTACTGCAACACCCAGGACGATACCGATACCGGACCCCAGAAGGGACAAAAAAATCATTTCAGCCCAGACTAGTCGCCCTATCTGGCTAGGTTTCATGCCCAGCGCCAGTAACATGCCAAATTCCCGGGTGCGTTCCAGCACGGACATATAAAGGGTATTTAGGATGATAAAGACGACCACGACGACCAGCGTCACATACATCAACATGCCAGTTGTCATATCAAGTGCGATGGCGGATTTGACCCCTGGATTAATCTCTCCCCAGTCAAGATAGATCAGATCATGCCTGGCAGCGATTTCACGCAAGACCGGGGTGATGTTGACAATGTCATAAAAGTCACCGGTCACCGCAACTGTATTAACCGCGCCTTCCATCAGGAAAGCGTCGTCAAACCGGTTCAAAGGCATTTGGGCAATCTGGCGATCAACCTCGACCATGCCGGTTTTGAATATCCCAACCACTTCCAGCACATCTGCGGCAACCGAGCCATCCATGCCCGTGCCCAGCATTGTCACAGGGTCGCCCAGTTTCAGCCGAAGGTTACGCGCCAAGCCATCCCCGATAATGACCACTCCCTCGTCCTCGGTTGTCAGCGCTCTGCCTTCGGAAACGAGCGTGGAGAGGGTCGTGACTTTGGGTTCGTTGCCCGGATCAATCCCGACTATGGCGGCGGCAAAGCTGCGTTCGCCATTAGCCAAAAGCGTAAAGCCAGTGCTGCGTGCAGTGCTGGCCGCAACCGCATTCAAGCTTTCAAGATCAGCGATCAGTGCCCCAGGATCCGTTATGGCCTTGGATATTTCCGGGTCGTCCTTGTAACCCGCAACCTGAAACTGACCGTACCCATCACTGATTTTCAGCATACTGGATTTCATCGTGTCGTATGACCCGAACTGAAACGACAGCATGAACACCAGTAGCAGCGAGGTAAACGCCATGCCAGCAATGGAAAGCGAGGTGCGAGTTGGTTGACGCCAGATATTACGCCAGGCAAGTGATGCGATCATTGTGCTTTACCGCGGGTTTTGCAGGTTGGACTGGGTAAAGACATAGCCGGGGATAGAGATATTGAACTCGGCGGATTTAGTGGTAATGCGGGTATATTGCCCGGGCTTGGCATCAGTTTTCATGGTCATCACAATCGGATAGGGCCGTCCGCCCAGGGTACCAATCTTATCTGCCGTCATCACCCTGACCCGAACGCCTAACTGGTCAAAATACTCAACCTTAGTCAGCACCCCATCACTGCGCACCGAAATTACCTGCTTGCCCCAGACAATCGGCTTACCGCGCTTGGGTATGCTTTCAATGATATTCACGGTTTTACCGCCATTCGACGAAGTGCCGATCAGTGTATGGGTATAGTCGTCCACCACCTTTTGGCTGCGCGACAGGTCGTTATAGGAAAAATCCGATCCCATCCAGCTTTGCGTCATCGCGCTGGCAGGCAGTTTGATAACCTGATTGAGTTTCGGGTTGAAAACGTAAGTCGAATTACCCAACTGCAAGGTTGCGTTGCCCGCGTCCCGTGCGGGCGCGGTGAACCTAACCAGGGCCTTGTCTTCGCCCTGTGTCCAGCTCTCCATTGTCAGGTTTCTGGTGTCGCCTGAGCGTTTGATCTTCATTTCGGTCACTGCATGCGAACTGTCGGCGCGCCAGTTATTGAAAGCTGCCTCCAGAAGGCTGCGTGCATTCGCCGCCAAAACGGGACCGGTCGCGATCAGGCTGACCGAAGCTCCAGCCAAAAGCCCCATGGTTTCTCGTCGGGATAAATTATGGGTTCTATTAAACAAGGTCATTGAAATCCCTTTCGTCCGCATATCGCTGCATATCTACGCTTGCCAAGTCCTTATGAGCAAGGTATCTATAGAACTGGACCGGTCGGTCCACTTCTTGCTATTTAGTCCGCCCCTTAGGCCCTGTCAAGATCATGATTGAACATCCTTCGCATAAATTACCCACAGACAAGCGTGCCGCGTTGTTTCAGATATCCAGTGGCGAATTTGCAGCAAATGGGTTCAAACAAGCGTCGTTAAATCGCATTATTTCTGAGCTGGGGATGAGCAAGTCGTCCTTTTACCACTATTTTGCCAATAAACAGGACCTGTTCCGGCAGACCCTTGAATATGTCTTAAAGCCGGTTCTGGACCTGCATCAATCTGTGGATATTAAGGCATTGACCACTGATACGCTGTGGCCTTCCATTATGCAGATTGTTGGTGAAGCGACGCGGATGGTTAATTCCTCACCTGAAATGGTCATGGCAGGGCGAATGTTTTACCGCTGCTATGACGATCCCGGTGGGCATGAGCTGACTCAGGAAATCCTTGGTGAATTTACGACATGGACCACAAAGCTGATCCAGCACGGGCAGGTGCTTGGCGTTTTTCGCTCTGACCTACCGGACACCTTCCTAATAGAGATCCTGATGGCCATGGGAATGTCTATGGACAGATGGATAGTAAAAAACTGGGACGAACTTGACGAACAAGGGCGCATGGATATCAGTCAGGCCGGGTTCAGCCTGTTTGTCAGGTTGCTTGAACCGGACAAATGCTGACAGTTCAGGAGTTTGTTCTGAATCAACACAGGCGTGCCAAAAACCAGATAGCATGAAGCAAATGTTAGTCGAAACAGATTCTTGTAATAGCCCTTTTGTCCTGGACGCTAACGGGCTTGGCCGTTTGATCGCCTCGCTGCACGCAAGCGGGCACAGGGTACTTGGCCCCACGCGCCGTGATAATGCAGTAGTGTATGACGAGGTCAGATCTACCAGTGATCTGCCTCGCGGCTGGGTTGATGAACAAGCGGGGGGGCATTACCGGCTGAAACGTGAAGGCGAAGCTTACTTTGGCTATACAATTGGGCCAACTGCGTGGAAATCCTTCCTGCATCCACCAAAACAATCGCTTTGGAGCACAAAGACCGGGAATGGCCAGACCGAGATCCGCCCGGCCAGTATCAGCGATGAGAAGCTTGCCTTCCTCGGGGTGCGAGCATGCGAGTTGGCGGCGATCGCGGTGCAGGATAAGGTGTTCCTCGACGGTGCCTACCGCGATCCACATTACGCAGCCAGACGCGCAAACCTGTTCATCATTGCAGTAAATTGTGGTCGGGCGGCTAGTACTTGCTTTTGCTCCTCGATGGGAACTGGCCCTAAGGCACGCGAAGGTTATGACCTGGCCTTGACCGAATTCATTACCAGTGAAGACGTCGCATTTCTGGCGGTGGCAGGTAGCAAAGAAGGTGCTGAAATGCTCTCCACCTTACCCACACGCCCGGCAACACAGGCCGATATTGACGCAAGCACCGAAGCCACTGCGCAAGCCGAATCCCAGATCAATCGCCGGATTGATACCAGCGGATTGTCACCATTGCTGAAGGAAAACCCCGACCACCCTCGTTGGAATGACGTGGCATCGCGCTGTCTTAACTGTGCCAATTGCACGATGGTTTGCCCAACTTGTTTTTGCACCAAGGTAGAAGAGGTAAGCGACCTGGACGGTGTGGAAACTTCACGGGTGCAGAGCTGGGCATCGTGTTTCACCAGCGACTTTTCCTATATTCATGGCGGTGCAGTACGCACAACCCCGAAAGCTCGATATCGCCAGTGGATGACCCACAAGTTGGCAACATGGGTGGATCAGTTTGGCACTTCCGGCTGCGTTGGCTGCGGGCGTTGCATCACTTGGTGCCCGGTGGGCATCGACATAACCGAAGAAGCTGCAGCAATTCGCAGCGGGAACAAAGGAGGCTGAGATGTCTGTCAAAGGCCTTGAGAAAATTGTTGCGGCCCATTCCCTGTTCGCGGGATTGGGCGGCGGATTTTTGGAATTGGTTGCAGGGTGCGCCAGGAATGTGCGTTTTGAGGCGGGTCAGTACCTGTTTCACGAAGGTGAGATTGCGTCAGAAATATACCTGATCCGCGAAGGTAGCGTCGCCCTGGAAATCAGCGCGCCGGGACAGGGGTGCATGACCTTCATGAGCGCAGGCCCAGATGATGTTGTCGGGCTTTCCTGGATCGTACCGCCCTATCACTGGACCTTCGACACCCGTGCTCAGGAAGACACTCGTGCCATATCGCTGGATGCAATCTGCCTGCGCACCAAGTGTGATGCAGATCCGGCATTGGGCTATGAGGTAATGAAACGATTTGCGCCAACCATTGTTGCGAGGCTTCATTCAACCAGACTGCAATTACTGGACCTATATGGCACACATTCCTGATCCTCATCTGAGCGACCCCATGGTCCCGGTCCTTGCCCGCGTAACTAACCGGGTTGAGGAAATTCCCGGCGTGGTCACTTTCGAAATCAACGCCCCCCAGTGGCAAGGATTTGCACCGGGGCAATTCAATATGCTCAGCCTGTTTGGCGTGGGAGAAATACCGATCAGTATTTCCGGGCCGTCTTTTGACAGTACAACGATCATTCACACGATCCGTGATGTCGGCGCGGTTTCGGGGGCCATGGCGACCCTGGAACCCGGAGCAATGCTGGGGATGCGCGGGCCGTATGGCACCGCGTGGCCGGTTGAGCAGGCGCGCGGGCGTGACGTGGTTGTGGTCGCAGGTGGCCTTGGCCTCGCCCCTGTTAGGCCTATCCTCTATCACCTCATCACCAACCGGGCGAATTTCGGCAGGGTCACGCTGCTTTACGGCGCGCGCAGCCCGGACGAGATTTTGTTTCGCAATGAACTTTCCAAATGGCGCGCGCAATTGGACATGAGTGTTGAGGTCACAGTGGACCATGCGGATGCAACATGGCGTGGCCACGTCGGCGTTGTGACGACCTTGTTCAAAGGCGCGGATTTTGATCCCGCAAAAACCACCGCCTTTGTCTGTGGCCCCGAGATCATGATGCGTTTTGGTGCCAATGCTCTGACAGATGCAGGCGTCGCCCCCGAAGACATCCATCTGTCGATGGAGCGTAACATGCAATGCGCCATCGGTCTTTGCGGGCATTGCCAGATTGGCCCATTTTTTGTCTGTAAGGACGGCCCGGTGTTCAATTGGGCACAGATGAAACCCCTGATGGCGATAAAGGAGTTGTAGTGATGGCAAAATCCCGGCACAGGCCGCGTCTGGGTGTCTTCAAGTTCTCATCCTGTGACGGTTGCCAATTGTCGCTTCTGGACTGCGAGGATGAGCTGCTTGCCATCGCCGGGGCCATCGACATCGCCTATTTCCCCGAAGCCACCCGCAGCGACGACGTGGGCCATTACGACCTTGCTTTTGTCGAGGGCTCGGTAACCACAACGCACGAGGCTGAATTGATCCTCGACATCCGCGCACGTTCCTCAACACTAATTGCGCTTGGTGCCTGCGCTTCCTCAGGCGGCATCCAGGCGTTAAAAAACGGTGCTGAAACCAACGCTTTCATTGACACGGTCTATGCCCATCCGGAATTTATCAAAACACTGGATACAGCTACGCCAATTTCGGACCATGTCACGGTTGATTTTGAACTGCGCGGCTGCCCGGTGGCCAAACATCAGCTGATAGAACTGGTTGCGGCCACCTTAAGGGGGCGTAAACCACAAACGCCGGCGTATGCGATCTGTATCGAATGTAAAATGGCCGGAAATGTCTGCGTGATGGTGGCCAATGGCACCCCCTGCCTTGGCCCGGTAACCCATGCAGGATGCGGCGCGCTGTGTCCGGGTTATACGCGCGGCTGCTATGGCTGTTTTGGCCCCAAGGAAACCGCAAACACCGCAGCACTGGCCACCCGTTTAGCTGATCACGGGGCGGATAAACGCCAAATCCAACGGCTATTTTCCACCTTCAACACCGGCGCGCCTGCGTTCCGGGACGAGGCCAAGCGACATGAGTAAGAAAACCATCAAGGTCGATATGCTTGCCCGGGTCGAGGGCGAGGGCGCGTTTGCGGTCAAGGTCAAAGACGGCGAAATTGTCAGCACCCAGTTTCGTATCTTCGAACCTCCACGGTTCTTTGAGGCCTTCCTGCGTGGTCGCGATCACAGCGAGGCACCCGACATAACCGCACGCATTTGCGGCATTTGCCCGGTCGCATATCAGATGAGCAGCGTTCACGCGATGGAAGCCGCCTTTGGCATCACCGTCGACGGCCCTTTGCGTGATCTGCGTCGATTGCTTTACTGCGGAGAATGGATCGAAAGTCACATCCTTCACGCCGCAATGCTGCACGCTCCGGATTTTCTGGGCTATGCAGGTGCGATTGAAATGGCCAATGATGGCCACGCCGATACCGTGAAACTTGCCTTGGAGTTAAAAAAGGCTGGTAATGCCATTGTCACCTTCGTCGGCGGGCGTGAAATCCACCCCATCAATGTGCGGGTCGGCGGGTTCTACAAAGTGCCACACAAACGCGATTTTTTCCCACTGCGCGAGCAACTCTTGAAAGCCCGCGATCTGGCGGAAGCCTTCGTTGACTGGACCGCTGGCTTTGATTTTCCGGACAAGGCACGTGATTATACTCTGGTAGCTTTGAAACACCCGGACGAATACCCGATGAACGAAGGGCGTATTGTTTCAAATCGGGGACTGGATATACCGGTAGAGGAATACAATGCCCACTTTCGCGAAGAACATGTGGCGCATTCCAACGCACTTCAGGGGTTCATGACGGATGGCGGTGCATATCTTTGCGGCCCGATGGCGCGCTTTGCGACCAGTTTTGATCTTATGTCTGAACGCACACGCAGCGCCGCACAACGTGTTGGCCTTGGCCCGGAGAACCGAAACCCATACCGGTCGATAACTATCCGCGCAATTGAAGCGCTTTATGCGGTCGACGAAGCCCTGCGTATTATCGACGCCTATGAAATGCCTGATGCGCCTGTTGCCCCGTTTATGACGCGTGCAGGCACAGGCATGGCTGCCACAGAAGCGCCGCGCGGGTTGCTTTTCCACCGCTATCGTCTGGAGAAGGACGGCACCATTGCCGAGGCACAGATTGTTCCGCCAACATCACAAAACCAGCCATCCATCGAGGCTGATCTATCCGAGTATATCGCCGACATTCTCGATCAACCGGACGAAACCATTCGCCTGTTATGCGAACAGACAATTCGCAACTATGACCCCTGCATATCCTGCGCCACGCATTTTCTGGACCTGAGAGTTGACCGTGAATGAAGCCGATCGCCCGTTAGTTATTGGCGTCGGCAATCTGCATGCTGGTGACGATGCCGCTGGACGCTTGGTGGCACAAAGGCTTGCCGCAAAAAATCCCGGCTTTGACGTGTTTGAGAGTTTCGGGGCGGCGGCTGATCTGGTCACAGCATTCGAGGGCCGGGCTCATGTGCTGGTTGTTGATGCCTGCCTTTCAGGGGCCGCTATCGGAAGTATCCACCGTTTTGATGCCCATACCGACAAGCTGCCGGATTACCTGAATGCTGTATCCAGCCACGGCATAGGTGTTGCGCAGGGGGTCGAACTTGCCCGTGCATTGGGAATGTTGCCGCAAACTTGCGAAGTTATCGCCATCGAGGGTCGGAATTTCGCAACCGGCGCGCCAGTATCCGCACGGGTCACCGCATCAATTGCCGCATGCGTTTCGGAAATTCACAATCGTTTCAGTCCGCCTTCCCCCCGGCCTCCAGCGCCTCAATGATTTCCCCGAACAAGGCATAGCTGTCCAGCGCGTCACGCTCGGGCACGGTCCGTTGCGCAAACCCCAGATGAATAACCACGTATTGGCCTACCTTCGGCGGAGTATCCGCCATTAAGGTAAGATCAGCCCAGCGTTCCTGACCAAGGGCGCTGCAACGCGCACGGTGGCCGTTGATTTCTTCCACCTTCATTGGCACGGTCAGACACATTGGCGCGGATGATCCTATTTTGTTGTTCCCCGGTCGTCACCATGTATGGTCCTGAATATGATTGATGACAATGCGACAATTCTTGTGCTGGGACTTGGCAACACCCTTCTGACGGACGAAGCGGTTGGCGTGCGGGTGGCTGAATACCTGGTCGGGCATCCCGAAAGCCGGGAGGTCGGCCTGAGACCAATGGATGGCGGCACGATGGGTCTGACATTGCTCGTAGAGATGGAGGATGCTGAGGCATTGATCATTGTCGACGCCGCTTTTCTTAACAAAGAGCCGGGAGCAATTGAAGTCTTTGAAGGATTGGAAATGGACCACTTTCTGCGCAACCGTGGCCGCTCCCCGCATGATATAGGTCTTGATGATCTGATGGACGGATTACGCCTTCGCCAGGCCGTACCAGACCACCGCGCTCTTGTTGGAATTCAGCCCGAAGTGCTGACAGTGGGAGAAAACCTCACCCATGCTGTCGCCGCTGCCATGTCTGCTGCCAGCGATGAAATTATCGCCATTGCAAGGCGTTGGCGTGAGGAAAATCGCGCCTGACCCAGACAGAGACGCAGCAAACCTTGATGCAGATCATTATCCTGGCTCGCTTTTTTGGATATTTTGATGACAAATACAAAAAAGGGACAGGAATCGTGTTTTCGAAGGGTTCAAACGGCAATGGTTTGAGCGGAGTTGCAGAGGTGCTGTCTTTCGCCTCAACGGGCAACGCCATACCAGTCCTGCATGAAATTCGTCACGCCCTTGTGGAACTTCTGGGAAATGGAACTGCAAGCACTATCGATCTGGGGGCGATCCCGTTTGCTGCGGGCGATGAACGATTTCTGGATGATGTTTTGGGCAAAGGCGAGGTTACCGCGACCCTGAATGTCATGGGTACGAGCCACGTACAGGAGACCGCTGTAGCGGGTGTCTGGCGGGTGGACCATTTCAATGAAGCTGGCGAGACACAGTCGCGGTTTATCGAAGTAACTTTCATGCCCGAGATACTCAAAACACAAACCGAGGATGCCGCAGATGGCCTTGAAAAACTATCTGCCCGCCTGAAGGAAGAAGACGCCAGTTAGAACGAAAGAAAGTGGGAGCCAGATTATGGTAGACAAACCGATGTTACCTGAACTCTTGAAGGCGAATGGAATAAGCCGCCGGGGCTTCCTTAAATATTGCGCTTCACTGACCTCTCTGATGGCGCTGTCACCGGCGATGATGCCGCGCATTGCCCATGCACTTGAAAACGCTCCCCGCCCGTCGGTGATCTGGTTGTCGTTTCAGGAATGCACAGGTTGCACAGAAGCCATCACCCGCAGCCATGCACCAACGCTTGAAGACCTGATCTTCAACGCGGTGTCCTTGGATTATCACCACACCTTGCAGGCCGCATCCGGCCATGCCGCAGAAGCCGCGCGCGAGGCTGCAATGAAAGAGCATTGGGGCAAATACGTGCTGGTGGTTGACGGATCTATTCCGGTGGATAATCCGGGTTATTCCTGCATCGCAGGTATTTCTAACCTTGATATGCTGAAAGAAACGGCTGAGGGCGCTGCTGCCATTGTCGCGGTTGGCACCTGTGCGGCTTATGGCGGCATTCCACACGCGGACCCTAACCCCACAGGGGCAGTTTCAGTTGGGGACATTATCAAGGATAAACCCATCATCAACGTACCGGGCTGCCCGCCGATCCCGGTGGTTATGACCGGGGTGCTGGCGCATTTTCTGACCTTTGGTATCCCCGAGCTGGACGAACTAGGACGCCCGAAAGCTTTCTTTGGCGAAACCATCCACGATCGCTGCTACAGGCGACCCTTTTACGACAAGGGGCTGTTTGCAGAAGGCTTTGACGACGAAGGTGCGCGCGAAGGCTGGTGTCTGTATAAATTAGGTTGCAAAGGCCCAACTACTCGCAGTGTTTGCGCCACTACCAAATGGAATGGCGGTACCAGTTTCCCAATTCAGGCAGGCCATCCCTGCCTTGGCTGCACCGAACCCGATTTCTGGGACAATGGCGGTTTTTACAAACCACTTTCGGTGCCTGCAGGTGATTATCGCAAACTGGGTCTGGCTGCGGTTGCCGCCGGGGCGGTTGCTGGTGTTGCAGGAGGCGCGTTGGCGCGATCCGGCAAGGCACGTGCAGCCGCTGCTCACGAAAAAGTCGACGCCCACGATCTGGAGAAGAAGTCATGAACAATCCAAACTTTGACCTTCTGATGTGGGCACGTGGTCCCGGATTCAATATCGCCCTGATCATCATGACTGCGGGTATCATCCTGCGAGTGGTCGAGATCATCATACTGGGGCGCAAAAAGGATATTGCCCCGGCCAAGGGCAGCCCGGTGGCGCAGGGGATGAAAACAATCTTCAGCAGATCATTACCACGCAAGGGCTTGGTGCATTATGCACCGATCACCTATATCGGCGGCTACATTTTCCATATCGGCTTTTTCATCGCGTTCTTTTTCTTTGCACCCCATATCGCAATCTTTACCGATATGCTGGGCATCTCGTGGCCAAATGCCAGCCGGGTCATCATTGAAAGCGCGGTGGCCCTGTCAGTACTGGCGTTGATAGCGCTGATGTACACAAGACGCACCGACCCGGTGCGCCGGGCATTATCATCTTTTGACGACTACCTCGTATGGGTGCTTAGCCTCTTGCCCATGGTCACCGGCTATGTTGCGGTCAACAAGCTTTTTGGCGATCCGACGTTTATGATTGCCCTGCATATCCTTTGTGTCGAGGCTTTGATGATAGCATTCCCATTCACTAAACTGATGCATGCGGTGACGTTCGTCATGGCGCGCTACTACAACGGTTCAATTCAGGGCCGGAAAGGAGCAAAGTCATGACCGCCACACTTGAGCGGGGCGTAAACGCCCTTCGCGAACAAATTGACGCACCGGTTGCAGCATTTTTCACCTCGTGCGTGTCTTGCGGTCTGTGTGCCGAGGCCTGCATTTTTTTTCGCGAAACCCACGACCCGAAATATGCACCAATCCGCAAACTTGACTTGCTGCGCCGCGTCTGGAGCCGTGAATTTACCTTGCTTGGGCGCGTGGCCGGGATGCTGGGCCTGACCAAGAAAATCACCGAGGCCGACCTGAAAGAATGGGAAGAACTGGTTTATGACAGCTGCACGATGTGCGGCCGCTGCTCAATCGTGTGCCCGGTCGGTAATGACCTGACCACGATGATCCGCAAAATGCGCGAAGGCATGTCATCATCCGGGCATGCGCCGATTGAACTGGTCGGTGCGGCCGGGCGGCACGCCGATTTTGGCAGCCCGATGGGTGATCTGAAAAAGGCACT
>JAAEUB010000515.1 GCA_024227755.1 Paracoccaceae bacterium | reverse complement strand
GCCATTTTGCTCCATGCTCAACCATGCCGTATTGTTCAACCGCTTCGCGCACATATCGCACAATACGCTTGCGCAGTTTCCTGAACTCGGTGGTACGCGGGGCACCCTGAAACAATGGGTGAATTTCCTGGATTTCGTCAGTCATGGGCGCGGGTGTAGCGGGCAGGCGCGTGTGGGGCAAGGGCGCGCCTGCACCGCAATGTGGTTAGAGGAAATCGCGGTATGTCCGCGAAGGTGGCGCGCGTTCCAGTCCGATATCGCGCCTGAGATGGGCGCTGATCCGCTCAGGGCTAAGGCGTGGCCGTTTTGGGCGCGTGATCAGGGTGATCATTGCGCTGGCGACGCGAATGCGCCCGTGGTTGGAGATAAGATGCTCAAGCTGGGTGAGCACAGAAATTGGTTGTGTTTGTTCCATTGGGGATAATCCGTCGCAGACGGCTCCTGTTACTAAGATTGAAGGGACAAACGGCACAGAAATGATGACCCTTTCGGGTGCATTCATGACCGGAATGTCAGAATTGACCTGTCGTCAGGTCAGCTTGGCCTAGGCGAGTAAAGAACAGACCGAGGCAGAGGCAAGCACATGGCGACCGGTTTTGGCGAATACGAATTGAAACATGTGTCGCCCTCCTTGTGGCTATTGTTGCGAGGGTGTTCATAGTGGCTTGCCAGGTTTTGGATAGGGGGGAAATGCCAAATTGCCACAGCTGTGACTTATCGGTCACGTTTGGGTTGAGGGTTCGCAGCGGCGTGTGTGCTGGCCAAGCAAAAGTCCGGTTCGAGCCCTTATGGTCTTCTTAGATACTCTGAGTTACGTTTGTGCGAATGCACATCTAAATGAGCCATTTTATGACGCACGAGCCAATTACACTGGGCGATAAGCTAGCGCCTGTTGCCCTCAGAAAGACGCATTCTAATTCCAGTGCAAGGTTGCAAAACACAGCATATACACTGCTGAATTTCTCCCTGTTGACGGCAATTTCTGCCTTGCCTTTGTGGTGGTTTTTGATGCGTCCTGAGATGGATCGGAATATCATGCTGGTCCTGGTGGTAGCACTGATTGTTTTGTGGGTATTTTCTTATAGCCGACATTGTTCCACCAAGCCCCGCGTGCACCCCCTTCTGGCTAATGACCGTCAGGGGTTCATGCGCGATCTGCGGTTGGACGCTAAAACGGTCATTTTTGATGGCAGCAATATTTACCACTTTGGGCGCGACAGTGGATTAGATGCGCAACCACTTGGGGAAATAGCCCACCAATTACGGGCCGAAGGGTATCGTATCGTTTGTTTCTTTGATGCCAATATTTTCTACACACTCAGCGAACATGGTGCATTCCCTAGTGATGAGAAACATTCATTGGCGATGCTTGAAGACATTTTTGGGCTGGGGGTGGATGAAATATATGTAGTGCCCAGTGGGGTCCAAGCAGATAAGTACGTTCTGGACAGCCTGAACCACCTGCCAATATCATTTGCTGTAACAAATGATCAATACCGCGATTATGCAAAGAAATACCCAACGGTGATGAAAGACAATCAGTGGCGAAAAGGTGTGGTGATTTCAAAAAATAAAATCAAGTTAACGGGACATCGGTTTCAGGAACCGGTTTGATTGAGTTAGGCAGATACAATTGTAAGCGCTGAGTAGTTACACGATAGCGCTGAAACCGTAGCTGGCGAACGACAATAAAGTCCGCATTTCCGCCATTTCAGGTGGTTGCAATGCAGGGTTTTGGCTGTGCTTCTCTACTTTTGGTCTTTGTGAGTGCCGGGCTGGAAACTCTTTGCCCATAACCGGCCTCAAAAACCGGGGGATTTCCGACATAGAGCAACAAACGCCGGAGTACGGGTTGGCATCTCGACACTACCGGTATTCTGAGCTACCCGAATCCCAGCGTAAAAAACGAATGGGGAGAGCCGCACGGGTTGGTTACCCTAAGGTCAGCAACAGATGGCCGCACGGCACCCCTGATCACAAATCCTTGTGGATTTCGGGCACGAAGGTCTGATCTTCCATTGGCGGGCGCACGTATCCACGCTGCACCGGGCGATCATCAAGGGTGATTTCCTCGGGCGTCAGGTCTTCATATGGAATTAGCGACAACAGGTGGCTGATGCAGTTCAGCCGCGCATGTTTTTTAACATCGCTATCGACCACATACCAAGGCGCCTGCTTAATGTCGGTATGAGAAAACATCAAGTCTTTGGCCTTGGAATAATCAACCCAGCGTTTGCGACTTTCAAGATCCATCGGGCTGAGCTTCCAGCGTTTGGTCGGGTCGGTCAGGCGGCTTTGGAAGCGGCGTTCCTGTTCTTCGTCTGAAACCGAAAACCAGTATTTGATCAGCTGGATGCCCGAGCGCACCAGCATACGTTCAAATTCGGGGCACGAGCGCATGAACTCCTGGTATTCCTTATCGGTACAAAAACCCATCACCCGTTCAACCCCGGCGCGGTTATACCACGAGCGGTCAAAAATTACGATCTCACCGGCGGCCGGCAGATGTTCGACATAGCGTTGGAAATACCACTGGGTTGTCTGACGTTCGGTTGGGGCAGGCAGGGCAACGACCGAACAAATGCGTGGGTTCATCGGTTCGGTGATGCGTTTAATGGTGCCACCTTTGCCAGCGGCATCGCGCCCTTCAAAAATCAACGCCACTTTGTGGCCGGTCGCCTTTACCCATTCCTGTAGCTTGATCAGCTCAACCTGCATCCGGGCAAGTTCTTTTTCGTAAACAACATTTTTGATTTTTGTGGGTTTATTGGTCATTGGCTTGTTCATCCCCGTATGGCGTGTTTCCTTGTCGCGCTGATGGTCGGCATACAAGCACATGGGTTAAGAGAAAGGCAACACCAAGGGGCTGTTATTCCTTAGCGCCCTCACTCTTCTTACGCTTTTCTGGCACCGGGTCATAACCTGAACCGCCCAAAGGGTGACAACGCCCGACACGGCGCGCGGCCAGCAATGTGCCTTTGATCGCCCCGTGCTTTTCCAGTGCTTCCAAAGCGTAAGCCGAGCATGTGGGCTGATAACGGCAACCATGCCCAACCCAGGGGCTTAAAATCAGCCTGTAAGCACGCACGGGCAGGGCAGCGATATGGGCAAGCGGGGTCATGTCATGGCCTTGGTTTCTGTGCATAGCATATAAGGGCATCGCGCCCATTTGCCAGCCTGCAAACGAAATCAGCCGGGGCTTTCACCCCGGCTGAGCTTTGCGTTCAGGTGGTCCAGACCCGATCGCATCTCCTAACGTTTAGTACCCACCCTTGCGGCGGCTTTCAGGCAGGCCGGCAATTTTGCCGCCTTGCTTTGACGGATCACCCGGGAACAGGTCGTAAAGATCGCCCTGCTTGATTTTCTCGCCCCATTCAGAGCTCATCGCTTTGACGATTGTGCGTGTGTTGGGCTGGGTGCCGCGGTTCTCGAGGAACTCCTCGCGCAGGAATTTTATCAGATCCCAATGCCTATCGGTCAAGGCGACCTCTTCTTGCACTGCGATGGCTTTGGCGACATCTTCCGACCATTCCTGGATGTCCTCCAGATAGCCTTTTTCGTTGGTTGCGATGGTTTTTCCGCCGACCTCAAGTGACATAGCGCGCTCCTCTCCTATAGAATCCTTAAGAGGTATAGTAACACATTCAGATATTAAAATGTAAGCCCCTTTGATGAGCTCCTATTTGACCGGGTGCAATCGGGTCAGCGCCTTGGTCAGATCGCTCTGCATTTCGTTAAAATCGCGGGTGGCAGAAACTCGATGACGCCCAATCAGCACATAGTCCCAGCCAGGTCGTCCATGCTGCGGCAAAACCGCGCGCGCAAGAGCCCTGAGGCGGCGTTTGGCGCGGTTGCGGGCAACGGCATTGCCGACCTTCTTTGATGCGGTAAAGCCTATTCGGATCTCGGGCTGGCCATCCTTGCGGTCACGCGCCTGCAGGATAAAACCCGGCATAGCGGCGCGCTTGGATCGTGCAGCAGCCAGAAAATCGGCACGTTTGCGCATTTTCTCCAGACGAACGGAAACCGCCGGGGGCTTGATCCCCGCGTTTTTGTCGGGGGCCTCCGGCGGTTTCATGTCTTTGTCCGTCAGGTGGGCGCTTACGCGCTCAGCGACTTGCGGCCCTTGGCGCGGCGCGCGTTCAGAATCTTGCGTCCGGCTTTAGTGGCCATGCGTGAGCGAAAGCCGTGGCGGTGCTTGCGCACCAGATTAGAAGGTTGGAATGTGCGTTTCATCGCGCTTCTCCGTATAAAGTCCGCCAATCCCGGTGGATTCGCAGCTCGTGTCAATCTCGAAGCCTTGCCTATAGGCACCAATTGCAGCTAAGTCAAACGTCTGTTGCAACAAATTGCGCGCCAGATCCCGGCGCATTCCGGATTTTGTTACAGATGCCCCCCGGAATTGCAACATTTGCTCACCAATGTTCAAGCGGGCGTGAGGGGGGTGGGAAAATGGCGTGTTTAGCCGCATGTTCTGACCAACCAACAAGGCAGGAATAATGACCGACGCTTCCCCCCAGCCCCGGCACCCGGTTTTAAGGCGATTGCCGCTTATCGTGATCGTGACCATTGCGATAGTAGGTGCGTTTACCCTTCGCGATTATCTCAGCTTCGCGGCGCTGTCCGAGCACCGCGAGGCGCTTATTGCCTACCGCGATGCCCACTTTCTTTTGGCGGTTCTGGGTTTCATTGCTGCATATATAGCTATCGTTGCTCTTTCCCTTCCCGGAGGCACCATGGCCACCCTGACCGGCGGTTTTCTGTTCGGAGTATTTCCCGGTGTGGCTTTTAACGTGTTTGGTGCGGGCACCGGGGCGGTGTTGATTTTTCTTGCTGCGCGCTGGGGGCTTGGCGAACGGCTGGCGGCGCGAATGGAGGGCAGCGAAGGAATTGTGAAGACTATCAAGGATGGCATCGACGAAAACCAATGGTCGGTGTTGTTTCTTATCCGCCTCGTTCCCATCGTGCCGTTCTTTCTGGCCAACCTGATCCCCGCCATGGTCGATGTACCACTGCGCAAGTTTGCAGTATCGACCTATCTGGGCATTATACCCGCCGGTCTGGTGTTTACTTCAATCGGTGCCGGTCTGGGCGAAGTTTTTGCCCGCGGTGCAAGTCCGGATCTCGGTATCATATTTGAACCTCAGATCCTCCTGCCGATACTTGGCCTCAGCGTCTTGGCTGCACTTCCTGTCGCGCTGAAGTTTATCAAGAAGGGCAGCATCATATGAGTATTGTCAAAACAGATATATGTATCATCGGCGCTGGTTCGGGTGGGCTGTCTGTTGCCGCTGGTGCAGCTCAAATGGGTGCCAAAGTAGTGCTGCTTGAAGGTCATAAGATGGGCGGGGATTGCCTGAACTATGGCTGCGTGCCATCGAAGGCATTGCTGCATGCTGGGCAGAAATACATGACATGGAAGGCGGCACATGACCATGTGCGCGCCACCATCGCCACCATAGAGCCACATGATTCCGTCGAGCGTTTTGAGGGCCTTGGGGTGCGGGTGATCAGGGAATACGGCGCTTTCATCAATGACCGCGAGGTGCAGGCGGGCGAGCATGTGATCCGTGCGCGCCGCTTTGTCATTGCTACCGGCTCATCCCCTTTCGTGCCGCCTGTTCCGGGACTGGACAAGGTGCCCTATGAAACCAACGAGACCATCTTTGAACTGAAGAAAAAACCCGTCCACCTGCTGATCGTTGGCGGTGGTCCCATTGGCATGGAAATGGCTGAAGCACATCGGGCGCTGGGCTGTGAGGTGACGGTGATCGAGGGCATGAAGGCCCTAGGCAAGGATGATCCGGAAATGGCTGCAGTCGTGCTGGAAAAACTGCGCACAGACGGCATTGCCATTGAAGAAGACGCGATGGCTGCCGAAATCCGCGGCAAGGCCGGTGCCATAGAAGTTGAGGCCAAGGATGGGCGCATCTTCAAAGGCACGCATTTGCTGATGGCGGTAGGGCGCAAAGCCAATACTGACCGCTTGGCATTGGACAAAGCCGGGATCAAGCCAACCCGTGGCGGCATCAAAGTCGATGCTGGATTACGCACGTCAAATCGACGCGTCTATGCCATTGGCGATGTCGCGGCGGGGCTGCAATTTACCCATGTTGCGGGCTATCATGCGGGGGTGATTATTCGCTCGATGCTGTTTGGTCTGCCTTCAAAGGCCAAAACCTCGCATATCCCGTGGGTAACCTTTACCTCGCCTGAACTTGCACAGGTTGGCCTGAGCGAAGCCGAGGCGGTCGCGAAACATGGAAATGCGCTTGAGGTTATCCGCTTTGAGTTCTCCGGCAATGACCGCGCCATTGTCACCGGGCAAACCGGCGGGATGGCCAAGGCGATGGTGGTAAAAGGCCGTCCGGTTGGCGTATCCATCGTCGGGCCGGGGGCGGGTGAACTGATAAACCTGTGGGCTTTGGTATTGGCAAACCGGCTGAAAATGTCCCATGTGGCGGCAATGGTGTCGCCCTATCCGACCATGGGTGAGATCAACAAACGTATTGCCGGGGCGTATTATTTCCCCCGCCTGTTTGACAAGCCGCTGGTAAAGCGGATTGTGGGTATGGTGCAAAAGTGGATCCCTTAGGCGGGGACGGATAAGGCGGACAGGTTGTTAAATTCACTCTCAGGCCGGTTTCTAATCCTGACTACAGCCTTTGTCATGCTGGCCGAGGTGCTGATTTTCGTGCCTTCCGTGGCGCGCTTTCGCGAAGATTACCTGCTGTCGCGGCTTGAGCGCGCCCAGATCGCCTCGCTCACCCTTCTGGCCGACGACATGATCGCCCCGGCGCTAGAAGCCGAGCTTTTGGAAAATGCCGAGGTGTTCAATGTGGTCCTGCGCCGCGATGAAGCCAGCGAGCTTATCTTGTCGTCCCCGATGACGCGGACGGTTTCCGAAAGCTTCGATCTGCGTATGCAAACCCCTTTTACCCTGATCCGTGACGCCATGCGCCGTCTGGTGACGCTGGAAAACCAGATGATCCGGGTTATTTCCGAACCGGTACGCGAGGGCGGGCTGGTGATCGAGGTCACAATGGAAACCGCGCCACTCAGACGGGCGATGCTGGCTTACGGGCTGAATATTCTGATCCTGTCGGCGGTGATCTCGGTCATTACTGCGGTGATGTTGTTTCTGGCCGTACGCCGCCTGATGGTGCGTCCGATCAAGGGCGTGGTCGGGCATATGATCTCGTATGCTGGCGCGCCAGAAGATGCGCGCCTTGTTATTGAGCCTACATCGCGGATCACCGAATTACGCGAGGCGGAAGAAGCCCTGCACGACCTGCAAACCCAGCTTACCGGTGCCCTTCGCCAAAAGGAACGGCTGGCGCAACTTGGCGGCGCGGTGGCGCGTATCAGCCATGATTTGCGCAATATCCTGACCACGGCGCAGTTATTTGCCGACCGTATGGAGATGAGTGATGATCCGGCCGTGAAACGCGCCGCACCCAAGCTGGTCGGGTCTATTTCGCGCGCGGTCAACCTGTGTGAAAGCACGCTGACCTTTGGCAAGGCCGAAGAACCTGCGCCCGCCTTGTCGCGCGTCGTGCTGGCAGATGTGGTAGGCGAGGTTTTTGACAGCGAGCGTCTG
>JAAEUB010000514.1 GCA_024227755.1 Paracoccaceae bacterium | reverse complement strand
CATGCACCAACGATCGGCAGGACCGGACCAATTCGCATCACCCTGCCGATGGTGAAGGTTACGCCCATAAGGCCCACCATTGTGACGGCGATGGTCAATAGCGTTTTGGTTACCTTGACCAACAGCCCACGCGTGTAGGGCGGCGCACGCCGCCCTACACGATTTTTTTTCTCGGCCATACTCATCTCCGGGCCATTACTTGGTGATCGGCCAGTAAGATACCGCCGTAATAGCGCCACCAAGGTTCATATTGGCAACGTTATCAGCCCGGCCTGTCTGTTCGATCTTCTGGAACATGACAGCAAACGGTGCGGTGTCGCGGAACTGAGCCTGAATGTCAGCATACATTTGCGCGCGTACCTCACGGTCGCCTTCAACAACGGCGGCAGCAACCTGTTCGGTCAGCCCGCCAGTGTCCCAGCTGTTACGCCATGCCAGAAGGCCGGTCGCACCCGCTTCGTCCGTGTTGTCGGGATTATAAGCGAATGTGCCTGCATTGGTGTGCGGATCGGGATAATCTGGTCCCCATGCACCAACATAGATATCCAGTTCGCGCGCCCGGTAACGGCCCAACACCTGTTTGGCGGTGCCAACGGTGATGTTGATGGTGATACCAGCCTGGGCAAAGGTGTTTTGCAGGGTTTGCGCGATCTCGATACGTTCTTGCGCTTCGCGAACACCGATTTCCAGCGTCATCTCACCAACTCCGGCCTCGGCCAGTAAAGCGCGGGCTTTTTCGATGTTCAGGCTGAACGGGTTTTCGTCCACGGCACCCAGATAGGTGCGCGGCAGGAAGTTCTGGTGGATCACATATTGCCCGTTCAGGAACGAGTTCACCATGCCATCATAGTCAATCAGGTACTTGATTGCCTGACGCACCTGCGGTTTCGAAAGCTCGGGATGTTTCTGGCTGACTGCGATGTACATCAGACGGCCACGCATTTCACTGTCAATCGCGACGCCATCAGCGTCTGAAAGGCCTGCCACGTCTTCCGGGCTGAGGTTGCGGGCCACGTCAATGTCACCGCGTTCCAGCATCAGACGCTGGGTCGAGCTTTCTGCAACATGCTGCACGACAACCCGTTCCATTGCTGGTGCACCTAAGTAGAAGCCAGGGTTGGATTGCAGGGTGATCGATTCATTCGGCTTCCAGCTGACAAGGCTATATGCACCGGAACCAGCCGAGTTAAGGCTGAGCCATGCATTGCCCATGTCGCCATCTGCTTCGTGGCTCATCACTACTTTTTCGTCGACAATGCCGCCGATTGTCGATGTCAGGCAGTTCAGAACGAACGATGTCGCATAGCGCTTGTCGGTCGTGATCGAAACAGAGTTGCCATCAACAGAAATGGTGTCGCCTGCGTTGTCGGCAGTGAACCCGAACTGGGTCAGGATGAACGAAGGTGTTTTGTTCAAAATGACGGCACGGCGAAGGGAAAATGCAACATCTTCCGCGCGCACCGGGTTGCCTGAATGGAACGACAAACCGTCACGGATAGTGAACGTGATGGTCTGACCGTCTTCAGATACTGTCCAGCTTTCCGCAATGTCCGGGCCATATCCGGCCTCAAGGTTCAGCGGGTCAAAGTTGACCAGCTTGCGGTAAATATTGCGGCTGACATCCGAGCCTGAGAACTCAAAGCTCTGCGCCGGGTCGAGGCTGGTCAGGTCGTCAATCTCAGCTGCAATCACCAACATGTTGGGCGGGGTTTCCGCCAATGCAGGCAGGCCGGGAGCGGCCAAAGCCATGCCCAGCACGACGCTGGCCATTATGTTTTTAAACGGTTTCATTTTTCTTCTCTCCTCTGTTATTTTCAATATGCTCAGGTCTGTGCCTGTTCGCCCCAGGTTAATGCCAATACGCGCAACCAGTTCTCATGACACAGCTTACGCACCAAATTATCCGAATAGCCATGCCCGTGCATCGCCTCGCGCAGATTTATCAACCCTGCCACGTCGCCAATAGCATCAGGCACCATGGCACCATCAAAATCCGAGCCAAGCCCAACCCTGTCCTCGCCCAGCTTTTCGATCAGGTGATCCAGGTGGCGCAGCATGGTTTCAAGCGGCACGCCGGGGCGCATCCTGCCGTCTTCACGCAAAAAGGCAGTGGCAAAATTCAGCCCGACCATACCATCGCTTTCGGCGATAGCGCAAAGTTGTTTATCGGTCAGATTTCGTGCATGTGGGCAAATGGCGTGGGCATTTGAATGCGTCGCGACCAGAGGCGCATCGCTTTTTGCGGCCACGTCCCAAAATCCGGCTTCGTTCAGATGTGACAGATCCACCATGATGCCCATTTTGTTGCAACGTGTTATCAGTTTTTTTCCCTTTTCGGTCAAACCGTCGCCAATGTCGCCGTCTGAAGGAAAGCGAAATGGTACGCCGTGGCCGAAGATTGTCGAGCGTGACCAGACTGGGCCGATTGAACGCAGACCGGCACCATAGAGCACGTCAAGACTGTGGAATTCGGCGTCAATCGCCTCGGCGCCTTCAATGTGCATGATCGCGGCCATGCGGCCCTCTTCAAACGCGCCACGAATATCGGTAGTTGAACGACAGATGCGCACCTGCCCCTCGGCCTCCATTTGAATAAGAATCGCAGCTTGCTCAAGCACCGTGGGCAGGGCGTCTAACGCTGTAATCGCCGCGGGCAGGGGCAGATCATATTGCGGCTTGCTCATTTCTTCCAACTTCTCGTCGCGATCGGTGGGCGAGCGCACGAAAATAGCGAAAAAGCCGCCGCCAAAGCCACCCTGACGGGCGCGTGGCAGGTCGATATGGCCGTCCCGGCCATTGGTGAATGTCTTAACCGCGCTGCGCCCACCAGCCAGAAACAGCTTCAACAATACGTCGTTGTGGCCGTCGAAAATCAAAGGAGTCTGGAATTCAGGCACTGTTTCCCCCGGTTTTGCGCCTGCATAGCCTGCGCCCAGAAATCGATTCCTGCCAGTGGTATTTCTATGCTATATGCTCATAGAGCGATGATAAAAACAGATTGACCATGCCTCGCAAAACCTGGCACTCCCTGCCCGAATACCAGACTTTCCGCGCGATGATGGAAAGTTCCACCACCGCTGCCGCGGCACGAAGGCTTGGCTTGTCTCAAAGCGCCGTCAGCCGGTCGCTGTCCAGCCTTGAAGCGCGTATTGGCAATGCATTGTTTGAGCGCGACGCGGGACGGCTGAAGCCGACCTCGGCCGCGACAATGCTAAATGCACGGCTTGACGGGCTGTTTGAGGCGCTTGAGCAGATTGATGGTCCACCAGATAGCGAGCGTGAAAATCTACGGATCATTGCGCCGCCAACCTTTGCCAACAAATTCCTCACCGGCCATATCGGCTCGTTCCTGAAAACCCGTTCGGACTATTTTCTCAGCCTTGAGTTTGGTCCCTCTGAGGATGTGATCCTTGGGGTGCGGGCGGGCAGGTTTGATCTGGGTGTGATCGGAGTTGAGCCAACCCGGGCAGGCACCAAGCTGATCCCGTTTCGCCGCTCAGTCGCGGTTTGTGCCATGTTATCAGATCACCCGCTTGCAAAGCTGAAAGAGGTTAGTCCGGGTGATCTGCACCTTGCGAACCTGATCGCACAATCCTATCGCCACGCGCGCCGCTCACAGCTTGAGAAGTTACTTCAGGAGCAATCCGTCAAACCAAATATAGTGGCCGAAGTTACCTCATCCGTGGCAGCGGCAGAGTTGGTTCAGGCGGGGCTGGGTGTCGCGATAATCAATCCCTTTCCGCTAGCTTTACAGGATTTGGGCGAGCTGGTTTTTCGCCCCTTCCCCTCGGCGCTTTCTTACCAGACCTATTTTGTCACCCCCGATGACCGGCCCCTGTCACGTGTTGCCCGCCATTTCATGCAGCACGTAAGGTTGCATACTCCCAGCGATACCTTTTCGTCAGTTGTTTGATCCCGGCAGGCTCAGGTTCGGTTGAGATTGGCCGGGCCCACCCATTTGTGTGCCATGGCAATCTGAGCCAGCGCCGAGATGTTCATTACCAAGGCGTAAATTAACGCTGGGACGCTCATGGCCGGGTTGTCCAATAGCGTACCGGCGACGAAAAGGGCGACAGCGACGTTTTGCAGCGATGCCTCGACCATAATTGCCCGGCGTTTTTGTGCGCCTAGGCGGGTAATGAAACCCGCGGCCCCGGCCAGTGACAGGGCGATCAGGTTTAGGGCAAGGACGGCGGGGCCAACGCTGGATATGTGCTGCATCATCACCGGCCAGTTCTGGATGAAGGTTGCTAATACCATGGCGGCGAAAATGATTTTTGAGGCAGGCTCAAGCCCAACACCCAACCAGTTTGCCCAGCCCGGCCGCCAAGCTGCCAAAGCCATCCCGGCCCCCATGGGCAAGGTTGCCACCCCAGCCATGATCATACTCATACGCATCAACCCTGCTGCCCCGGGCAATTCTGCTGCACCGGTAAGTGTCAGCACCAACGGGATCGTAATTGAAGCCAGCGCCGTGGTGACCAGCGTCATTGCCGCTGAAAGAGCCAGATCAGCGCGCGCCAGATGGGCGATGTAATTTGATGTAACTCCGCCGGGTGCCGCCGCCACCAGTATCAACCCTGCTGCCATTGGCGCTGGCAAAGCCAAAACCCGGCTTAGCAGAAACGCAGCTGCCGGTAAAACGATAAGCTGAACCAGCAGCCCGATACTCAGGGCTTTTGGGCGCGAAAACGCCCCGATCACCTGCGTCAAAGACAATCGTAGCCCGACCACGAACATCAGCAGGATCAGCCCCAGGGGCAGCAATGCGGCAAGAAGAGAGGTCAATTGTCATTTCCTTGGTTTGATTCACGCGCAGCTATAGAGATATACGCATACGGGACCTGACTTAAGTCAAGGCGTCGATGATTATCCCGGCGTAAATGTCGCGCAACCCAAAAAAGGAGACAAATATGTCTGGGCGACGAGGATTTTTAATATCGGCAGCGGCGTGGGCCGGTGCAGCGGCGATGCCCGCCATAGCGCAGCATGAAGATCTGTCGGCGGATACCACGCAGGACGATCAACCTGTGCGCCGCCGGTATATGATGGAAGATACCTATGGCAATGTGGTTACTGATGAGGACCTCCAGGGTAAATTTGTGCTGATATACTTCGGCTATACAGCGTGCCCGGACGTCTGCCCGACGACCTTGTCAACGATTTCAGATGTGATGGAAGGGTTGGGTGAAAAAACTGATGATCTGGCCGTGTTGTTTGTTACGGTTGATCCTGACCGCGACACCGCCAAGCTCTTGCGCGAATATGTTGGATTTTTTGACGAACGCATTATCGCTTTGCGTGGTCCCAAACCCTATACCGATCACATGGTGAAGACGTTCAATGCGCGCTATGAGGTTTATACGCCTGATCCTGAACATCCCGAGGATTATGCAGTTGACCACACCGCCTCGACCGCCTTTGTCGACCCTTACGGCGATCTGATCCGACGTTTCCCGCATGGGATGGCTGCTCAGGACATCATCACCGATATTACGGCGACTATGGCGCAGGCAATGGCGCAGTAATCATGCATCGCCGGGCTTTCCTTTCAGCATTGGGCGTTGCAATGGCAACGCGTGGCCTTGCTGCATCCCAGCCTCCGTCTGCTGCCGGAATGGCACAAGCGGTAGACCCGGCCCGTGACGCAAATGAGCTTTTCATTTCTGCCGCAGACGGAACACGCGTATCGCTTGGTGACGCATCAGGGCAGCTTTTGGTGGTTAACCTGTGGGGGCCGTGGTGTCAGCCGTGTCGCCGCGAGATGCCGTCACTAGCGCGATTGTCGGGACAGGTAGACCCGGCCCGTATAAAGGTAGTGCCTTTGGCCTTCGATTGGCGCGGACCGGTCTGGGTGCAGAAGTTTTTTGACGAGGTGGCAATCACCAACCTGCCCGTATTGATGGGGGACGGGCAAAATCTGTTTCAGGTTCTTGGCCTGAAAGACTTGCCGTCAACCGCCATCCTT
>JAAEUB010000513.1 GCA_024227755.1 Paracoccaceae bacterium | reverse complement strand
GACTCTCACTCCTGGAGCGCGGTCAAGCTCGATCTGTACGGGCTCAAGTTCTACTACGCCCACGTACTGCGCGCGCCCTGGGTGAACGTTGATCTGATCAAGCCGCCGAAGGCCCGACGCTTGCCCAATATCGTCACCGTCGATCAGGCCAAACGCGTATTCATGGCGACCCACACACTGAGTTACCGGGTTTTCTACTTCACCCTCTATAGCCTGGGTCTGCGCCTGGGTGAAGGCTTGCGGCTTGAAGTGGGCGATATCGACGCCGCGTGCCGGCGCGGTCATACCCGAAATTCCAAAGGCAATAAAGACCGTTTCGTGCCCCTGCCGGAGGCGACACTGGATCTGCTGCGCCGCTTCTGGTCGGTGCATCATCACCCGGTGCTGCTGTTCCCCAATCGCCAGGGCGGCCTTCAATTCGCCCATCGCGCCATCACGCCGCTGGATCGCGGCGGCGTGCAGAGCACCCTGCGCAAGGTGGTTCAAGCCTGCGGGATAAAAAAAAGATTACCCCGCACAGCCTGAGGCACAGTTTTGCCACCCATCTGATCGAAGCCGGTGTCGACCTGCTCGAAGTGCAGAAAATTCTTGGTCACCACAGCATTCTGACCACGACCAAATACACCCACCTAACCTCCCACACGGACCAGAATGCCAGGCATATCATCAATGACTTGATGAATGGCTTTTCCATTGATTGGGGGAAAGTCAAATGATCCTGCTCTCTTCGATTATCCAAACCTTTGAATCTGAGTTCCTGGATCAATACCAGCGCTGGATCCTGCCGGGGCATCGCAAGGCGCTTGCCGCCATGAAGGACTGTCGCACCCGCCAAAGCCCCTTGATGCTGGCGCAATGTTCCGAGTGTGACAGCCAAGTCTTTGTTCCACACTCCTGTGGGCATCGCAACTGCCCGCATTGCCAGCATCACGAGAGTCAGCAGTGGCTGGAGCGCCAGCTTAAAAAACAGCTGCCCACCGAGTATTTTTTGGTGACCTTCACCCTGCCCGCCGAACTCAGGCCGCTGGCCAAGGTCTTTCGCGCCAAAATGCTTGAGGCCATCACACGGGAAGGACTCGAGCTTCCGGCCCGCTATCCCGAAAGCTGGGTCGTGGACTGCACATCTGTCGGCTCAGGTGACCAAGCGCTAGTCTATCTCGGGCGATATCTGTATCGGGGTGTGATCCAGGAAAACGATATCCTCGCCTGTCAGGAGGGCAAGGTGAGCTTTCGGTATCAAAACAGCAAAACAAAGCAGATGGAAGTAAGAACGGTCTGTGGCGCAACATTCTTATGGTTGATTCTCCAGCATGTCTTGCCCAAAGGCTTTAGACGCGCCCGCAACTTTGGCTTTCTTCACCCCAACAGCAAACGTCTGATTGGGTTG
>JAAEUB010000512.1 GCA_024227755.1 Paracoccaceae bacterium | reverse complement strand
TGAACTCAACCGGGTGCGGTGTGTGTTCAAAGGCGTAGATCTCTTCCCATTTGAGGTCCATGTAGCCCTCGATCTGGTGCTTGGTGAACACATCGCCTGCCAGCAGGAAGTCGTGATCAGCCGCCAGTGCGTCCATAGCTTCGCGCAATGATGCACAGACCGTGGGGATCCCGGCCAGTTCTTCTGCGGGCAGGTCGTAAAGGTCCTTGTCCATTGCCGGGCCCGGATCGATCTTGTTCTTGATACCGTCAAGACCGGCCATCAGAAGGGCTGCAAAGCAGAGGTAAGGGTTTGCTGCCGGATCGGGGAAACGGGCCTCAACCCGCTTGGCTTTGGGGCTTTCGGCCCAGGGGATGCGAACACAGCCAGACCGGTTACGTGCCGAATAGGCGCGCAGGACCGGAGCCTCAAACCCCGGGATCAGGCGCTTGTAGCTGTTGGTCGCCGGGTTGGTGAAAGCGTTCAGGGTTTTTGAGTGCTTCAGGATGCCGCCAATGAACCACAGGGCCTCGTCCGACAGATCCGCGTATTTGTCGCCGGCAAAAATCGGCTTGCCGTCTT
>JAAEUB010000511.1 GCA_024227755.1 Paracoccaceae bacterium | reverse complement strand
TTGACCATTCCGCGCCGATAGGGGACAGGAGGGGCATGGTGCCTTTGGAAAAACTCGACGCGATCACCCAGCGTTTTCAGTTCATCGAGGCCCGCATGGCCGAAGGGTTGGCGGGTGATGAAATTGCCCGCCTGGGGCGCGAATATGCCGAGCTTAGGCCGGTGGTTGAAGAAATTTCTGCCTATCGGCAGCTTCTGGATGATTTGACCGAGGCCGAGGCGATGCTGGACGACCCGGAAATGCGTGATTTGGCCGAAGAGGAACTGCCCGTCTTGCGCCAGCGCCTGCCAGAAGCCGAAGACGCCATGCGATTGGTTTTGCTGCCGAAAGATGCCGCGGATGCGCGCCCGGCTATGATCGAGATCCGCCCCGGCACGGGCGGAGACGAGGCGGCGTTGTTTGCTGGTGATTTGCTGCGCATGTATCAGCGCTTTAGCGAGGCGCAGGGCTGGAAATTCGAAATCATTGAAGAAAATGCGACCGAGTTGGGTGGCATCAAAGAGGTGGTGGCGCATGTGAAGGGTGAAGGCGTGTTTGCCCGGCTGAAATATGAAAGCGGTGTGCACCGGGTGCAGCGGGTGCCCGAGACCGAAAGTGGTGGCCGTATCCACACCTCGGCAGCAACTGTCGCCGTTCTGCCCGAAGCTGAAGATGTCGATATTCAGATCGATGCGGGCGATCTTCGCATTGATACCATGCGCGCCTCGGGTGCTGGCGGGCAGCACGTCAATACCACCGATTCTGCGGTGCGCATCACCCACCTTCCCACTGGCTTGGTTGTTGTCAGCTCGGAAAAAAGCCAACACCGCAACCGCGAGATTGCCATGCAGGTGCTGAAGGCGCGGCTTTTCGATCTCGAACGTCAACGGGTTGACGGTGAACGCGCCGCCGACCGCAAAGCGCAGGTCGGATCGGGCGATCGCTCGGAACGCATCCGCACCTATAATTTCCCGCAAGGGCGCATGACCGATCACCGCATTGGCCTGACGCTTTATAAGCTCGATCAGGTGATGCAGGGCGATCTGGATGAAATCATCGACGCCCTCACCGCCCATGATCAGGCCATGCAACTGGCCGAGATGGAAGGCTGAGCCGGTGACCGGCAACGATGCTTTGACCCAGGCTGTGGTGTTGCTGCGCGGGGCCGGAATTGCCGATCCGGCAGGGGACGCGCGCCGCCTTCTTGCACATGCGATGGGTATTGAAGCGGGCAGGCTGACCATACATTTGCGCGATGACATAGATGCAAAAGCTCAGGCCCTGTTCTTTGAAGCGATTTCGAAACGCCAAACTCGCATGCCTGTCTCACAGATCGTCGGGGGAAGATGGTTTTATGATCGTTGGTTCAGGGTCAGCAAAGATGTGCTCGACCCAAGACCGGAAACTGAAATACTGGTCAAACAGGCCTTGTGCGAACCATTCTCCAAACTTTTGGATTTAGGTTTAGGATCTGGCTGTATCCTTTTAACATTGCTGGCTGAAAACCCCTTGGCGACCGGAATTGGCACAGATATTTCCCCTCTGACTTTGAGCGTGGCCTGCGAAAATGCCAAGGCCCTGAAACTTGAAAAGCGGTCATTGTTCATGCAATCAAACTGGTTTTCAAAGATTGAAGGTCGCTTCGATCTGATCGTCTCAAACCCACCCTATATATCAGCCGATGAAATGGCCGAACTGGCCCCGGAGGTACGCGAACACGAGCCCAAGATTGCCTTAACCCCAGGTGGGGACGGGCTGGAGGCTTACCGGGCGATTACCGCGCGGGTCATGGATTTTCTTGAGGAAGGCGGACGCCTGATTGTTGAGATTGGCCCCTCGCAGGGATCCGCTGTTTGTGATATGTTTCGCGCCGCAGGGCTGCAAGATATCCGGGTTTTGCCCGACCTTGATGGCCGAGACCGGGTGGTTCAGGGCAGAAAACCGACCTGAGGCGGTAAAAATCGGTGTAAACATGCCATATAGCGCGACATTTTCCGCCGTTCACGGGTTTTTCACCAGTTTTTGCTTGTCTTGGCGCGCCGCCCATGTTTACTCATGTCCCAGCGACAAGGCGATGTCTTTCAGACCCCTGTCGCCATATGCCCAAAAAGTCTGATGCGGGAAAAAGCGGCGCTAAGCGTCAAAGCTCAGACACAAAGCCAACAAAGGCTGGAAACAGAATAAATGAGATCTTCTAAAAATCGTTCGCGCGGTAAGTCGAACCGTAACCGTAATCCGGGTAACAACTTGAACCGGGTTTTTGACAGTTCGGGGCCCGAGGGTAAAGTACGCGGCACGCCTCAGCAAATTATTGATAAATACAGTCAATTAGCGCGCGACGCCACGCTTTCAAATGACCGGGTTGCAGCCGAGAACTTTCAACAGCATTCCGAACACTACACAAGATTGCTGAGCGAAGCACAGAAATCTGCCGAAGCCAAGCGGGTTCAGGCCGAGCAGGCAAACCGCGATCGTCAGCAGCGTGACCGCGAAGAGCGTGAAGCACGCAATGCCCGTCAGGAAGCGGCAAGCAAGGCGCAACCCGATGATCCGGCCAACATGCCGCAGCCTGCCGCCGCGCCGGTCGAGCAACCGGCGGATAGTGGTGCAGTCAGCGGTAAGGACGATGCGCAAAGCGGTCTGGTTGAGACACCGGAAAGCAAGCCGAAGAAACGCCCGCAGCGTGCGCGTAAGCCACGGGTAAAACCTGTACCCGAAGCTGTAACTTCTGAAGACGTCGATCCTGCGCCGGAAACTCCCGAGGCTGCCGAGTAGCACAGGTTGAACGTCAGGTTACCCTGATCTTTCAGAGACTTATACGCGAAACTTCAATCTGTGCCGCGATACGGTTCGACATATTGCAGCGCCATGTCCCAGGGAAAGAAGATCCAGGTATCCTGGCTGACCTCAGTTATGAAGGTCTGCACCATCGGGCGGCCCTTGGGTTTGGCGTAAACGGTGGCGATATGGGCTTGGGGCATCAAGGCGCGAACCGCTTCCAGGGTGCGCCCTGTATCAACCAGATCGTCAACAACCAAAATACCGGTGCCGTCGCCGATAATGTCCATATCCGGGGCTTTGATGACTTTCGGCTCTGACTGTTTTTGGTGATTGTAGGATTTTACACTGACGGTATCTACCACACGTATATCAAGCTCGCGCGCGACGATCATCGCCGGGGCCATACCGCCGCGGGTAATGGCAACCACGGCTTTCCAGGCACCGTCCTGTTCGGGTCCGTGACCATCAAGACGCCATGCCAGTGCACGGCTGTCGCGGTGCAGCTGATCCCAGCTGACATGAAAGCCTTTTTCGTGGGGCAGGCGGTCGCTCATGTGGTTTTCCTTTCGGATGGAAGCTCAATGTTAGGGCTGTCTACGGCCTTCATGCCAATGGCATGGTAGCCTGAATCTACGTGATGTACTTCGCCGCTGACGCCAGTGCCAAGATCCGACAACAGATAAAGCGCTGAATTGCCCACCTGATCAATCGTCACGGTGCGGCGCAGCGGGGCGTTTAGTTCGTTAAACTTCAAAATGAACCTGAAGTCACCAATGCCTGATGCCGCCAGAGTTTTTATTGGGCCGGCGGATATGGCGTTGACGCGGATATTATCCTTGCCCAGATCCTCGGCCAGATAACGTACGCTGGCCTCGAGTGCGGCCTTGGCCACGCCCATGACGTGGTAATTGGGCATGACCTTTTCGGCGCCGTAATAGGTCATGGTCAGCATTGATCCGCCATCTGTCATCATCGGTGCGGCCCTCTGTGCCACGGCAGTGAAAGAATAGACCGAGATATCCATGGTCATGCGGAAGTTATCCGGGCCGGTATCAACATAGCGCCCGCGCAGTTCTGATTTGTCGGAAAACCCGATCGCGTGGACGATGAAATCCAGCTTGCCCCATTTTTCCTGCAAGGTGGCAAACAGCGCATCCAACGAGGCTTCGTCTGCAACATCGCAGGGCACGACAATGTCGCTGCCAAGGCTTGCGGCCAACGGGGTGACGCGTTTCAGCACCGCGTCGCCCTGATACGAAAACGCCAGTTCGGCACCAGCTTCAGATAAAGCCTTGGCTATCCCCCATGCGATTGACTTGTCGTTGGCAAGGCCCATGATCAGACCGCGCTTTCCTTGCATCAATTGGTTTGACATTTTCTGTTCCCCGCCCTTCAGACTTGCGTTAAATCGGTTTAGGCGATCAGGGCAGGGCCTTCAAGCCTGACACTGACACCGGCTTTTAAAAGTGGCACAACCGAAGAGTATAGGAGAGCGAATTGTCTAAGCGAAACGGGATATTTGCCGGGGATGACCCATTTATCATAGCAAGGACCTGGCTGGACGAAGCAGGCAAGGTTGAACCAAATGACCCAAACGCGATGGCTGTGGCCACGGTCGATGCCGGTGGTATGCCCAATTCACGCATGGTGCTTTTAAAGGGCATCGAAGACGATGCGTTTGTGTTTTACACCAATTATGGCTCGGCCAAGGCTGGGGAGCTTGATGCGTCGGGTAAGGCCGCTTTTGTGATGCACTGGAAAAGCCTGCGCCGTCAGATAAGGGTGCGCGGCCTGACTTCCCGAGAAGAAGGTCCGGCAGCCGATGCGTATTTCGCATCCCGATCCTTAAAAAGCCGCCTGGGGGCCTGGGCCTCTCATCAAAGTCAACCATTGGCGTCACGTACAGCCCTTTTAGGGCGGGTGGCCAGGTTAACTGCCGAGCTTGGTGCGAACCCGCCAAGACCTGACTTTTGGGGCGGTTACCGGCTGCGACCAACCGAAATTGAGTTTTGGGCGGATGGTGCTTTTCGCTTGCATGATCGCTTTCGCTGGACTCGCGCCAGATTTGACGAACCGTGGAAAATAACACGGCTAAATCCCTGATTTTCACGTCACGTCAGTTGCAGGCTCCATAAAAATACGCACTTTAGCCTCTTGCGCCGACACTGCTTTCCCGGCACAATTGAACTGGGATGGTGACTGCGGGACGAGACGTTATGTGTGAACATGAAGTTATACAAGAGACAAGACAATTGCGTGGGTCGGTCAAATGGTTCGACCCGGTAAAGGGATTTGGTTTCATTCTACCTGAGGATGGTGGGCCGGATATCTTGCTCCATGCGAATGTTCTGAGAAATTTTGGCCAAAGCTCGATTGCGGACAATTCAGCGATTGAGATCACTGCACTTGAAACCGAAAGGGGATTGCAGGCGGTCGAAGTGATTTCGATCACTCTTCCCGAGGGTTCGGACGATTCTTTTGCTGAAATGCCCGATGGCGAGGTTTTGGAAAACATTGATGATCTGGAGTTGGAGCCAGCCCGGATTAAATGGTTTGATAAGGGCAAAGGTTTTGGCTTTGCCAATGTGTTTGGCAACCCCGAAGACATTTTCATTCATGTGGAGATATTACGCCGCTGTGGTCTTTCGGACCTTCAGGCCGGGGAAGCGATTTGTCTGGCAGCGCAGGATGGTAAACGCGGTCGCATGGCGGTTCTGGTCAAGACATGGGATTCGGTGATAGAGGTGGATACTCACTGATCCCGGACCTTTGCGATGAAATCCTCTGCGCGGCTTGCCCTGACAATTCTGACATCAGCTTTTTTGTTGCTATTGGTTGCAAAGCCGGGGATTGCGCAGACATGCGACGTAAACACTCTGGACTTACGTGGATCCTGGGGTGCGGCGCGCTTTGCAATTGAAGTCGCCGATGATGATGCCACCCGCAGCAGGGGGCTGATGTTTCGTACTGAGCTGGCCGCCTCTCAGGGTATGTTATTCACGTATCAGGAACCGGGTCAGCCAGCCTTTTGGATGAAGAATACGCTGATCCCATTAGACATGCTTTTCATCACGCCCGAGGGGATTGTGCAATATGTGCATTCGATGGCGCAGCCACATGACCTTTCACCAATTTCCGGCGGTCAGGGTGTTTTAATGGTGCTGGAGATTCGCGGAGGCCTGGCAGAGATGATGGGAATTTCACCGGGATCACAGCTGCGCCACCCTGCGCTGGATCAAACAATTGCCGTATGGCCGTGCAATCTGGCAGATTAGGGCTTTTCAAGCGGCCTCAGCCTCTGTATTCAACGCCCGTCGGGGCGTAGCGCAGTCTGGTAGCGCGGCGGTTTTGGGAACCGTAGGTCGTAAGTTCGAATCTTACCGTCCCGACCATTTTAAAATATCAAATTGTCGGTATTGCTCCGCTGGCTGAGCTTTCTGAAGTATTGAAAGAACCCAAGCCCAAGCCCAAACTTTTGTCCTCACGGGCCCGAGCGAATATGGCGAACAGCAGATTCTGAATGTCACCTCCCCGCATACTCGGACAGTCATGGCTTACTTACCAGTTCTTGGATGAGGTTGTCCTGTTTCAGACCGCCGTGCCGGGTTTTCGCGATGAGGCATGTTTCCTTGCTTTTGGTGCATTCCCCTCAACCCAAATTCTGGATGCCAACAGTGTTGACTGATTTCCGGTTTCTCAGGATTTGAGCGACCATGATGGGGAAAGTTTTGTGCTGTTCACGACCGATCCTTCAGATTCGGAAAGATTTGCCCGGTTTTTTTCAGTTGTATGAGCGCTTAGATGTTAATGGCAGACGTGGATCTTACAGCATCGACGTGGCTGATGGCTTCAGTTTTGCTGCCTGTTGGCAGGCGTGGCTAGGTCCGTTCTACCGTGATATGTATGGGACCGCACCTTTTCCCTTCAGGTCCTGCCCGCCTCAACAATATGAAATGCAATAACGCTCGCTGAAGAAGTTCCCGATTCCTGTTTTGATTCGGAAGAATCAGTACGGTTATTAAAAAAACCCAGCTTGGCGGGCTTGTGACCGCATGGCCCGTCACTGGCCTGTTGTAGAAAGGACGCAGGTTAGAATGTGGCCGGTTTTCATCAAGCGATTTCACAGCTTCCGGATGGAACTCCCTGATTCCCCGCTAAGATTTCCGGGGCCAAATCACAGCGCGACTCCTTTGGAAATGGATTAATCAAAGGTCAACTATAAAATCCTGAAAATTTCAAAATATTCCCGTTGACCTGACCCTCCTACCTACGCCATTTTGTCTATGCCGGTCAGCGAACCACAAGATATAGTGGTGGTGGGTCGGAAGGGATCGTAGACAGGGAAAAATAAACCATTCAAAGGTTTAAGCGTACAGGTGGGCAACCACTCTGGGCACCTGCCTATTTTTCTTTTCGATCAGCTTGGCTCCGGCAAGTAAAAAATTTGGCGAAGCCACTTCAGGATGGACTTCGAAAAAGCTGAAAGGACATTGGGGCATTATGAAGATCGAGCGCAAGTTTACCCGGGCAGGCTCAGACGCGTATTCAGACATTGAATTCACAACCAAAACATCCGAAATTCGCAACCCGGACGGGTCTGTGGTCTTTAAACTAGACCAGGTTGAAGTACCGGCAAGCTGGTCACAAGTGGCCTGCGATGTGATTGCACAGAAATATTTTCGTAAGGCTGGCGTGCCAGCCGCGATGGTTCGCGTTGAGGAAGAGGGGGTGCCGGAATTTCTATGGCGCTCAACCGGTGACGACGAAAAACTTGAGGATCTTCCCGAAGGCACCCGTATAGGCGGCGAGATTTCAGCCAAACAGGTTTTTGACCGTATGGCCGGTGCCTGGACTTATTGGGGCTGGAAGGGCGGCTACTTCAACAAGGAAGAAGACGCGCGCGCTTATTTTGACGAAATGCGCCATATGCTGGCGTCGCAGCGCGCCGCACCCAATTCACCGCAATGGTTCAATACCGGGCTCTATTGGGCATATGGTATCGACGGACCCAGCCAGGGGCATTTCTATGTCGACGGAATAACCGGTGATCTGACCAAGTCGGAATCAGCCTATGAGCATCCGCAACCACATGCTTGTTTCATCCAGTCGATCAGTGACGATCTGGTGGGCGAGGGTGGCATTATGGATCTGTGGGTGCGTGAAGCGCGCCTGTTTAAATACGGATCGGGCACAGGTAGTAACTTCTCGTCGTTGCGTGCCGCAGATGAGCCGCTTTCGGGCGGCGGTAAATCCTCGGGGTTGATGGGTTTTCTGCGCATTGGTGATCGGGCTGCGGGCGCGATCAAATCCGGTGGCACAACCCGGCGTGCGGCCAAAATGGTCATTGTCGATGCGGATCACCCGGATATCGAGGAGTTTATCAATTGGAAGGTCAAGGAAGAGCAAAAAGTCGCCTCGCTCGTGGCGGGTTCAAAACTGCATGAACGGCATCTGAACGACGTTTTCGCGGCAATTCGTTCGTGGGACGGGGCCGAGGCGGACGCAACGGACCCAAAAACCAATAAATGTTTGAAAAGTGCAATTCGTAATGCCAAAAACTGCCTGATTCCAGAGAATTACATCAAACGAGTGTTGGATTATGCAAAGCAGGGCTATTCCTCGATCGAGTTTCCGACTTACGATACCGATTGGGATTCCGAGGCTTACTCGACCGTTTCAGGCCAAAACTCAAACAACTCGGTACGCGTTACAGATGCCTTCCTGAGCGCCGTTAAGGAAGACGCTGACTGGGCGCTGATCCGTCGCACTGATGGCGGTGTTGCCAAGACCATCAAGGCGCGTGATTTGTGGGAGCAGATTGGCCATGCTGCATGGTCCTGCGCTGATCCGGGCATTCAGTATCATGATACGGTGAACGCCTGGCATACTTGCCCGGAAGATGGCGCAATTCGCGGCTCAAACCCTTGTTCGGAATACATGTTTCTGGATGATACCGCCTGCAACCTGGCCTCGATGAACCTTCTGACCTTCTACGAAGGTGGCGTGTTTCAGGTTGAGGATTATATTCACGCAAGCCGCCTTTGGACTGTGACGCTTGAAATCAGCGTTATGATGGCGCAGTTCCCATCAAAAGAGATAGCGCAGTTAAGCTATGATTTCCGCACGCTGGGGCTGGGATACGCCAATATCGGCGGGCTTTTGATGAATATGGGCTATTCTTATGACAGTAATGAAGGCCGGGCCATTGCCGGCGCGCTGACAGCGATCATGACTGGTGTATCTTACGCAACCAGTGCCGAAATGGCCGCAGAACTGGGGCCGTTCGCGGGCTATCAGCGCAATTGTGACCATATGTTGCGGGTTATCCGCAACCACAGAACTGCGGCTTACGGAGCTGACGAAGGATATGAGGGGCTGGCGATCAAACCGGTACCTCTTGACCACGCTAATTGTCCTGATCCGAGCCTGATAGAGCTGGCGATGGCCAGTTGGGACGAAGCGTTGGCGTTGGGCGAAAAACATGGTTACCGCAACGCCCAGACAAGCGTAATTGCGCCGACAGGTACAATCGGGCTGGTAATGGATTGCGATACAACCGGGATCGAGCCGGATTTCGCCCTGGTCAAATTCAAAAAGCTTGCCGGTGGCGGTTACTTCAAGATCATCAATCAATCGGTTCCGGCAGCCCTGGACGCGCTTGGATATGATTCGGCCCAGATTGAGGAAGTAATTGCCTATGCGGTGGGCCACGCCACCATGGGCAACGCGCCAGCGATCAACCACACAACCTTGCTTGGTCAAGGCTTTGGTCAGAACGAGATTGAGAAGATCGAGGCAGCCTTGCCTTCGGCCTTCGACATCCGCTTTGTCTTCAACCAGTGGACCTTGGGCGAAGAGTTCTGCACCAACGTATTGGGCATTCCTTCTGAGACCCTGAATGACCCTTCTTTCAGCCTGCTTGGTCATCTGGGCTTTTCACGTGCTGATATTGACTTGGCCAATGACCACGTATTGGGCACCATGACCCTCGAGGGCGCGCCACATCTGAAAGATGAACATCTGTCGGTGTTTGATTGCGCCAATGCCTGCGGTAAAAAAGGCAAGCGTTATCTGTCAGTTGACAGCCATATCACGATGATGGCCGCGGCCCAGAGCTTTATTTCCGGCGCGATCAGCAAGACCATCAACATGCCAAATGACGCCACTATTGAAGATTGCAAAAGCGCCTATGAGCTAAGCTGGTCCTTGGGCGTCAAGGCCAATGCGCTTTACCGCGATGGCTCAAAGCTAAGTCAGCCCCTGGCGGCTTCACTGGTAGAGGATGACGAGGACGCAGCCGAGGTTCTGGAAAGCGGCAATGCCCACGAAAAGGCAGTCGTTCTGGCCGAAAAGGTCATCGAAAAAGTGGTGGTGCGCGAAGTGGCGCGGGGCCGTGAAAAACTGCCAGGACGGCGCAAAGGCTATACCCAAAAGGCCATTGTCGGCGGCCACAAAGTTTACCTGCGCACCGGCGAATATGAAGGCGGTCAGCTGGGCGAAATATTCATCGACATGCACAAGGAAGGCGCGGGCTTTCGGGCGATGATGAACAATTTCGCAATCGCGGTCTCGGTCGGTCTGCAATATGGTGTGCCGCTTGAGGAATTTGTCGACGCTTTCACCTTCACCAAGTTTGAGCCTGCCGGCATGGTTCAGGGCAACGAGACAATCAAAAACGCCACTTCCATTCTGGACTATATCTTCCGCGAACTGGCAGTCAGCTATCTTGATCGCACCGATCTGGCGCATGTGAAACCAGAAGGGGCGACCTTTGACGATCTTGGTCGTGGCGAGGAAGAGGGTGTGGCCAATGTCAAAGAGATGAGCGAGACAGCGGCAACGCGTTCGCTGGAAGTGCTCAAACAGATCAGCTCGACCGGCTATCTGCGCAAACGTCTGCCGCAGGAACTGGTGGTGTTGCAGGGTGGGCAGACCGGAAATCTTGCCGGTGCTACCGCGCTGGAAGGTGCCACCGATCCGGTCGGCGCGCTGAATACCTTGGTGCCGGAAACCGCAAGTACTGTCGTCGCCACATCAACCGTTTCCGAAACCGCGATTGCAGCGATTACGGGCAACCTGATGGACGAACGCACCAAGGCAAAGATGCAAGGCTATGAGGGCGATCCATGCGGTGATTGCGGCAATTACACTTTGGTGCGCAACGGTACATGCATGAAATGCAACACTTGTGGCGGGACCACGGGATGTAGTTAAGACAGACCTGGTGGGGGTGGCTGTACCTCCTCCCACCTAACACGGGGCGGGTGCGCTCGCCCCTGACGCGGATAGGGCCGCAGGCAAAACAAACCGAGCGGTACCAACGATGAGCCTTATCAGCGAGACTGGGGAACCTTCGGGTTCCCCTTTTTCTTTTCAAGCGGTGCGCAAACGGAATTTTCGAAAATTCCGGTCAAAATTCTTCAAAGAATTTTGTGGTGCTACTTCGCCCCGCGCGACAAGGCTGCAACACCGGTACGGGCAATCTCGACCAGTCCAAGGGGGCGCATCAGGTCAGCAAAGGCGTCAATTTTCTCGGGCGTGCCGGTGATCTCAAAGACAAAGCTTTCCAGGGTTGAATCCACCGCATTGGCACGAAAAATGTCAGCCAGCCGCAGCGCCTCGACGCGTTTCTCACCGGCGCCGGCAACTTTGATCAGCGCCAGTTCACGTTCAACCGCGTCGCCCTCAACCGTCAGGTCATGTACCTCGTGTACCGGCACAATCCGGCCTAATTGCGCCTTGATCTGTTCGATAACTGCAGGCGGGCCTGATGTGACGATCGTTATGCGCGAACGGTGCCCGGTATGGTCAATCTCGGCCACGGTAAGGCTGTCGATGTTATAGCCCCGGCCTGAGAAAAGCCCGATCACACGGGCAAGTACCCCGACCTCGTTGTCGACAATAACCGCAAGAGTGTGACTGCTGATAACGTCCGTATTGGGATCGCGCAGGTCATAGGCTGATTTCTTCGAAGAGCCTTTTTTGATACGTAATGCAGACATTTACGGGCCCTCCTTAAACCAGTGTTGCGCCGGATGAGCCGATCGCGTCTTCGGTGGCGTCATCCCCCATCAGCATTTTGTTATGCGGCTCACCCGATGGGATCATCGGGTAACAGTTTTCATGTTTTTCCACCAAAACGTCCAGAATAAACGGACCGTCATGGTCGATCATTTCCCCAATCGCGTCATCCAGATCGGCAGGATCGGTGACCAGACGGCCTTTGGCGCCAAAGGCCTCGGCCAGTTTGACGAAATCAGGCAGGCTTTCTGACCAGCTTTGCGAATAACGCCCGCCATGCAGAAGGTCCTGCCATTGGCGCACCATGCCAAGGCGTTCATTATTCAAGATGAATTGCTTGATCGGCAGGCGAAATTGAACCGCGGTGGCCATTTCCTGCAAGTTCATCTGGAAACTTGCCTCGCCGGCAACATTGATTACCAGAGCCTCGGGATGCGCCATTTGCACGCCAATGCTTGCAGGCAGGCCATATCCCATCGTGCCCAGCCCGCCCGAGGTCATCAGGCGGTTGGGGGCCTCAAAGTGCAAAAACTGCGCGGCCCACATCTGGTGCTGGCCAACTTCGGTGGTGATATAGCGGTCGTTGTCCTTGGTCAGCGCTTCCAGCCGTTCAAGCGCCAGCTGTGGTTTGATCACATCAACCGGTTTTGGATAGGTCAGGCAATCGACCTTGCGCCAATTGTCAATCTTGCCCCACCAGGCGCGCAAGCCATCCTTGTTGACCTTGCGCCCGCGTGCCTTCCAGATCCGCAGCAGGTCTTCCAGCACGTGGCCAACGTCACCAACAATCGGCAGATCGACATGGATCACCTTGTTGATGCTTGACGGGTCGATGTCTATATGCGCCTTTTTTGAGCCGGGGCTGAAGGCATCCACACGGCCAGTGATGCGGTCGTCAAAACGGGCACCAATATTAATCATCAGATCACAGCCGTGCATTGCCATATTGGCCTCGTAAAGGCCATGCATACCAAGCATGCCCAACCATTCTTTCCCCGAAGCAGGGAAAGCACCTAGCCCCATCAGGGTCGAGGTTATGGGAAATCCTGTCGCGCCGATTATTTCACGCAAAAGCTGGCTGGCCTGCGGTCCGGAATTTATCACCCCGCCACCGGTGTAAAAAATCGGGCGCTCGGCCTTTTCCATCAACTCGACCAGTTTGGTAATGGCAGCCGTATCGCCCTTGACCTGTGGCTGGTAATGCCCGGTTTTTGCCTTAGCAGGGGGGGTGTAAGCCCCGGTGGCAAACTGGACGTCCTTGGGTATATCAATCAGCACCGGGCCAGGGCGGCCTTTGGTGGCGACGTGAAAGGCCTGATGCATCACCTCGGCAAGCTTATCCGTCTCGCGCACCAGCCAATTATGCTTGGTGCAGGGGCGGGTGATGCCGACCGTATCGGCCTCTTGAAACCCATCTGTTCCAATCATGAAGGTCGGCACCTGCGCCGACATTACCACCAGCGGGATCGAATCTAGCAAAGCGTCCATCAACCCGGTTACGGTATTGGTGGCGCCGGGGCCCGATGTTACCAAAACCACGCCCGGTTTACCGGTGGAGCGTGCATAGCCTTCGGCCGCATGCACCGCGCCCTGTTCGTGGCGCACCAGCACATGGCGAATATCGTTTTGAAGAAAAATCTCATCATAGATCGGAAGGGCGGCGCCGCCGGGATAACCAAATACCACATCCACACCCTGATCCTTCAGGGCCTGAACCACCATTTTCGCTCCGGTCATCTGACGTGTCATCATGTTCTCCGTTTCACACATCGTGGGGGCTGGTTGTTTGCCGGCCCCGGTATCCAAAAAAAAGCCCCCGAAACTCGGGGGCGCATGGGTTAACCTTTAGGTTGCCGTTACCGGCCCATACGCCAAAATCCTACGACTACTAGAATGCTGTGCATTCCGGGGCTCCTTCACATTTATGCGGGTGACATTATGGGCGCGGGCAGGGGGCGTCAACAGGGAAAAGCTGTAATAAAGTGTCGCAGCTGGATGAATTTACGCAACTTTCGGCTGATCTCGTGTCGATGTGCGAAATTTTCAGATCAGAGGTGCTTTTCGGAATGTTATTTGCTGCGCGTATCCGGCAGAGAGATCTGAGCGACCTGTTCGGCAATCGGATCGGTTGAAAGCGGATGCGTTTCGGTCTGGTAATCGACCTTGTCATCCATCGCCTGCCAGTCACCACAGCGGTAAATCTCAAGGGCAGAAAAGCGTGATTTATAATCCATCTTCGGGCTGCCCGGCACCCAATATCCAAGATAGACGTATGGAAGGCCAGCTTCCCGCGCAATGCGGATATGGTCAAGGATCACATATGTCCCCAAGGACGTCGCCCGCCGTTCGGGTGCGAAAAAGGAATAGACCATCGAAATGCCATCATCAAGCACATCGGTCAGGCACACGGCAGAAAGGCCGCCGCGCGCTTCGCCATCGGCCGGGGCGGTAGTGTATTCGATGACCCGGCTTTTCACCGGGGTTTCTTCGATCATCGCGGCAAACTCAAACACATCCATATCAGCCATGCCACCTTCGGCGTGGCGGTCATCAAGATAGGCGCGAAAAAGTGCGTACTGATCTTCACTGGCCCAGGGCGAGCGCGCGCGCCTTGTCAGGTCATTATTGCGTTTTTCAACCCGGCGCTGGCTTTTTGAGGGAACAAAATCCGCAACCTTTATGCGTGCAGACAAACAGGCGTTACACTCGGCACAGGAGGGGCGATAAAGCACGTTTTGCGACCGGCGAAAGCCTTGTTTGGACAAGGTGTCATTCAGTTTGGTCGCATGTTCGCCTTGCAACGCCGTGAACAGCTTGCGTTCCTGCCGCCCATCCAGATAGGGGCACGATTGCGGGGCCGTCACATAAAACTGCGGTGCAAGAGGTAGAGTGTGGCGCATTTGTGCTTTGCTTTGTCGTTCAATTCACACGAGCTTAGCAATACAAACCGGCCACGCCAAGCCCTGACGCAGAAACGAGGTAAACACCGCGTAACGCCGCCTTATTCGGCAGCGTTACGGTTAATTGCTGCGGTGCCCAGTATCATGTCAGTCAGGCCCTGCGCACGTGCCCCGGTCAGCATCAGAATGATCGAGATGACCTGGGGAAAAACAAAGCTCATGGAAAGCGAATAGCCCAGCGTGTGCAGGAAGGCCGTGCCGGTATCAAATCGCTGGCCTTTATGGTTGCGAAACTCGATCGCGGCGACGCGCATTCCCAAAGTAGCTGACTTGTTGGCGATTGAAACCACCCGGTAGATGAAACCGGTAACCAGAAATATAAAGCCGATGAAAAACAGCCCGATCCCCGCAGTAAAAAGCACAATCAGTGCCGTGGTCAACGAAATCAGTGCGGTATCAAGTACCCAAGCCACGGCGCGTTTGACCGGGATATCGGCGTAAAACTCTGCCTGCATATCCGGGTCGGGAAGACCCCAAAGGGGTGCGCGATGATTACTATAGGTCGTCATGATGTCCTCAGGCCTTAACGGTTTCAGTGTCTTCCGCATATTCTTCATCTTCGATATCAATGTCGCGTGCAAGTTTGGCTGACATTGCGCGTTCGTCAAGGAACGCGTCGAACTCGGACGCATCGCGGGCATCGCGCAAGCGACCAAGGAAGCTGTCGAAGTTGCGGCTTTCCTGCTCAAGCTGTTCCAGCATGTTTTCGCGGTACGCGTCAAAGCTGGCATTGCCGCTTCGTTTTTGCGGTGCCATTGTCGGCGCAACTGCTCTGATTGTTTGCGATGCGCCGTTTTGCGACCCGTCACGGCGACTGCCGAACATGCGCGAGCCCGCCCAGGTCCAGCCAATCACCGCCGCTACGATCAGACCCGCGACCCAGAAAGCCGCAAAGGCCAGCGAAACAGCCACGATGCTGAAGACACCAAACGCAATTACGCTGAGCACTTGGATGATCACAGGGGGGTCGTTGCGAGTAGTGCGGCTTGTCGGCGCATCGTTATGAAACTCTTGGGCCATGGGAAATACCTGTGTTTGCGATGTGAAACCAGAGTCATATTGCGTGTTCATGTTAACCTTTTCAACCTCTCAGGTGGTGCATATTGTTTGGGGTAGGGCAGAGCCGTGGGCCGACTTTGTACGGCCCACGGGTTTTTTCAATCTATGGATCAGGCTTTGGCCGACTCCACGTCTTCGACGTCATCATCATCCGAGGTCGTTTCACGTGCTTCTTTCGCAGCATGCGAGCGTTCGTCCATGAACTCGTCAAATTCAGATTTGTCCTTGGCGGCGCGCAGACGTTCAAGAAACGCCTCAAAGTTTTGCTGTTCGTCCATAAGGCGGTTCAGCGTGTCGGCCTTGTAGGCGTCAAATGCGGTATTGCCCGATGAGCGGAAACCGTGGCGGCGTGCCATGCGCGCTCCGTGACGTTCTGAACGCGAGATGCCGCGGCCGTGACAATTGTGTGATTTCGAAAACATGCGTTTACTCCAGATCATATAGGCAAGAAGGGCAAGGCCAACGGGCCAGAAAAAGATAAAGCCCAGGATCATAGCTGCGATCCAAGCGCCTTTGCCGCGCTCGTCCAGCCAAGTCTCGGCGGTTGTGGGCCAGGTTGCGACGTTACTCATGTAATACTCCAGTTTGGTGTTTCGTTTGCGATGTGAATGTCTTTCACATTGAATAGATTGTGGTTTTGGGCGTCAGGATCAAGGGTAAATGTGAATGTTTTTTACATTATTTAACTAAGGCATTGAAAAGGCGACGTAACTTTAAAGTTCGCCGCCTTGATATAATCACTTGTATACCGCCAGTATCAAGCCTTGCGGCGTCTTTCACCAAAAAGAAGTGGCTTGAAAGCGCCCAGAAGGATCTCCAGCGCCAGTGGAATGGCGTTCGACATACCGACCAGTCCTTCGGTGTGCTCAAGTTCGGTAAATTCCGGGCTGAGGGGTCCATCGGGCGGTAACTCAGCGGCAATGCGCGCAAGTTCGGGCTGCATCGGCACCAGGAAGACAAAGGCGTTGATGGTCAGGAATGCGATCAACACCAACTTGACCTTCATCCAGTTGGCACGCACCCCGTAGTAAAAGAACAGGGTAAGGTCACAGGCAACCTTCAGACCCAAGCCGGGAAGAATCAGAACGTATGCGCTAATCTCCTTATAGGCATATACAGTGGCAGCCGTACCCGCATCCGGAGTGCCAATATTGGCTCCGATGACAATGTGCGAAAGAATGCCGCCGACATAAAGAATGCCGGCAATCTCGTTCAGAAACTCGATGAACTTGCGCATAGAGGTCTACTCCCTTTCGCCGAACCACATGCGTGAAAACAGCCGATCTTTGCGGATATATTGGTGGAACAGAAAGCCCGCGACATGGGCGGCGATTACCAAAACCAGCAGTTTCGATATGATGCCATGCGCGGCGCGCGGCGCGATATCGTTGAAGTTTTCCGGCAATGGCGTATCTGCACCGAAAAAGACAATCTCCGGCAACCCGGCGATGTTGGCAATTGCCAGTCCCGAAGCGGTTAGCGCGAAAACCAGCAGGTAAAGCGCCCAATGCGCGCCCTTTCCGGCCAGATTAAGCACAGTACTTCCGGTATCAGCATGGGGCGGCTTTTTTGTCATAAACCGGATAACAAGCCGTACCAGCATCAAGACAAGAATGATCATGCCGATGCTCATGTGCATTTTCAGAGACAATATTTTGGCCGGGTCGCTGTTGGGCGTTTTCGCCAAAACATTGCCCCCCATGACCAACCCGCCAATGATCATGGCGGCCAGAAGCCAGTGCAGAGTGACTAATACAGGATGGTAGCGTTTCATGTGATTCTCCTTTTTCCCAGATTGCTATAATATGCAAGTGCAAGAGTTGCAATTGCAAAAGTAGCGATTGCAAGGGCCAGGGCGTTGTGCTAGTCACAGCACATGAACACAGGAAAAAAACTTGCCGCAAATGCGCATCAAACCCGAACGGGTAGCGCTGGGCGGATGATTCAAATTGCTGCCAGGCGTTTGACGGCGTCGATGTCTGCCCAACTTGCAAGCAAAGGACTGAAACTTGATCAATTCGCCTTGATGATGTCGTTGACTGAGGGCGAGGATCTTACTCAGACCGAGCTGGGCCAACGCATGGAAATGCCTAATTACGCAATTACTCGGGCGCTGGACGTGCTTTCGGAGATGGGGTTGGTGGAAAGACGCCCTGATGCCTCTTCACGTCGTAGCCACCGGGTATTTCTGACTGAGAAGGGACGCGCCTTGATGCCAGAACTTTTCGAGGTGGTCAAAGAAGTGAATACGGAATTGATGCAGCCACTTGATCTTGAGGACCGCAAGGTTTTCGTGAATGCTCTCAGGAAGATAATTCGGTGAATTCAGCTTTAACAGCCTCGCTCAGGCGGTGAATTTCCACTGGATCAACCGCAAAAATGTGTCGGGGTGTTCCGGCCGCGGCCCAGATGATGGAAAACTCGAGCAAACGCGGGTCGATAAAGCTGCGGATCGGATTAAGGTGCCCAATTGGGGCGACACCACCAATGGCAAACCCGGTTTGCGTACGTACAAGCCCGGCATCCGCCTTGCCCAAAGCCTCACCGGCCACTTGGCTTGCCTTGTCCGGATCAATCCGGTTGCCGCCTGCGGTTAGAAACAAAACGGCGCGCCCGTCAGCCTCGCCGCGGTAGATCATCGACTTCATGATCTGGTCGATATGGCAATCTGCTGCCGCTGCGGCCTCGGCGGCGGTGCGGGTGCCTTGCGCCATTTCAAGAATATCAACCGTCAATCCGGCATTTTCCAGCGCGGCGCGCACCCGTTTCAGGCTTTTACTCATGGCTCCCCCCAGTTTTTCAGCACTTTACCTGCATGGACGATAGGTGCAAGAAGACCATATGAGCGACCTTGCATTCTTCCTTTCCCTTGAGACCCGCGTCTGGGACGCCCTGACCACCGGTGACATGGCCAGCGATCAGGCACTTTTGGCCCCCGACTTCCTTGGGGTGTACTCCACCGGGTTTTCTGACCGGGCTGAACATGTGGGGCAATTGGCAAACGGCCCCAGTGTCGCGAACTATGTGATTTCGCAAGCCCGGCTGCTGAAATTGGGTGCGGGGCAGGTGCTTTTGGCGTACCGCGCAGATTTCACGCGGGTTGGGTCCAGCACGTCTGAAGCGATGTATGTCAGCTCGATCTGGGAGGAACGCAAAGGGCTTTGGCAAAATACCTTCTCTCAGGATAGTAATGCCAGCGATCCGGCCCCGGTCTAAGCTTGACCCTGCGCCACAGCGCGCGCATCTTCGCGCCATGACATTTGCCGCCCGTATCACCCGAATGCCTTTGCCATTTTCGCCTGATCAGGGTGACGAGGCGCTGGCGTATTTACCGGACCTGCCGCCAGAGTTGAAAGAGTTGATCCGCGGAGCCGCCGGATGCAGCCCTTATCTGGGCGAATTGACCCGAAAAGAAGCCACATGGCTGCAAGAGGTACTTGTGGGCAGCCCCGAGGACGCGCTGGAAAGTGCGCTGGTTATGGACGGTGAAAACGACTCCGCCCTGCGCGTTTCTCTGCGTCAGGCAAAACGCCGGGTTGCTTTGTTGACCGGGCTGGCGGACCTTGCCGGTGTGTGGTCGCTTGAGGAAGTGACCGGCGCGCTGACCCGACTGGCCGATCAGGCCACCCAAAAGGCGCTGTGCTTTCAGATCGGGGCCGAGATCAGGCGCGGCAAGCTGCCGGGACAGGGCGAAGAAGACATTGACAATGCGGGCGGCGCGGTAGCTTTGGCGATGGGCAAAATGGGGGCGTTTGAGCTTAATTACAGCTCGGATATCGACCTGATCATGTTGTTTGACGAAAACCGCTTTGACAGGGATGATTTCCACGATGCCCGCGCCGCTTTCATCCGCGCCACCCGGCGCATGGTGTCGATGCTGTCCGAGTTGACTGCCGAGGGCTATGTGTTTCGCACCGATCTGCGCCTTAGACCCGATCCGGCGGTGACCCCCGTTTGTGTCTCAATGGAGGCGGCAGAGCGTTACTATGAAAGCTTAGGGCGTACTTGGGAACGTGCGGCAATGATTAAGGCGCGCCCGGCTGCGGGGGATATGGAAGCGGGGGCAGGATATCTCGAACGCCTCAGGCCGTTCATCTGGCGCAAACACCTGGATTTTGCCGCCATACAGGATGCCCATGATATTCGTTTGCGTATTCGTGAACACAAGGCGTTGGGGGGGAGGATAAAGCTGCAGGGTCATGACCTGAAACTGGGACGCGGTGGCATTCGCGAGATAGAGTTTTTCACCCAGACACGGCAACTCATCGCTGGTGGGCGTGATGAAAGCCTGCGCGGGCGCGAAACGGTCAAAAGCCTGATAGCCCTGGCCGCAAAGGAATGGGTTCCGGTGGAAGTGGCGGACACCCTGGGGCAGCATTATAGATTTTTGCGCGAATGCGAGCACCGGGTGCAGATGATCCGCGATGCCCAGACCCACAAATTGCCCGGTGACGATGACGGCTTCAGGCGCCTGGCGATGATGATGGGCACCGGTGTGGCGGCACTTGAAGATAAGCTTTTTGGTGTACTTGGCGAGGTGCATGAATTGACCGAGGGTTTCTTTGCGCCCGAGGATCGTGATCGCTCAGCGCCTGAAATCAGTGCAGAGGATAAAGAAATCATCGGGCGCTGGCGTGCTTATCAAGCGATGCGTTCGACCCGCGCACATGCGATATTTGAACGCCTTAAACCCGATCTTCTGCACCGACTTGGGGCAGCTGCGCGCCCGCGCGAGGCTTTGCTGGCTTTTGACGGTTTTTTGCAGGGCTTGCCCGCAGGGGTGCAATTGTTTTCGCTGTTTGAGGCCAACCCGCAGCTGATCGACCTTATCGTAGATATTGCCGCCACCGCACCCGATCTGGCACGCTTTCTTGGTCGCAATGCCGGGGTTCTGGATGCGGTTATCGGCGGCGACTTTTTCTCGGACTGGCCCGGTGAGACGGCTTTAGGCGAGGATTTACAGAAACGGTTAAAGACCGCCCCGGACTACGAAGCAGCCCTTGACACCGCCAGGCGCTGGATGAAGGAATGGCACTTTCGCATCGGTGTGCATCATCTGCGCGGGCTGGTCGATGCCACGTCCGCCGGGCGTCACTATGCCGATCTGGCGGGCGCCGTGGTGTCTTCTTTATGGCCCATCGTGGTGGAGCAATTCGCGGCTAAACACGGGGTCCCACCCGGTAAGGGTGCCGTGGTGATCGGTATGGGCAGTCTGGGCGCGCGCCTGTTGAATGCGCGTTCGGACCTTGACCTCATCGTGATCTATGACCCAGACGGGCACGAAATGTCGGATGGCCGCCGCCCCATCGCTACGCGGCTCTATTACGCCCGCCTGACCCAGGCCTTTGTCACCGCCCTGACCGCCCCAATGGCTGAAGGGCGACTTTACGAGGTCGATATGCGTCTGCGTCCCTCAGGCAGGCAGGGGCCTGTAGCGACTTCGCTGGAAAGCTTTGCCGCTTATCAACGCGATGAAGCCTGGACTTGGGAACATCTGGCCCTGACAAGGGCGCGTATTCTGGCCGGGCCTGCCGGCGTTGCGTCAGCCGTTGAGGCGGTGCGCGGCGAGGTTTTAGGGCGCGGGCGCGACGAAAGTGCGATGCTGGCCGATGTGCGCGACATGCGCGCCCGGATCGCAGCAGCAAAAGAGGCCTTGGGGCCATTTGACGCCAAGCTTGGCCCCGGACGGATGCAGGATGTTGAACTGGTGGCGCAAGCGGCGGTTCTTTTGTCGCCTCTGAACCCCAGAACCACCGAGGACGGTATTAAAGCTGGGGCTGACATTGGCTGGTTCAGCGCAGATGAGGCAAGCACCCTAGCCGCGGCATACGGGCTTTTCTGGCAGGTGCAGGCGGCTGCAAAGCTGTTGAGCGACCAACCGGTTGAAGTGGATCAGCTGGGGCTGGGAGGACTGGAATTTCTTTTGCGGGAGGCCGGGGTGGAAAATGCCGGGGCCTTGGCGCAAGCGATGGATGAAAAGGCAATGGCCGCAGCAAAGGTGATTGACGCGGTATTGGGACGCGACATCAAGGACCTCAGACATGAGTGAAATCAAATTGGTCGAAAAGTATGATCCGCGCGGCCTGATCCGCGAAAGCTACCGGATTGATGGCATCGACGCGGGCCAGTGCCGGTCGGTTTTTCTGGATTGGGTGCTGGGGGCAGGTGCGCGCCCAGCCCTTTCCGAGCAAATTGCGGTATTGCTGGCGCATTATTCCAAGGACGCGCCGGATCATCCGATGAGTGATGTGTTACGCGCGGGACTTGAAGGTGAGGCAGCTTCGAAAGGCAGGCAAGGTGGCTGGCGCAGCCGGGCGCGTTAGGCTAGCCGACTTCGTCATCAGGCTGAAACCACAGCCAGATCAGGGCAGAACCGGCCAGCGCCAAAAGCGGGATCATCGCCATGTTCACCGCCGACCAGCCCTCTTGCGCATTACCGCCCGAGCAATTCATCAGACCACCTGATGCCAGAGAGGCGATAGTTACAAAGCCGAAAACGATCATATCGTTCATCCCCTGAACTCGCCCCTGTTCCTCGGGTTCATAGGTGGTGGCCAGCATGGTGGTTGCACCGATAAAGCCAAAGTTCCAACCCACGCCCAGCAAGATCAGTGCGATAAAGAAGTTCTCAAGCTCGCCCCCTTGCAAGGCAACAATGCCAGCCAGTGCCAGAATGATCAGGCCGGTGGCCATGACCTTGCGCGCCCCGAAACGGGCAATGATATGGCCGGTGAAGAACGATGGCAGGAACATCGCCACCACATGGGCGCTGACGATATCGGCAGCGTTGTCTTGTTCAAACCCGCATCCAACCACCGCCAGCGGGGTCGAGGTCATCACCAGGTTCATCAGCGCGTAAGAGACCATGGCGATAATGATTGCCACGGCGATTTTAGGGGTGCGCAAAAGTTGCAGGCGGCTGCGTCCATTGGGACTATCCGCACCCGGTCGCGTGGGGATTGGAATATCAAGGGCCAAAAACAATCCCGATCCGACTACGTTGATGGCAATAACTGTCAGGTAGGCACCCAGAAACGGCACCACCATCGCCTCTGAGGTCAGCTTGATCAGTTGCGGGCCAATAACGGCAGCGGCCAACCCGCCTGCCATGACATATGATATCGCCTTGGGTTTGAAGGCGTCAGAAGCCGCGTCAGCCGCGGC
>JAAEUB010000510.1 GCA_024227755.1 Paracoccaceae bacterium | reverse complement strand
TTATCCCAAATGGCGCTGCCAATATGGTGATTGGCCCGGTCCATTAGAAATGCCAGCGGTACTTCGAACACTTCTGCCACCTCATGTTCATTGACCATAAGGGTAAAGCCCGGATCAATGATGCCGACGACCGGTTTTATCCGGTAGCCGGAACCGGAAAGATAGTCACCGAGCCGCCCAAGGATTGTTACCTCGGACGAGCCGATACCCACTTCTTCATGGGTTTCGCGCAGGGCCGCTGATTCGGGTGTTTCGTCACTTTCATCAATACGGCCACCGGGAAGCGCCACCTGCCCCTTGTGAGAGGAAAGCGTCTCGGTGCGTTTGGTAAACAATACGTGGGCACCATTGGACCGCTCTATCACTCCGAACAGCACCGCAGCGTCCTTGTATTCTGCTGATTGATGACGCGCAAAACCATCATTGAGGATATGGTCACCACCGCCATCCAGAAAGCCGCTACCGGTTCGGCTGGTTTCAAACCGGTGTTGAAACTCCAAGGTCGAAATTCCGACTTCTCTCAATGGTGCAGGAGTCTTCTGCGGATCACGCATCACGCCGCCTCATACGCTCAACCGCGCCAGTTCGGCAGCTGGCATAATTGGAAACAATACCCCGTTCGAACGAAGGGCAAATTGGATTTCACCATCAATTTCCACCTCCTCACCCTGCTCTATCAGCTCATACATCACCGCCCGGTTGATCAACGCCTCCAGCCTGCCCCGCACCAGCACATAAGGCTTGATACCGTCGTTTTCCTCAACAATTTCAAAGCGTAACGGGTTATTCGGGCCAGCTTCAACCACATCACCAACATTGGTGCGGAAGGTAATTACCTGATCATCACCCCTGTTGGCATTGTTCATTTCCACTGCCAGAAATGGCGCGTCCTCGACTGTGATGCCGATTTTCTCAACCGGCGTAACAAGATAGGTTTTACCATCCTCGTCCTTGCGCAGCACGGTGGAAAACAGCCGTACCAGCCGATGCCGACCAATCGGGGTTCCCATATAGAACCAGGTGCCATCGCGCTTGATCACCATGTCAATGTCGCCGCAGAAATCGGGATGCCATTTGTCGACCGGCGGCAGGCCCTTGCCTTGCTTGCCGGCCCGGGCAATCATTGCCTCCAGCCCTGCAGTGCTGGTCTTCAAGTCGTCCAGTTCAACGCGCTTTGAGTGAGGTTTGCTCATATTTCGTCCAGATCAGGTCGTATCGATTAACTGTTTATCGGCAATTTCACAAAAAACCGCCATACTCACGAAATAGTTGGTGTATCATGATTTGCCAACATGCCAAATTGGTGACAGTGCCGAAATATTGAAATTTATGACGAAAGAACATTCATGAGTGACATGAGCGATACCCCAGCACCCCAATCAAAAAAAGAAATCATCGCCGCCGCCGAAAAAGCGGTTACCGACATTGCCGCGGCAAAAGCGGCCATCGGCAAGGTGATATTCGGCCAGCAGGAGGTGGTCGAACGCGTGCTGATCACATTGCTGGCTGGTGGTCATGCGCTGCTGGTCGGTGTTCCGGGCCTTGCCAAGACCAAACTGGTGGAAACGCTCGGCACCGTATTGGGGCTTGATGCCAACCGCATTCAATTCACCCCCGATCTAATGCCCTCGGATATTCTGGGCTCTGAGGTGATGGAAGAAGATGCGGCGGGAAAGCGCGGGTTTCGCTTCATCAAGGGACCTGTTTTTGCCCAATTGCTGATGGCCGATGAAATCAACCGCGCCAGCCCGCGCACCCAGTCGGCACTGTTGCAGGCGATGCAGGAATATCACGTCACCATTGCCGGTGAACGCCACGACCTGCCCGCCCCGTTCCATGTGCTTGCCACCCAGAATCCGCTGGAGCAGGAAGGAACCTACCCCCTGCCGGAAGCCCAACTCGACCGTTTCCTCATGCAGGTCGATGTGCCCTATCCTGATATCGATGCAGAACGGCAGATCCTGTTTGAAACCACCGGTGAAACTGAAGCCGCCGCCGAACAGACCCTTGAGCCCGGCGAACTACAACCGCTGCAAAAACTGGTGCGTCAGATACCGGTTGGTGAATCGGTTGTTGAAGCGATTCTCGAACTGGTGCGCTCCGCCCGCCCTGAAGATAACGACAGCGAGGCAACCCGCCACATATCATGGGGACCGGGACCGCGTGCCAGTCAGGCATTGATGCTGACAGTTCGGGCCCGTGCGCTGCTTGATGGCCGCCTGGCCCCATCGATTGACGACGTCATGGCGCTGGCCGGGCCGGTATTGCAACATCGCATGGCGCTCAATTTCTCGGCCCGTGCCGAAGGTGTCACCGTTCGTTCGGTGATTGCTGATCTTAAATCAAAGTGGATGTGATCCTTGGTCGCCACGGTCGGAGAAAAGGTTGCAAGGACTGCGGAAGCCGAAACGCTTCATCGCGGGCGGGCGCGTGCTGCACTTATTCCCGATCTTCTGGCTGAATCACGCCACATCACCAACACTGTCATCAATGGCTGGCACGGTCGCCGCAAGCGTGGCATTGGCGAAAATTTCTGGCAGTTCCGGCCCTATGTCGAGGGCGAGACACTGGCCAAAATTGACTGGCGCCGCTCGGCCCGCGATGAACATATCTATGTGCGCGACAAGGAATGGGAAGCGGCCCACACATTGTGGGTCTGGGCCGACAATTCCCCCTCAATGCTTTATCTCTCGGCTCAGGCAGAGGTCTCCAAACAATCCCGCGCCATGGTTATTGCCCTGGCTCTCTGTGAGTTGTTGGCCCGCAGTGGCGAGCGGGTTGGCTGGCCGGGCGTCACCAACACGCTTTCACACAGAAACGCCGCCGAACGCATCGCTGCCGAATTGAGCCATGCAGAAGAAAAGTCCGGCTTTCCGCCGACAGAGCACATAAAGAAATATTCCGAACTGATCCTGATCAGCGATTTTCTGGATCCGGTTGACAAGGTTATCACACGGCTGGACGCTATCGCCCAGCGAGGCATACGCGGCCATCTGGTCCATATCATCGATCCGGCCGAGGAAGATTTCCCCTATGCCGGACGCACCCAGTTTGTCGATCCTGAATCCGGCAACCGATTGATCGCCGGGCGGGCC
>JAAEUB010000509.1 GCA_024227755.1 Paracoccaceae bacterium | reverse complement strand
TGGCCAAATCAACGCCTTCTTCCCCAAGATCGGTCGCATAGACGCTCAGCTTTGCGTGGGTGAGCATAAGTTCAATTGAACGCGATGTGGTAGGGTCGTCTTCCACCAAGAGGATACGCATTTTTAAGTCTCCGCTAACTACTATTCCATTAAGGAACAACTTGGCGTTAATTGGTTAACTACTCGTTACCATAGTAGAACTTTTTGTGAAATCACCCTATAGTAGTCTGTATTTTTGCAGTGACGTGACTTTCAGGGCTGCCTCACCATGGGCTTCAACGGCTGTTTTCCACTCAATAAATTCCTCCTCCGATACACCGTAGGTAGTATTGACGTCCGCCAGTGAAATCAAACCATATGCTACACCGCGCACTAAAGCGGCCTTGCGGCTGGCGACCCATCGTCGCGTGTTTTCCGGTGGCAGGTCCGCCCGCGTCATGATCGAGCCGTCTGGCAGGGTAACCGCGCGCGGTCCGTCAACTTTTTTCAGATACATGGGGCTTCCTTGTTGGACTTGCATGTTCGAATTTGACCCATCATTACCGCTTGCACTTAAAGATAAGTGAAGCTTGGGCTTGTTGTTATTTCGAATTTTCTTATATTCTGATCTGCCTGCCAATCTGCCCGCAAAAAGGTTAAAAACATGGCTCCTGACGATCTGACGCCTGGTCTGAATTCACTCGGCTTTGCAAAAAGCCCGAGCGATACCCGCGTGGTAGTGGCCATGTCGGGCGGGGTTGATTCGTCCGTGGTCGCCGCCCTACTGGCCGATCAGGGCTATGACGTCATCGGGGTGACGCTCCAACTTTATGACCACGGTGCAGCCCTGGCCAAAAAGGGTGCTTGTTGCGCCGGCGTCGATATCCATGACGCACGCGTGGTGGCCCAGTCTTTGGGCTTTCCTCACTACGTTCTGGATTACGAGAACATCTTTCAGGAAACCGTTATCGAGGAATTTGCCGATGCCTATCTGGCCGGTGCCACACCGGTACCCTGCATTCGCTGCAATGAACGGGTCAAATTTCAGGATCTTTTAGGCACAGCGCGCGATCTTGGGGCCGATTGCATGGCCACCGGGCATTATGTTCAGCGAATCACCAGCGGGCATGGTCCTGAACTGCATATGGCTGCCGACCCCACCCGTGACCAAAGCTATTTCCTGTTTTCCACTACCCCCGAACAGCTTGAGTATTTGCGTTTCCCCCTCGGCCATTTAGCGACAAAAGCTGAAACGAGAGCACTGGCACGAAAATACGGACTGGAAGTGGCGGACAAGCCGGACAGTCAGGACATCTGCTTTGTGCCCGACGGCAATTACGCCGGTGTAATAGAAAAACTGCGCCCCGGAGCCGCCGAGCCCGGTGAAATTGTCGATATGGATGGCCTCGTATTGGGCCGTCATGAGGGCGTCATTCACTATACGGTTGGGCAACGGCGCGGGTTGGGCATCGGTGGCCTGACAAAACCGCTTTATGTGGTGCGGCTCGATGTTGGGGCTAAACAGGTCATTGTCGGTCCGAAATCGGCTTTATCAAAAAAGGTCATCACCGTTGATGGCGTCAACTGGCTGGGTGATAAGCCATTTACAGCACGCGACGAATGGAAGCTTTCGGTCAAGGTCCGCTCGACCCGCCCGCCGCGCCCGGCGATTATACGCCCACAAAGCGCCACCCGCGCCGAGGTTGAACTGGAAACCCCCGAAGAGGGCGTCAGCCCCGGTCAGGCCTGCGTCTTTTACGACCCCAGTGGCGGTCGTGTCTTTGGCGGTGGCTGGATATCTTAAGGGCCAACTACGCATAGTTGGATCGGGCCATCCGCCACACGCGCCAAATCGCAATAAAGCGTGGCGAAGCCACACAATTTGGCTACGCTCGCCTACGGGTTCACGCGGCACCTTCGACCACCTCAATCACCGCCTTCGCCGCGCGCAGACCCGGTGCCTCGCCCCCTGCCCCCAACTGCCTCATGGTTTCGCGCATGGCTGCTTTTTGGGCATCAGGGTCTCGCAGAACTTCAAGCATTCCCGGTGCAATCAGATCCGCCCGGCATTCTTTGCCCAGGAACTCAGGCACCACCCGACTGTCACTGACCAGATTGACCAGATTTACACTGTCGGTGATCATCATACGTTTGAGGATGGCGCGGGTCAGCCAGTTGAAATCATAAGCCACCACCATCGGCGTGCCTGCTGCCGCCAGTTCCAGCGCCACCGTGCCCGACGCCGCCAGCGCCGCATCGGCAGCAACAAAAGCCACCCGTTTTCCGGCTTCATCCTCTGGCAGGATCAACACCGGGTCGCCGGGCCAATCCCGCGTCTCTTTCGCCACCATATCCCCCTTACCCGGCGCAATTGGCACCACCACACGCAACCCCGGAATTTCAACCACAACCCGGCGCAATACATCGCCCAGAACCGGGCTCAGGCGTGATATCTCACCCTTGCGTGAACCGGGCAGAACCAGCAAAAGCGGGGCATCGCCAATGCTGCAAGCCTTGCGAAAATCCGTGGCTTGGTTAGGGATCGCCACCGGCTCCGACACAACCGGGTGGCCCACGAATGTTGCCCCCATACCCGCCGCGCGCATCAACGGCGTCTCAAATGGCAGCAATGCCAGTACATGATCGACAACGCGCGCCATCTTGACGGCGCGCCCCGGACGCCAGGCCCAGACAGAAGGCGCCACATAATGAACCACCTTTATGTCGCTGGATGCCTTGACCAGCTTGGCCACCCGAAGGCAAAAATCCGGCGCGTCGATTGTCACCACCACATCCGGCTTCCATTCCAAAACCGCCGCAGCCGCCTGACTAATGCGGCGCTTGAGATGAAAGTACCTGGGCAGAATTTCAGCGATCCCCATCAGGGATAATTCATCCATCGGAAAAAGGCTTTCCAGCCCCTCGCCCATCATTGCCACGCCGCCAATGCCGCGAAACTCAACATCCTGGCGCTGCTCTTTCAAACCGGCCATCAGGGCCATGCCCAGCTTATCCCCGGATGCCTCGCCCGCGATCACGAATACCCGCATCACCGTACCACCAAAAAGAGGTCCAGTTGGTCGATCAGGCGCGCCACCTCGTCTTGTTCCAGCACAAGCACCTTGCCCGCGGGGATAACGACCCCTGCCAAACCGGCAGCAGCAACATTGCGTATCGTCTCAGGCCCTATCGTGGGCATATCGACGCGCATATCCTGACCCCTTTTGGCGGCTTTGACAAAGACCCCGCGACCACGGCGCAAAAGCTGCGGGGTCTGGGCGACAAACTTCAACATCGCGTCGGTGCCCTGTATGGTCTCAAGGCCCAAGACCTGCCCACCTTCAACCACAATAGCCTGCGCCAAATCCAATGGGCTAATGGCCCGCAATACCTCCAGCCCGCGCGCTGCGTCGGCTTCCTCATCCGCATTCATGGCGCGACCTTGCGACATCTTGGGGGCAGCGACCAGGTCAGGTGCAACCTCAGCCGCACCCACAACTTCAAAGCCTTCGGTTTCAAATATCGCGATCACCTCACGCAAAAGCGCATCATCACCGCGCCCCAACGCTGCCTTCAGACGTGGCCACAACCTGACCGATCCCTCGTCAAAGTTGGCCGGGTCCAGTTGTGGGCGCGACAGGGAACCGGCAAAAATGACCTTGCTGATGCCAGCCTGCCCCATCACCTCAAACAACTCGCCAAAGCGCTCCAGACGTGCCCTGAAATGGCGGCCTTGCGGTATGTCAGAGCCCGCGCTCTCGGTGAAATTGATGAACATCGCGCCCGGGCAAGCACGCGCAATATCAAGCGGCAACTGGCCGTGTCCGGCAAGAATTGCGATGTTTTCTGCCATATCCTGTCCTCACGGATGCACTCACCAGTTGGGATAAGCGCCATACAAAAGATAAAGCGTCGCGAAGCGACACAATTACTGAGCAGCCACTATCAAGGGGTAAGAAAGCCACGATCGCTGCCTGAGAGGATGAAATCCGCCATTTCGCGCACGTATTCACTATCGCTTTCCTCGCTAATCCGACGGGCGCGATCCTGAAAGCTGCCCTCGCCATCCTTAAGCGCCATCAATGCAGCCCTGAGGGCGGTAATATCAGCACGCGCGACCCCGCGCCGCTTCAGCCCCACCAGATTAAGCCCGTCCAGCCCCCCCCTTGGGGCCTGAACCAGCCCGTGAGGCACAACATCGGCGGTCACCATGGACAACGCTCCGATAATGGCACCGCGCCCTATACGCACAAACTGATGTACTCCGACCAGGCCGCCGACAATGACCTCATCTTCCAGCACACAGTGGCCCGCAAGGGCGGCGCTGTTAACGACAATCACCTTATCGCCGATCTGGCAATCATGGGCCACGTGACAGCCCGCCATGAAAAGACCATCGTCGCCAACACGTGTCACCCCGCCACCACCCTCGGTGCCGGTATTCATCGTCACATGTTCACGAATGCGGTTATTTCTGCCGATTATCAGCCTGGTTTCTTCCCCGGCAAACTTCAGATCCTGCGGGATTTCGCCAAGCACTGCGAACGGAAACACCACCGTTCCTGCCCCGATCTCGGTCTGCCCGGTGATGACGACATGCGATCGAATTTCGACCCCTTCGTCCAGAGAAACCCCGGCACCGATAAGGCTGAAGGCACCGACCTTGACCCCGGCGGCGATCCCCGCCCCCTCTTCCACATAAGCTGTGGGATGTATCTCGGCGCTTGGGTGGACGCTCATCCTCAGCCCTGCCCGCTGCTCTTGTCCAGCATCGCGGTAAACTCGGCCTGGGCTGCCAGCTCTCCATCGACCAAAGCGCGGCCCTCGAATTTCTGCACACGGGCACCGCCGCGCAAGGTTGTGATATGCAGTTCCAGCACGTCGCCGGGCACTACTTTGCGCCGGAACTTGGCCTTGTCTATACCCATGAAATAAACCAGCGCGTTGCTGTCCACCAATCCCTGACTAAGCATCACCATCACCGCCGAGGTCTGCGCCATCGCTTCGATGATCGTCACCCCCGGCATGATCGGCGTGGCCGGGAAATGTCCCTGAAAATGCGGTTCATTGAAAGTAACGTTTTTGATCCCCACAGCGCTGGTATTGGCAACGATGTCCCTGACCTTGTCGATCAGAAGAAAAGGATAGCGGTGCGGAATACAACGCTGAATAAGGTGGATATCGGCGGTTTGCGCTACATCATTCATGGTTTTTGGCCCTTTGCCGCTGGGTTTTCAGCCCCTTAGGTAGCAATCATATCCCTGTCCGGCAATAATAAAGCGCGGCGATAGACGGGTGAAAACCGAACCGGGATCAGGCGGCACGCAATTCACTCTATTCGCCCGCCTCGGGGTTTTCCCCCTGGCCGTTTCCAGCTTCGCTTGCCTGGGCAAGGGCTGCGTCAATGCGAGCAATCGCCTGCGCAGTTATATCAATGCTTGTCGCCGAAAAGATCACCGCCCGACGATCCATCAGGATACTGGCCCCGGCCTCTTGCATCAGGCGCGCCAAAATCGGGTTTACCTGTTCGAGAAATCTCAACTGAGCCTCCTCGATCTGGGCGACCAGTTTTTCCTGCGCGTCATCGCGCTCAGCTCGCAACATTTGCACCTTGGCGTCAAAAGCATCGGCGCTGGCACGAAATTCTTCCTGTGAAAGCGTGGCGCGCGCTTCTGTCAGGGCCAGTTCCTCGGCTTCCAGTTCAGCCTCGATCAGGCGGGTCTCGGCTTCCAGCCTGTCGCGTTCCTCGGACAAAAGCGCGGCCACGCCCTTGCCGAAGTTGCTTTCTGAAAACAACCGTTCACGATCAATGATCAGTATAGGAGAGATAATCTGGCCTAAATCCTGGGCCAGAATTTGCATTGGACTGATTGCAACCAAAAGTGCAATGCAACCCGGAACCAGTTTTAAAGCCAGTCCCGGGAAACGCATCTTAGAATGACGACGAGATCGTGAACTCGAATGTGTTTTCGATGTCATAGCTCTCTTTTTGAAGCGCACGGGAGAAATTGAACCTGAGCGGACCAATCGGGGTATCCCAAAACAGCGACGCCCCAACGACCGAGCGCAGATGCATGTCGTCGTCAATAGCCCCGGCCAGATCGTCATCCAGCCCCCAGACCGACCCAGCATCGACGAAGAAACCGGCAGATATCCCGTATTCTTCTGGCAGGCCCACTGGGAACTGCGCCTCCAGGCGGGCAACCGCAAACATGTTACCACCCACTGCTTCACCAATATCCGGATCCGGATCGGTTGACAAATCACGCGGACCGACACCGTTCACAGCAAAGCCGCGCAGTAAGGACGGGCCCATGAAGTACCGGTCGGTAGAGCGCGAGGATGCGCCATTCAGACTGACCAGAGCGCCGCCTTCCACTGTCGCGCGCAAGGTGACCTGATCGTTTATCACCATGGTCTTGGCGTTGAACGAAGCCGAAGTCTTGGCATAATTGTAATCCGAGCCAAAGCCGCCGAAATCAGTGTTGAAATCAAGGCGCACACTCGTGTCCGGATCAAGGCCCGAGCGGCGATTGTCAATGCTGTAGCCAATCCCGGTCCCGGCCCCGATCTGTACTCCACGCGCCACTTCGGCGGTGATCAGGGCAGATGACCCGGCCGTATAGCCGTCCATATTCACCCCGGCCCCGAACACCCGCACCTCGGCGCGGCCATTTTCACTGATGGGAAAGCCCAAAGACGTACCAAGCCGCGCAATCTGGGTATCATAGAACTCGTCCGCCTGGGTGGATTGGGCGTATGAGGCGTTAACCCCAAAGCGCAGATCGCGGCCCAGGAAGTGAGGCTCGGCGAATTTGAAGTCAAACGAACCATTGTCTTCACCGGTTACCAGCGACAGGCTAAGGAACTGCCCGCGCCCCATCAGGTTGCTTTCGCTGTAAGCCAGGTTGAGGCCAAAGCCCTGTTCGAGGCTGTAAACCCCGCCAAACGAGAAGCTACCGGTCGGGGCCTCTTCCACGTCCACGTCGATGATGACATTGCCGGGTGCCGACCCTTCCCGCGCCTGCACGTCGGCGGTCGCGAAAAAGCCCATGGCGCGAATGCGTTCAGCAGCGGCGCGGATTTGGCGTGGATTGAATGGATCACCTTCAACAATACGAAACTGGTTACGTACCACACGGTCCAGCGTGGTGGCGTTTCCTTCGATATCAATGCGCTCGACAACTACACGTTCACCGCGCATCAAGACAAGCTCGATATCCAGTGTCTGGGCACGGTCATTGCGGGTGATACGTGGCTCGACCCGAACAAAGTTCAGACCCTTTTGCAGCGCCAGATTCTCCATCCTGTTGATCGTGCTTTCCAGAACGGCAGGGTTATACACCGTGCCGCTGCGCAGTTTGGATTCCGCATGAAACTCGTCAGCATCCACTTCCGGCAAATCCGAGGTTGTGGTGATCTCACCGAACTTGAACTGCTGACCCTCGCGAACGGTGAAGGTTATGAACATGCCGTCACGTTCACGCGAAAGCTCAGAGGTCACTGAAAGCGTCTGGAAATCGACATGGCCGCGTGAGTGGTAAAAATCGCGCAAAACCTGCTTGTCGAACTCAATCCGGTCCGGAACAAAAGTATCGGCGCGTACAAACCTGCGTAAAATCCCGGCTTGCTTGGTTTCAAGCACCCGGCGCAAACGGCTGTCAGAGAATTCTCTGTTACCAATGAAGGACAGACGCTCGATTTCAGTATTGCGGCTTTCGGTTACTTCAAAGACCAGATCAACACGGTTGTTTGAGCGGCGAATGATCTTGGGCTCAACAATGACCGATAGCCTGCCCTGTGTCTGATACACTTCGACAATGGTGCCTGCGTCCACTTCGGCAACCGAAGGGCTGAAGACGTGACGCTCCTGGCTTTGCAAGAGCGGCTCCAATACCGAATCTTTGATCCGTTTATTGCCCTCGACCGAAACACGGTTGATGGTCGGATGTTCGATAACCCGCACCACAAGCAAGCGGCCCTGAGGCAACACTTCGACTTTTTCGAATAATCCGCTGGCAATTAGCCGCTGGTATCCGTCATTCAGCGCCGCGGCTGACACGGTCTCGCCCTTAGCGATTCCCAAATACGACAGAATTGCTGCCGCCGTAATCCGTTGATTTCCCTCAACCTGCACCGAGGAAAATGAATATGATTGTGCTGATGCTATTTGCGGCGATATCGCCGCGATGCTCGTAAGAGCCAGAAATACAACAAAAACTATCCGTTGAAAAAGTGTTCTGACCCCGATTTGACCTCCCGAAAAGCCGTTTATTCGGCCCCGAGTGTCATACCCCTCAAAATCGCCCATATTGTGTTCTTTCATTCAAACATCCCAGTACCTAGTTAAGTACTTGGTCTGAATGACCTTGTCAAAGTGAGAAACGCCCCCCTGAGGGAGCGTTTCTTTATACCCGGCCATATGTCGCCGGGCTTCACTTGCAAAAAAGTAGAATTTTTGCTGGAAATGACGTCCTCAGACGATCAATGTTCCCAAAAATGCACCGGCACCCAGCGCCAAAACGATAGAGCCGACAAAAAACAGACGGTCCCAGTTGACACCGACCAAAATCGTAAGCCCGCGGTAACCTTGATGAATATGTTCCATTTGTCTTAGTCCCGGTATTTTTCGTTATTTTCTGCCTAGAGGCGTAATAAGGCAGTAGCTCAGCCTAAATGTGACATTTTCAGGGCAGCAACCTGGAACAGGACCCAAGCCGCAAAGCCCGCGCAAAAGCGGTTTCGAAACCGCTTTCAAGGCGTTTCGAAACGCCTTGCTGCAATGCGGGTATTTTGGCAGTAATCTTAAGGGCAGAACAAATCGTTGGTAAGCCCAAACGCCATCAGGCCAAGAACCAGCACCAGGCCAATTGTCATCAGGATGCGCATGGCCCAGTCAGCAGGTGGTTTGCCGGTCACGGCCTCCCACGCATGAAACACCAGATGCCCGCCATCAAGGATCGGGATCGGGAACAGGTTCAACAGTCCAACCGCAGTCGAAAGGACGGCGATAAACCAGATGAAATCACCAAGACCCTGCGCCGCGGCCTGGCCTGAAACCTGAGCGATACCGATCGGTCCGCGCAGGTTGCAGCTTGAAATGCTGCCCTTCACCATATGATAAAGCCCCGAGATCGAGGCGGTGATGATGAATTTCGTCTGATCCACGCCTGAGCCAAGGCTCTCAACAATGCCTGGCATTCGGGTTGCGGGCTCAAACAGATATCCGCCCCTGATACCGATGAGATAGCGGGTCTCAAAGCCGCCATCGGCCAATGGCAGGTCCATTTGTCGTGGCGTCAGTGTGAATTCCAGATTTTGTGAACCGCGAAGAACATCCAAAGCAATCGCATCGCCCTGCCCCGCTTTTGTCACATCCTGCAATTCGAAAAAGCTGGAAACAGCGTCCCCGTTGGCGCGGGTAATCAAATCCCCTTCGGCAAGACCTGCATCATCTGCGGCCGAAGACGGGGTTACACCCTGAACAATTGCCGGAAACGGATGTAGCGCCAGTACGCTTTGTTCCATGCCATCGCGGCGCACAAGATATTCCAGCGGGCTTTTGGCGGGTAAGGCAGCGACAAAGTCGCCAATCCCCTCAAGCGGTGGCATCTGCACGCCATCGACCGCCAAGATTTCATCGCCGGGGCGCAAGCTGTCTTCATATCCGGCAATCTCGGGCACCGAGGCCACGGTCAGAGGATCGGTTGCCACCCCCGTCATCATAAAAAATCCAGCAAATACCAGTATCGACAGCACAAAATTGAAAACCGGGCCTGCAGCCACTGTCAGCGCACGCGCCCAGACGGGCGCGCCGGGCATCGTGGCGCGGCGTTCCGCATCCGTAAGCCCCAGCATCGCTTCTTCGTCGGTCCCGGCCGAGGCCGCATTGGCGTCACCGCGAAATTTCACATACCCACCTACCGGCAAGGCGGCGATTTGCCAGCGCGTGCCGTGTTTATCTGTACGCGAGGTCAATACTGGCCCAATACCGATTGAGAAAACATCAGCCTTGATCCCGGTCCAGCGCCCGACAATATAATGCCCGTATTCATGGATGGCGACGATAACGGTCAGCGCCACGACAAAGGCGATAAGAGTCAGCGCCAGAGAGTTAAATTGCGGTACAAACCCGATCAGGTCCAAAACTGCCTCCTACATGTTTCGCGTTATTTCTGCTTCAGGAAATGAGGCGAAACTCTCAAAACCTGACTATGTTGCGAACGATAAGCGGTTGAGGGGGGGTGACCCAGTGTAACCGCGCAACGCCTTAAATCCCGGCGCTGATGATTTCACGCGCCTGCCTGCGCGCTATCTGGTCTGCCGCGCGCACATTTTCAAGGGTCAATATGGCAGAGGCATGGCCGCGCTCAAGCACATTATCCACCACGTGCGCCATATCCATGAGTCCGATTTCACCTGCGATGGAGGCAGCCAGTGCCGCCTCTTTCGCCGCATTGAACACCGCACCGGACAATCCTCCCGCCGCCATGACCTCGCGTGCAAGCCTCAAAGCCGGAAAACGCACTTCGTCGGGTGCGCGAAACTCCAACTGGCCGATTTTG
>JAAEUB010000508.1 GCA_024227755.1 Paracoccaceae bacterium | reverse complement strand
TGATGGTGTTTGTCGGCGAGGTTCCGGGCGGCCCGATTGTGATTATTGATGTGGGCATCCACATAATACCAGCGGCACTGAAGTTTGAATCTCTCTGGGTTTTCAAATCATCTGCAGTCTGATTCAAGAGTGGCAAAGGGGATTTGCCATGCCAGCTGCTTTATCTTTGCGCGCCGATTATGACGCGGAGAGCTTGCGTTCTCTTGCGCGTCGCTGTGGGGACAGCAACCAGACCCGCCGTTTGCTTTCGGTTGCTGCGGTTTATGACGGGATGAGCCGGACTGAGGCAGCATGTGTTGGCGGCATGGATCGCCAGACGTTGCGCCGCTGGGTGATCAGGTTTAACCGGGACGGCCCTGAGGGTCTTCTTGACTGCTGGTCGCCCGGCCCCGCGCGCCGGCTTTCCGATGCTCAGTTGAACGAACTGGCGAGGATTGTGGAACAGGGTCCAGACATCCAGAATGACGGTGTGGTGCGTTGGCGCCGGGTTGATCTTCAGGCTGTGATCAAGCACCGCTTTGGGGTTGAGTATGGCGAGCGCTGGGTCTCGCAAATCCTGCACGATCTGGGCTTTTCCCATTTGAGTGCGCGTCCCCAGCATCCCAGGCAGGATGGCCGTGTGATCGAGGCGTTCAAAAAAACTTCCC
>JAAEUB010000507.1 GCA_024227755.1 Paracoccaceae bacterium | reverse complement strand
GCAAGTCTGCGTGACCCTGATGAACAGGTTTTAAGTGCCGAGGTTGACCGCGCCCAGAGGCCGTTTGCAAAAAGACACGCAAACATCGCAGAACTGCGTCAGAAGTTGCAGGAAATCATGTGGGAAGACGTCGGGGTAATGCGTACCGGCGAAGGCATGCAGCGCGGCGTGATCCGGGTGGGCGAAGTGGCCGACGAGCTTTTGGAGGTTGGGGTGGACGCGTCCAATCTGGCGTTTAACCTGACGTGGCATGATTGGCTGAACCTGGCATCTTTAACCGAGATTTCCGACGTCATCGCCAGGGCCGGACTGATGCGCGAAAACTCACGCGGGGCGCATTACCGCGAAGATTTTCCCGAGGCGGGGGAACTTGGTGCCTCATATTATACTGTCGCGCGCAAAAACGGCGACGCGGTCAACGTCAGCCGTGAGCAGGTGGAATTCACAATAGTCAAACCCGGCGAAACAGTTTTACCCGAGGGCGAGCCGGAAACGCTTGTTGGGGGGACCTAAATGATATCCATTGATCTTCTTCAAAAGACCGCTGAAACCCTGATGGACAAAGCCGCCATCGAAATTCCCGACGATTATCTGGCGGGGTTACAAGCCGCGGCCAAAAGCGAAGACGGTGAGTTATCGTCATTTGTCCTGTCGGCGATGCTTGAGAATTACGAAGCCGCCAAGCAAGATCGTCGCGCCATGTGTGGTGATACCGGCACTCCGCGATGGTATGTCAAAATGGGCAACGAAGCACAGATTGACGGCGGACCGGTGGCGCTGGAGGCTGCTTTGCGCCGCGCCACGGCAAACCGCACCGATGGGGTGCCGCTGCGCCCCAACCGGGTCCACCCGTTGTGGCGCACCGATCACAATAACAACGTCGGAATTAATGCTCCGGAAATTGAATACGGCTTTGAACCGGCGGGCAGTTGGATTGATCTGATTACCGTGCACAAGGGTGGATTGTTCGGAACTGATTACCGCATGTTGTTTCCATCCGACGGGATCAAGGGGATCAAACGGTTTTACCTTGATTGTCTGGTGGCGTTTGGCAAACGCGGTCTTGCCTGCCAGCCCGCAATCATCGGTATCGGGTTGGGTGGCGGCAAGGATACCTGCATGGTGTTGGGCAAGCGCGCCGCCTGTTTGCGCGTCGTTGGTGACCGCAACCCAGACCCAAGAATTGCCGAGCTTGAGGACGAACTAAAGGAACTGGGTAATTCGATTGGTATGGGGGCAATGGGGTTTGTCGGCAAAAACATGGTGATCGATACCAATATCGAGGTGGGCTTTTGTCATACTGGCGGTATGCAGATGTCAGTACATGCGTTTTGCCTTAGCTCCCGGCGCGCAGTGGCGCGGGTATATGATGACGGGCGGGTCGAATACAGGACGGACCCTAACTGGTTCACAGCCTATCAGCGCCGCGAGACCGTCGAGTGGCCCGCAGATACCATTGAGGCAAGCCAATGAAACCGCGTCATATCACCCTAAGCACCACACCCTCAGCCCATGACATCGCGGGCTTGCGCCTTGGTGATATCGTCTATCTGGACGGGCTGATGTATACTGCCCGCGAGGGCGTATATATGCGTGCGCTTGAAGTGAAGGCTAACATTCCGGAGGAGCTGCCCTCGCAAAGTGCCGCCAATTTTCATTGTTCGCCCGCTGCTGCAATTCGCGAGGACGGCACGTTTGACATGGGCGCGGTTACCGCCACAGCGTCATTCCGGTTTGCCAAATGGTTGCCGGAATGGATGGCGAAAACCGGTGCCAAACTGATTATCGGCAAGGGTGGCATGTCATCCAAGGACTACAAGGAATACTTCGTGCCAAACGGGGCCGTATACCTGTCGACTGTGGGGTATGGGACCGGGGCGCTTTTGGGACGCGGTGTTGAAAAGGTGGAAGCGGTTCACTGGCACGAGGAACTGGGACTGGCGCAAGCAATGTGGGTGATCAAATGCAACCATATGGGCCCGTTTATCGTGGCCTCCGATCTGGAGGGAAATTGCCTGTTTGAACGCGAAAATGCCCGGATCAGCGAAAAAATTACGCGGGTTTATGAGGGCACCAGACCTGCAGTTCTGAAACGGTTTGGCGAAACCGACGACAGGAATGACGAGTTGATTGGCTAATTGAAACCGAGGTCACAGTAATTCACGCAAAAGCAGGACCACACCGGATACAAACATCATACTAATCAGCAATCTGCGAAATCCGTCATCGTTTAAACGCTTGAACACAAAGATGCCGACCTGTGCAGATATCATGGCGACGGGAAGGGCGATTGCAATCAGCCACAGCGTTTCGCGGTTATAGGCACCTTTGAGCGCAAAGATAACACCGGCAAGCGCCAATACGACAACATTGAAGGGCTGTAATACCGCGCGGGTTTCGCCTTTGCTCCAGGGGCGCAGGGCGCACCACATTGTTGGCAATGCACCCGATAGTGAGGCCGCGCCACCCATCACTCCGCCAAGAAAACCAACAACAACGTCCACAAGGGGCGTGGGTTTCTCAAGCTTTGGCAATGCCCGGCGAAAGGTAAAAAAGCCGCCATAAAGAACAAGAAAACCGGCGATCAGCAGTTTCAAGACAATGGGATCAAGCAACGCAAGCGAGGCCACCCCGATGGGGATGCCCGGTAAAGCGGGTAATAAAAACCGCACCAGCCGCCTGGGTTGGTCAAGGATAGAATGGCGTACAATCCAGACCCCCTGAATGCCGCTTATAACCGATATTATCACAACAATTGAGACGGCCTGTGCCGGTGGCAGGATCTGCAACCAAAAGCCCAGCGCGAAAAGCGATGTGCCGAACCCCGCAAGCCCGTTAATGAACCCGCCCGCGACGGCCCCCATGCAAAGAATAATCCAGAACGACACTAGCGCCCCTCTTTTTCATCTGCTGGGAATACGCCAATTTGTACAGCCTCAAGCAGCGCTTTATGGACCTCTTCAATGACCCGGGGTTTTGTGTTGTCCAACCGATAGATCAGGCCCAATTGCCGTACCGGCGCGCTTTGCGGCAGCGGCAAGTGTTTCAGTTGCAACGCATTTTGCGCACGCACACAGCGTACCGGTACAATCGAAACGCCAAGATTGCTCATGACCATGCTTGAAATCGCCTCTAGACCTTCAAGTTCCATACTTTCAGTCACCGCGATTGTGCTCTCTTGTAGCCACGCCTCGATAAGGCGCCCGACAACTGCATCCCGCGAAAACCTGATGAACGGTGCGTTTTTGAGCAGATGAACGGGGTCATCGCCGATTGTTTCCTTTGAGGCAATTAGTTCCAGATTTTCCTCAGCAATTTCCATCCATCCCATTTCGGCAGGCATGACATTGGGTTTGGTTACAATCGCAGCATCCAAGGTGCCGCGCTTTATCTGCATGATCAAAGAGGTCGTCAGATCAGGGAAAAGACCGATGTGAAGGTCCGGGAACGAAGCCTTTAGCCCTGCAATAGACGCGGGCACCAGACCGTTCAATGTTGTCGGAACGGCCCCCAGGCGAAAATCACCTTTCAGTCCGTCATCACCAATGATCGAGGGCAAGATGTTGTCATATGCCCGGACCACTTCCTGCGCTTTGACCAGTAATGCCCGCCCGATCGGGGTGAACGACGGCGACCTGTTGGAGCGATCAAAAATTGTGACCTGCCATTCTTCTTCAAGTGCTTTCATTTGCTGACTTACCGCCGCATGGCTGACAAAAACAGCATCCGCTGCGGCACAAAACGTGCCGTGTTCACCAACGGCAACAAGCGTTTTGAGCATCCGAATGGACATTTTCCCGCCTTACGTAAGAAATGTTAATGTAACACCTGAAAAAGACATATTATATTAATGCTGGCTTATGCAATAATTATTGCTCGGTTACCATTTGACGGCAGAACCGCAGTAAAATAGTCAGGCTCGGTGCCAGGACGTGTGGATTTGTACAAAACGCCAAAATATGCCACGCTCACCTGATCAACAAACCCATTCGGGAAATACCGGATGAAACAAAAACAACAAGGAGAGAGCGATGCTAAATCGCGTGTTTCTGACCGCCCTGGGCGGCATAGCGGTTATTTTGTCAACGACGGTAACCGTTCAGGCCTGGACCGATGAAATCAGTCCGGATCAGGATGTAAACACAATCTGCAAATTCGAGCCAGGCGCACAATGCACCGGGGCAGTACGCATCGGCGCGAATATGGCTGGGGTGGACATGCAAAATGCATCCATGCCGACAATGCGTCTGGATCAGGCAAACCTGTCGCGGGCAAACCTTTCTGGTGCGATATTGCAGCTTTCCAGCCTTGAAGGTGCAGACCTGACATTGGCAAACCTGGAGCGCGCGCACTTGCATGCTGTCAATTTGCGCGACGCTAATCTGACACTGGCAAATCTGTCCAATGCTAATCTGCTGGACGCTGACTTGCGCGGGGCCAATTTGCTTGGTGCCAATCTTTTCGGTGCGATTTTGATCGAGGCCAAGCTTGAAAACGCCACATGGACGGACGGACGCATCTGCGCCAAAGGTTCCATTGGCGAATGCCTCTAAGGCATTTCACCCAAAACATCGGGGTGAGATTTAATTAGGCATGAAATGAAGCGGCGTCACGCACCCTGTTGATGCGTTCGTGATGGGAAGGTGCCGGATGTCAGAGCCAATGATGAGAGCTGTGGTTTATGATCGCTACGGCGGGCCGCAAGAGCTTCGACTTGCCGACATTCCGGTGCCGGAGCCGGGCAAAGGACAGGTGCGGGTCAGGGTTTTGGCATGTGCTGTAAACCTTTCAGACTGGGAATATCTGATTGGGGACCCGTTCTATGCCCGGCTCGCAGGCGGGTTGCTACGGCCAAAGCAGAAAGTGCTGGGCTCGGATATTGTTGGTCTGGTCGATAAGATCGGTTCTGGCGTTACCGATCTGAATCTGGGGCAGCGGGTGATGGGTGATTTTGTTATGACCCGTGGTGGTTTTGCCGAATATGTCTGTGTTCGCGCCTCTGAACTGGCAATGGTGCCCGATGGCCTTACTGACGAGGTCGCGGCATGCCTACCTCAGGCTGGTGGTATTGCTGTGACTGGGACAGAAGACCTGACAAAGGGCTGCAAGTTTTTAATCAACGGAGCGGGCGGCGGGTCGGGCACAATGGCGCTGCAAATGGCAAAAGCGGCTGGCGCGCATGTAACGGCTGTCGACAACGCCACAAAGACGGATTGGCTCAGGTCTCTTGGGGCTGATGAGGTGATCGACTACCGCAAGCTTGATTTCACCAAATCCGGTGCCAAATGGGACAGAATTCTTGACATGGTCGCCTCCCGTGGACCCGGGCAAATCGCCAAGGCGCTGCCAAAGGGCGGTTCCTATAAGGCTTTGGGTGGACGGATACGGGTCCTTCTGTCTTTGGTTTTTGGGGGCTTGCGTTTTAGGTTGCAGGACAAATTCATCGGCACGTTAATTGTTCCATCCGGGCGGGAACTGACCGGACGCGTCGCGCGCATGGCCGTTGAAGGGAATATCACCCCACAGCTTGAGGCAGTGCTTCCGCTTTCAGGCGTACCTGATGCCTTGCGACGCACGGGGCAAGGCGAGGTTCGGGGCAAATTGGTGATCAAGCCATAGGTTTTCGCCTGAATGTAGCCGCAAGAGCAAGACACCAACCGATAAGCCAATTTCTGCCGTGCACGCGTCCAGTTGGCGGGTGTGGACAATTTAATTTGAAATTTCTGCACCAGTAGGGGAAAAAGGTTTAGTATCTCAGACAAGGTAGAATATCACTATGCGCTGGATCATTCGGATTGCTATCGTGCTATTGGCTCTGCTGGCCATTGCCATCGGTGCCCTGTTTCTTATTCCCTCGGACCGGATCATTGCCCTGGTTGGCGATCAGTTTCAAAACGCCACAGGGCGAACCCTTGTTGTTTCCGGCAAAATCCGGCCTTCGATTTATCCCGCTCTTGGTCTTTATGTTGAGGAAATTGAGATTGGCAATCCGGCATGGGTTGAGGAAGGTCCGATGCTGCGTGCCGAAAGGCTGGATATCGGCGTCGCACTGAGGGGTCTTTTTTCCGGGGACGTCCGCGTACAGAAACTTGAACTGACCAATCCGGAAATCATCCTCATCAAGAACACCGATGGCGCGGTTAGTTGGGAGTTTGGTTCCAGCGATGATACCTCGCAACATGGCGAGGACGGGGGACTGGCTGGCTTTTCTCTCGACGAGGCCAAAATTGTCGGGGGCTCGGTTCTTTACCGCGATTTGACGAGCGGCATTGAGTATAGCGCCGAGGATCTGGCCCTGACGTTGCATCTGCCTTCGCCCAACCAGACATTCAGCCTGGAAGGCCATGCTGGCGTGAACGGAACAGTCTTCTCGTTCGCAACCACGATCGAGGGGATCGGCCCACTTTTAGAGGGCGAGGCGACACGCGCGGATGTTGAGCTTGGCTGGGACGGTGGTGAGGTTGGCTTTGGCGGATTGGTTGGCCTTTCCCCAATGGTGGTCAATGGCGACTTATCTGTGGACACCCGTGATCTCGGCCCGCTCATGTCTTTGGCTGGGCAATCTGCGCCAGAACTTCCGCTTGGCCTGGGTCGCGATCACCTGGCAGCGGCCGGGAAACTGGCGATGGATGCAGCTGGAGCAATTCATCTTTCCGAGATGAACCTGGTTTTTGACGACAACCGCCTTTTAGGCGCGATCGATGTTTCGCTGGAAGGTGAACGGCCCATGATACGCGCGCGGCTGCAGGGCGACAGCCTTGACCTTTCGGGGCTTACCGGGGGCGAGGGCGGGGTTGAAAGCCCGGCAGGCTGGTCGCGTGATACAATTGATGTAAGCGCCCTTCACAGCGTTGACGCAGATGTTGCCCTTACCCTCGCAGGTCTGGATCTGGGCGTCCTGACCCTGGGTAGCACCGACATTCACGCGGGTTTGACGGCCGGGCGGATGGTTGTAAATCTGCGCAATGTAACGGCCTATGGTGGGTCTGTTTCCGGCGAATATGTGATCAATGGCCGCGGTGGCCTGTCGATGGGGGGGGATCTGAACGCCACCAATGTCCAGCTCAAACCGCTTCTGACCGAATTTGCAGACCTTGATCGTCTTGAAGGCCTGGGGTCAGGGCATGTGAAGTTCCTTGTCATCGGCAATGACATGAATACATTGATGAATTCACTTTCTGGTTCAGGTGCAGTCGAGTTCGGACAGGGTGCAATCCTTGGCTTGGATATTGGCGGTATGCTTCTCAATCTCGACACTTCATACCAGGGCGAAGGGCAAAAAACCGTCTATAACAGCGTCACTGCGAGCTTCACCATGGAGGCCGGTGTCGTCAGCAATGACGATCTTATCATGGTGGCCGATTTTGGTGAATTGACCGGCTCGGGCACCGTTGGTGTGGGCAGGCAGGTGCTGGACTATTCCATCATCCCGCGGGTTCTCTATACCGAAGGGGATCAAAACGGTTTGCGGGTGCCGCTGCTAGTCACGGGAAGCTGGGGTGATCCCGAGTTCAACCTCGATCTCGAAGCGCTGGCTGAACAGGAACTGAGCGACGAACTTGAGGTGCTGGAAGAACGCGCAACCGAAGCCATCACCGACGCCCTTGGCATAGAGCTTCCGCAGGATGGCGGAGCTGAAGGCGAAGCCCCGGCAACATTGGAAGAACAACTTCAGAATGAGGCTGCAAAAGCATTGCAACAGCTTCTTGGCAACGGCGACTAACCCCCGCGCAGAAGGGTAACCGTGTTATCAAACATTTTATAAAAAGGTAGTGGCGCACTGGGGAAGCGCCGTTTGCAGTTCCAGAAAATTCCGAAGTAGTCTTATAACACATTGTGATAACACGCTTTATAAAGGACATAGGTTCCAACAAAGCCTTGTAAGTTCCAGCTTATTCCCCCATCTTAAGGGGGAACGAGAGGGGGAACTGGAATGGCTCGCACAGCACGGAAAGCCCTTACGGCGGCTTTTGTGGCTTCGATAAAAGAACCGGGTAAATATCACGATGGCAAAGGGCTGGGGCTTTTTCTGCTGGTGAAACCAACCGGTACGCGTTCCTGGGTTCAGCGTATTACCATTCGTGGCAAGCGTCGTGAAATTGGACTAGG
>JAAEUB010000506.1 GCA_024227755.1 Paracoccaceae bacterium | reverse complement strand
TCCGTAACCGTTTGGTGTGGTCGGCCATCATTTTTAAGTAATACTGCGGGAACCAGCGTTTAATGCGATATGCCTTAGCGCCCTCTTTATGGCTCAGCAACATAAAGCGCTTTGCCTGTACGCCGTCAAATGCGCAATTGGCCACATCATCAGCGTTAACCTGCGCTTTGTCCAGCAATCGGGTTACCACTCCTTTCATGGCCGGGTTGGCGCTGCGCACTGACTCATCGAGGTTGGTTTTAAAAAAGCCCGGACACAACACACTGACACCAATCCTGGCATCAATCAGTTCCAGCCGCATGGTCTCAGAAAAGCTCACAATCGCGGCTTTACTGGCGTTGTATGAGGCCATTACCGGGGCGGCGGTAATGCCCGCCTGGGATGCCACGTTCAGTAAATAACCGCCACCCTGTGCTTTTAACAACGGCAACATGGCGCGAGTCATGCGCACTGCGCCAAGCACGTTAATATCCAACACCCAGGCCCACTGTTCAATGTCTTCCTCGAGCAGACTGCCGGCGGTGGCCACCCCAGCGTTGTTGATCAGTAAATCCACCGACGGCCAGATTTCTCCGACGCGTTCGGTTAATGCCATTACCTCTGCGTCGCTGCGAATATCGCAATGAACATACCAGGCTTGTGCACCCAGCGCTTTAAGTTCAGCCAACACCTGCTCACCGCGCTCGGCATGAATGTCGGCAATGACTACATCGGCCCCTGCTTTCGCCCAGCGCAGCGCCAAAGCTCTGCCCAGTCCCGACGCACCGCCGG
>JAAEUB010000505.1 GCA_024227755.1 Paracoccaceae bacterium | reverse complement strand
TGATCATGGGTGAGGTCAAGGATTGATGTGGCGCAACATTGCTTCGAATGCTCTAACCCTTTTTGTTATTTTGCTGTTGGTACTTGGCGGCATGGTGGCCTGGGGTAAGCGGCAGTATTCAGATGCCGGGCCATTGGCGCAGGCTATGTGCCTAAAGGTTGAAAGCGGGTCAAACTTCAACCGGGTCAGCGAGGATCTGGCAGAGGCCGGGGCCATTTCGAGCTCGTCGATTTTTCGAATGGGTGTGCAATATACCGGTAAGTCGCCGCAATTGAAGGCAGGGTCATTCTTGGTGCAAGAGAGAGCGTCGATGGCCGAGATTGTCGATATTGTCACCCGTGGCGGTGCCTCGACCTGCGGGTCCGAGATTGTTTACCGCATAGGAGTTTTGCGCAGCCAGATCCAGGTACGCGAACTGGACCCGGTGAGCGAGCGTTTTTCGATCCGTGCCGAGTTCACGCCCGGAGAGGGTGATTTACCAGCAGATTACACCCGATTGCGCGATGATGCCGGTACGCGTTACCGCATCGCTTTGGCGGAAGGGGCGACAAGCTGGCAGATCGTTGATGCGCTGAGGAAGGCCGAGTTTTTAACCGGTGAGGTCAGTACGCTACCGCCGGAAGGTATGCTGGCCCCTGATAGTTATGAAGTCAGCACCGGTGCGGATCGTTCCGAGCTGTTGGCGCGCATGGTGACGGCTCAGGAACTCAGACTGGCCGAGGCATGGGCCAACCGCGCCGATGGTTTGCCCTATGCCAGCCCTGAAGAGGCGCTGATCATGGCTTCGATCGTGGAAAAGGAAACCGGATTAGCAGGTGAGCGCCGACAGGTTGCCAGCGTGTTCGTGAACCGCTTGAACCGAGGCATGAAGTTGCAGACCGACCCAACAGTGATTTATGGCCTAACAAATGGGCGCGGCGCTTTGGGGCGGGGGCTGAGGCAAAGCGAGCTGCGCTCTGACACTGAATACAACACTTATGTCATCGAAGGTCTGCCGCCTGCACCGATTGCAAATCCGGGGCTGGCGGCGATTGAGGCAACCCTGAACCCTGCATTGACGGATTACCTGTTTTTTGTGGCCAACGGTACAGGCGGGCATGCTTTTGCAGCAACATTGGCCGAACATAACCGCAATGTGGCCGCGTGGCGCGCTATTGAGGCCGAACGCGCGGGCGAGTAGGTGTTGCCAGATTGAGTGCCTGCGGCACGCTTTATTCTTGGTTTAGATTGGGGGCGCTGCCCCCAAGCCCCGGGAGTATTTCAGCCAAGATGAATTGGAATAATCTTAATAAATCATTGTATTAGCGCGCGGCGCGCGGCGCGCAGGATTTGACATCGCGCACGTTTGCCCGTATAGGTTGTTGCAGGCTAGGAGAGATCGACAGGCGGTCCGGAGTGTAAAGCTCCGTAACCGTTTTTTTTATCTCACTCGTGCGGATAAGAGCATGAGAGGCAAACCCAATACATGACGAATGAAACCCCAAAAGGGGAGGGATTAAGCCCTGAAGAGGCTTTGACGATCGCAGAGAACCATTTTGGTCGTGCGCTGCAATTGTTCGAGGAACATTTGCAGGATCTGGACACGGCCGGAGGGGTGCGCGGGTCGGAAGTGGCAAAGACCGCATTGGAAGCCCGCAAAGCCATGCAGGTATTATTTGAAGAAAGGTACAAAATTGAGCAGTTCCGTAAGAAAGCATCCGGCGTCGTCCATGACTTCGCCCTCGACCTTGATGCGGCGCGTGACGAGATCGGGCGCCGATTGTCTTGCCTGCGCGACGCCGCAGGACCAGAAGAAATTCCTGATTGACCTGAGTGACGGCGCATTGATGGCGTTACCATATCTTTTTGAATTCTGGGCAATGGAACATCAGTTACCGCCCGATGGCAACTGGCGCTCGTGGGTGATTTTGGGTGGTCGCGGGGCCGGTAAAACCCGGGCCGGGGCGGAATGGGTGCGCAGCGAGGTCGAGGGCGCATCGCCATTGGATCCCGGGCGCTCAAAGCGGGTTGCTTTGGTTGGCGAGACTATGGATCAGGTGCGCGAGGTGATGATTTTCGGTGAAAGTGGCATTCTGGCCTGTTCGCCACCTGACCGGAAACCAAAATGGGAGGCCAGCCGCAAACGGCTGCTGTGGCCCAATGGCGCGGTTGCGCAGGTGTTTTCAGCGCATGAGCCTGAAAGTCTGCGGGGGCCTCAGTTCGATGCGGCCTGGGTGGATGAACTGGCCAAGTGGAAAAAGGCCGAAGATACCTGGGATATGCTGCAATTTGGTCTGCGGCTGGGGGAAAATCCGCGTCAGGTCATTACCACAACACCGCGCAATGTGGACGTGTTGAAAAAGATCCTCGCCAATTCGTCGACCGTATCTACTCATGCGCCGACCGAGGCCAACCGGGCCTATCTGGCGAAGAGCTTTCTTGAAGAAGTACGGACGCGATATGCGGGCACCCGGCTGGGACGTCAGGAGCTGGATGGCGTGCTGCTTGAGGATGCCGAGGGCGCGTTGTGGACATCTTCGGCCTTGGAGGCCGCGCGGTTGGATGTGGCACCCGAGTTGGGTCGGATCGTGGTGGCCGTGGATCCGCCTGTAACCGGGCATAAGGGATCTGATGAGTGTGGTATTGTCGTGGTTGGGGCGACCACGGACGGTGCGCCGGGGACCTGGCGCGCGGTGGTGCTGGAAGACGCCACTATAGCTGCAGCGTCGCCCAGTGAATGGGCGCAGGCGGCACTTGATGCAATGGTGCGCCATGGAGCGGACAGGCTGGTGGCTGAGGTCAATCAGGGTGGTGATATGGTGGAAAGCGTGATCCGCCAGATTGACCCATTGGTGCCGTTCAAGGCGGTGCGGGCCGCCAAGGGCAAGGTGGCGCGGGCTGAACCTGTGGCGGCCTTGTATGAGCAGGGGCGGGTTTCGCATTTGCGGGATCTGGGCCAGCTTGAAGAACAGATGTGCCGCATTACCACCCAGGGCTATGAAGGCAAAGGCAGCCCCGACCGGGTGGACGCCCTTGTCTGGGCGTTGTTTGATCTGATGATCGACCCCGCTGCCCATTGGCGCAGGCCGCAGGTGCGTACGCTGGGTTAAAGGCCTTTTTAACCCTTTGTACGAGAGTGCATTCATCGGAAAGAGGCGCCCCGCAATACTCCTTGGGGAGGGCCAGACACCGAAAACGAATGCGACCCCCGGAGCGCGAGTTTAACGCCAGCCGGGTTGAACCGAAAATGATAATTCCCAGACGCCTTTGCGGGCGCGAGGGAGAGGTGTGGCTTGGCGCCAGACAACAGGCGAGAGCAAGGAGCTTTGAGAATGGTTTTTGACTTTCTACGGCGTGGAGCGGCAGGTGTGCCCGAAGCCAAAGCCTCGGCCACCGGCCGGGTCGTTGGCTATCAAAGCTCGGGTCGGGTGGCGTGGAGCCCGCGCGATACAGTTAGCCTGACACGCACCGGTTTCGTGGCCAATCCTGTTGGGTTTCGCGCCGTCAAACTGATTGCCGAGGCCGCTGCCGCCTTGCCTCTGGTGCTGCAGGATAATGAGCGCCGTTATGAGGTACATCCGGTGATGGATCTGATCCGGCACCCGAATGTCGCCCAGGGCCGCGCCGAGCTGTTTGAGGCGCTTTATGGTCAGATGCTGCTTTCGGGAAACGGTTACCTCGAGGCAGTTGGTGCCGAGACCGGCATACCGGGCGAGCTGCACGTGCTGCGTTCAGACCGGATGAGCCTGATCCCCGGCGCCGATGGCTGGCCGGTGGCTTATGAATACAAGGTCGGCAATCGCAAACACCGGTTCGCGGCAGGCGAGGATTTTTCGCCGATCTGCCATATCAAGAGCTTTCACCCGCAGGACGATCACTACGGCCTTTCGCCGATGTTGGCGGCTGCCACGGCGGTGGATGTGCACAATTCCGCGTCGCGCTGGTCAAAATCGCTGTTAGATAACGCGGCGCGGCCTTCGGGGGCGATTGTCTATAATGGCGCGGACGGGCAATCTCAATTGTCATCTGATCAGTATGATCGTTTGCTGTGCGAAATGGAAAGCCACCATGTTGGTGCGCGCAATGCCGGGCGGCCGATGTTGCTTGAAGGCGGGCTGGATTGGAAACCGATGGGTTTTAGCCCCTCGGACATGGAATTTCAGAAAACTAAAGAGGCGGCAGCGCGCGAAATTGCCACTGCATTCGGGGTGCCGCCGATGTTGATCGGCATTCCCGGCGACGCAACTTACGCCAATTACCAGGAAGCAAACCGCGCCTTTTACCGGCTGACGGTCGTGCCCTTGGTGACACGGGTCGCGGCCAGTGTCGGGGCGTGGCTGTCAGGTTTTGGCGGTGAAGATGTGACGCTGAAACCCGATCTTGATCAGGTGCCCGCGCTGGCGGTTGAGCGTGATCAGCAATGGAAACGGGTGGCCGGAGCATCGTTTTTGACCGACGCGGAAAAGCGCAACCTGCTTGGCCTGCCGAAGCTGGCAGATGACGAGGAATGAAACATGAGTGAATTTGAAAGTGACTTTGGGCTGGAGCACAAATTCGCCCGTCTTGGCGACATTGAGACGCTCAAGGATGGCGTGCAGATCGAAGGTTATGCCAGTTTCTTCGGGAAGGCCGATAAGGGCGGCGATGTTGTCGTCAAGGGCGCATATGCCAACAGTTTGAAGAAGCTGGAGGCCAAGGGCGGGCGGGTAAAAATGCTGTGGCAGCATGATCCGACCCAGCCGATTGGTATCTGGGACGAGGTACGTGAAGACGCGCGCGGACTTTACGTCAAGGGCCGTATCCTGAGCGAAGTTGAAAAAGGCCGCGAGGCCGCCGCCCTTATCGGGGCCGGGGCGATTGACGGATTGTCAATTGGTTACCGCACCAGACGGGCGACAAAGAATGACAAGGGCCAGCGGCTCTTGAATGAACTGGAGCTTTGGGAAGTGTCGCTTGTGACCTTTCCGATGCTGCCTGATGCGCGGGTGGGATCGAAGGGCGAGATGCCCGATAGCGATGCCGCCTTGCGCGACCTGGCCGTGTCAATTGAAGATGCGCGCCACATGCTGGCCTTGGGAAGTCAAGCCAGCGATCTTACCCTTCAAAACAGGACTAAATGATGAGCAAGACAGAGACTAAAGCTCAGGGCAAAACGGCTTTTCCCGCCGCGCCGTCCCCGGCTGCGGAGGTGAAGACCGCGCTGGCCGGTTTCATGAGCGATATCAAAACCTTTCACGATGACATTGACACCAAATTGCAACAACAGGAAGAGCGACTGACCATGCTGGATCGTAAATCTCAAACCCATACCCGTCCGGCCCTTGCCGCCGCTGCGGAATTCGAAGCACCCCACCAGAAAGCCTTTGAAGCCTATCTGCGTTCGGGTGACGACGATGCCCTGCGTGGTCTTGATCTGGAAGGCAAAGCGATGTCGACCACGGTTTCCGCCGATGGTGGTTATCTGGTTGACCCGGAAACAGCTGAAACCATTGCCAGCACCCTGATCTCAAGTGCTTCCATCCGTCAGCTGGCCAATGTGGTCAATGTTGAAGGCACCGCCTATGACGTGCTGATCGACCAGTCTGATCTGGGTTCCGGTTGGGCTGATGAGACGACCTCAACCACCGAGACCGGTACGCCGACCATTGACCGCATATCGATCCCGCTGCACGAGCTTTCGGCGATGCCGAAAATCTCACAACGCTTGCTGGATGACAGTGCTTTCAATATCGAGGCCTGGATGGCAGGTCGCGTGGCCGACAAGTTCGCCCGCGCCGAGGCTGCTTCCTTCATCAACGGTGACGGGGCCGATAAGCCGACCGGCATTCTGGACCACACGATGGTCGACGATGCCAGCTGGAGCTGGGGCAATCTGGGGTATATCGCCACCGGGGTTTCAGGGGACTTTTCGGCTGTTGATCCGGCTGATGACATTGTTGACCTGGCCTATGCGCTGGGGGCAGACTACCGCGCGGGTGCAAGCTTTGTGATGAACTCAAAAACCGCTGGTGCTGTTCGCAAGATGAAGGATGCTGACGGACGGTTCCTGTGGTCGGACGGTTTGGCCGCGGGCGAGCCTGCACGATTGATGGGGTATCCGGTGCTGATTGCCGAGGATATGCCGGACATTGCGGCAGACAGCTATTCGATGGCCTTTGGCGATTTCGGCGCTGGTTACACGATTGCGGAACGTCCCGATACTCGCATCCTGCGCGACCCGTTTTCAGCCAAGCCGCATGTGCTGTTTTACGCCACTAAACGGGTTGGTGGGGATGTCAGTGACTTTGCCGCGATCAAACTGCTGAAATTTGGCGTTTCCTAACACTGAAATCAGGTTCGTGCCTTGCCTTAGGGCAGGGCGCGGGCACGGGCGCGCGCCATTATTCTCGCGTTGTCTAGCTGCTCCCCCTCCGTCCGAGCAATGCGGAAGGTGTGCGCCCGACCTAAAAGGACATGTTTGAGGGACCCGGAATTTTCGGAGAAGATTCATGATGTTAGTCGAGCTGACCACAGTGCCGGGCCTGGGCCTACCGGTCGCGGAATTTAAAGACCACCTGCGGCTCGGAACCGGGTTTGCCGATGACGGGTTGCAGGATGATATGCTTGAGACCTATCTGCGTGCCGCAATGGCCGCAATTGAAGCGCGCACCGGTAAGATGCTGATCACGCGGGATTTCAGCTGGACACTTACAGCATGGCGTGACCTGGCCGCACAGGCTTTGCCAACCGCGCCGGTCAGTGCAATTACATCGCTGACCATTACCGACCGGCTGGGTGGGTCCGAGCTTGTTGCCGCAGACCGATATGTGCTGGAACAAGACATGCATCGTCCGCGACTGGTCGCGACGACGCTGTTACTGCCGGCAATCCCTGTTGCGGGTACCGCGATCATTGTCTTTGACGCGGGCTTTGGTGCTGCGTGGAGCGACGTGCCCGCTGATCTGCGCCAGGCGGTATTCCTGCTTGCTGGGCACTATTACGAGCATCGCTCGGATGGTGCCGCGTCTGGTGGCGAAATCCCGCACGGTGTTACATCCTTGATCCAGCGTTACCGTATTGTGCGCCTGTTTGGTGGTGGAGGTGCGGCATGAAGCGACCGGTCCTTAACCGAAAGCTGAAGCTGGAAGAGCCGCAGACAACGGCCGACGGGGCAGGTGGTTTCACCACAATCTGGGTTGAGTTGGGTGAATTGTGGGCCGAGATCCGGGCCGGATCGGGCCGCGAAAAGGCGGATGAGTTTCTGACTGTCAGTTCAATTCCCTTTCGCATTACCGTGCGGGCAGCTGCCCACGGGGCACCGTCACGGCCAAAACCAGAACAACGCTTTCGCGCAGGTTCGCGTTACTTTCGCATCCTTGCAGTGACTGAAAGCGACACAAACGCACGGTTTCTGGTGTGTTTCGCGCAAGAGGAGGTATCGACATGAGTTACGGTGTTTCTGCGGCCCTCCAACAAGCGGTTTACCAGCGGCTGCAAGGCGACGCCACGTTGACCGGGCTGGTTGGTGCAGCTGTTTACGATGCCGCCCCACCGGGAATTGTTACCGGAACCTATGTCAGCCTTGGGCCCGAGGACGTGTCTGAAAAATCAGATATGACCGGGCAGGGCGCGATGCACGAAATCACCGTATCAGTTGTTACCGACGAGGCTGGTTTCAAAGGTGCAAAAGAGGTGGCGGCGGCGGTCAGTGATGCGCTTGTCGATGCCACTTTGGTGCTGGCGCGCGGCAATCTGGTTTACTTAAATTTCCACCGGGCGCGGGCGCGTCGTGTGCAGCGCGCCGACGTTCGCCGCATTGATCTGCGCTTTCGCGCCCGGGTCGAAGATACCTGAATTCTACCCCTGATTTTTCATATCAACCGGAGTAATGACTATGGTTGCCCAAAACGGCAAAGACCTATTGATCAAGCTCGACATGACCGGAACCGGCACGTTCGAGACCATTGCGGGGCTACGCGCCACGCGCATTTCTTTCAACGCTGAAAGCGTCGATGTAACCAGCTTGGAAAGCCAGGGCGGCTGGCGCGAGCTTTTGGGCGGGGCCGGTGTGAAATCGGCGGAGATCTCGGGCTCGGGTGTCTTCAAGGACGCCACCACGGATGAACGTGCGCGGGCAGTATTTTTCGGCAGTGAGGTTCCGGATTTTCAGGTCATTGTACCGGATTTCGGCACCATCGAAGGACCGTTCATGATCACCGGTATGGAATATGCCGGATCGCATAATGGCGAGGCTACTTATGAGCTGTCGATGGCGTCTGCGGGCGCGTTGACCTTCACGGCGCTTTAGGAATGGCAAATGCGTGGACGGGCGAAGTGGCATTGGTCATCGACGGGCAGCGCCATGTGCTCAAGCTGACGCTGGGGGCGCTGGCCGAGCTTGAGGGGAACCTTGGGACCGGTACTTTGATCGAGCTGGTTGAGCGCTTTGAGGTTGGCGGTTTTTCAACCCATGACGTGTTGGCGTTGATCGTGGCGGGGCTGCGTGGCGGCGGTTGGCAGGGCAACAGTACGGACCTGCTTGCGGCCGAGATCGAGGGCGGGGCGATTGCGGCGGCGAAGATTGCCGGGCAGCTTCTGGCGCGGGCTTTTGCCCTGCCGGGTGAAGACACAGATGGCTGATATTGCACATTTCGACTGGTCCGGCCTGATGCGGCTGGGCCTTTGCAGGCTAAAGATGACGCCAGCAGATTTCTGGGCCCTTACCCCTTCCGAATTGATGCTGATGCTGGGGCTTGACGGCGGCGCGTCATCAATGGGGCGCGCCAGGTTGGAAGAGTTGGCACAGGCATTTCCTGACCGGGCTGAGATAGCCGGGTCGGGCGAATTTGAAGGAGAAGATTATGGCTGATTTGGGCACTATTGACGGCTTTGAAGATCAGGTTGATGCGCTGGAAAGTGCCCTTGGCGGCGCCCAGAGCATGACCGCCGCCTTCGGCATGGAGCTTAAACAAATGCAAGCCACCATTGCCGATCTGGGGACAGATGTGAATGTGCTTTCACGTGGGATCAGCAGTGGTCTGCGCAAGGCGTTTGACGGTCTGATCTTTGATGGCTTGAAGCTGTCAGATGCGATGCGTGGGGTTGCACAAAGCATGGTTGATGCTGCTTATAACGCGGCCCTCAAACCGGTAACGGACCATTTTGGCGGATTGCTGGCCGGGGCTGTCGGAGGCTTGATAAATGGCATTTTGCCCTTTCAAAACGGGGCAGCATTCAGCCAGGGCCGGGTAACACCATTTGCGCGTGGCGGAGTTGTTTCAGGCGCGACCACTTTCGCCATGCGCGGCGGTATTGGCCTGATGGGCGAGGCCGGAGCCGAGGCGATCATGCCGCTTTCGCGTGGGAGCGACGGTAAACTTGGCGTGCGCTCAAATAATTCGGCGCGACCGGTAAACATCACCATGAACATCACGACGCCGGATGTGCAAGGTTTCAAACGTTCACAAAGCCAGATTGCGGCGCAGATGGGCCGCGCGCTTGCGCGGGGCCAGCGCCTGCGTTGAGGAGGGTAAGCACATGAGTTTTCACGAAGAGCGGTTTCCGCCGAACCTGAGTTTCGGTTCGGTCGGAGGCCCAGAGCGGCGCACCGAGATAGTCACTCTGGCTAACGGGTTTGAGGAACGCAACACCCCCTGGGCACATTCGCGGCGGCGATATGATGCAGGCGTCGGCATGCGCTCGCTTGATGATGTCGAGACGTTGATTGCCTTCTTTGAAGCGCGCCGCGGCCAGCTTTACGGTTTTCGCTGGAAAGACTGGTCGGATTTCAAATCCTGCCTGCCCAATGATGAACCTGCTTTTGAGGATCAGCTGATTGCCTGGGGTGACGGGGTCAAGACCGAGTTTCAGCTGATCAAGACCTATAAGTCAGGGCAGCATGATTATGCGCGCCCCATTGAAAAGCCCGTTGTTGGGTCGCTCAAGGTTGGCATTCAGGGCGATGCCTTGGTTGAAACCATCCACTTTGAGGTTGATGAGATGACCGGTATTATCACCTTTGGAACTCCGCCGGATACGGGTGCTGAAGTGACGGCGGGCTTTGAATTTGACGTACCTGTGCGCTTTGACACTGATCGCATCCAGACCTCGGTTGCATCCTTCAAGGCAGGTGACGTGCCAAATGTACCGGTGGTGGAGGTGCGGGTCTGATGGCAATTTCAGCGGAATTTCAGGCACATATCACCAGCGGGCTAACCAGTGTGGCGCGGTGCTGGGCGCTGACAAGGCGTGACGGTACGCGGCAGGGGTTTACCGACCATGACGTTGATCTTAGCTTTGGCGGGCTAACCTTCAAGGCGGATACCGGCCTGACCGCACGCGCCGTCATGCAGACCACCGGGCTGTCGATTGACAACTCGGAAGCCGTCGGAGCCTTAAGTGACACCAGTGTTACCGAGGCTGATATTCGCGCCGGGCGTTATGATGGCGCGATTGTGGAAGCGTGGCTGGTCAACTGGGCCAACCCGGTAGAGCGGGTGATGCAGTTTCGCGGAAATATCGGTGAAGTGACACGCATTGCCGGTGGTTTTCAGGCCGAGTTACAGGGTGTGAGCGAGGCGCTGAACCAGCCACAGGGCTGGGTCTATCAGACACCCTGTTCGGCAGTCCTTGGGGATTGGCGTTGTGCGTTGGACCTTTCGGTGCCTGGTTACGTTTCCGAACGCGGTGCCGAGGAGATCGATGGTGGCACAACGTTCAGTTTCGCCGACTTTGGAGGCTTTGATGATCGCTGGTTTGAGCGCGGTCGGCTGGAAGTCCTGAGTGGTCAGGCTGCGGGCTTGGTTGGATTGGTAAAAAATGACCGGTTAAGCGCGGATGGGCGCAAGATCGAGCTGTGGGAGGCTATACGTGCGCCTATCGAAGTGGGTGACATGCTGCGCATTGAAGCAGGTTGTGACAAGCTGGCCCCGACCTGCCGGTTAAAATTTGATAACTTTCTCAATTTTCGCGGCTTTCCCGATATCCCCGGCGAAGATTGGCTGATGTCGTATCCGGTTTCTGGCGGCAATAATGATGGCTCGGCCTATGTGTCGCCACTAAGTGGTTTCGGGGAAGGCAGCGGCTGATGGTGGATCGGGGCGAGGATATCGCCGGTCTGGCGCGCGGGTGGATTGGAACGCCCTATGTGCATCAGGGGGCCACTAAGGGTGCTGGCTGTGATTGCCTGGGTCTTTTGCGCGGCGTCTGGCGCGAGTTTATTGGCGACGAGCCTGAGCGCGTGCCCGCCTATACCCGTGATTGGTCCGAGCCGGGACATGACGAGCGGTTGTGGCGTGCGGCTCGGACACATCTGAGTGAAAAACCCGTAACAGCGCGCGCGCCAGGTGACGTGGTGCTGTTTCGTATGCGATCGGGCGCGGTGGCCAAACATCTTGGGCTGATCGGTGCAGGGTTGCCCGCGCCTACATTCATACATGCCTATAGCGGACACGGCGTGGTCGAAAGCCCGCTTTCTGCCCCATGGGCACGCCGGATTGTGGCGTGTTTTGAATTTCCTGAAAGGACAAAATAATGGCGACGATCCTTCTTTCAGCCGTCGGTGCCGCAGCAGGTGCTTCAATTGGTGGTGGATTTCTGGGGCTCAGTTCGGTCGTGATCGGGCGTGCGATTGGCGCAACTTTGGGCCGGGTGTTGGATCAAAGCCTGCTGGGCGCAGGCTCAGAGCCTGTCGAGAGTGGTAAAGTGGATCGTTTTCGTCTGTCAGGAGCCAGCGAAGGGGCGGCGCTTATGCAGGTTTATGGGCGCTCACGAATTGCCGGGCAGGTGATCTGGGCAACGCAGTTTGAGGAGGTCAGCGAGACTTCCGGCGGTGGCAAGGGTTTTTCGAGCGGTCCGCAAACGACCGAGTATTCCTATAAGGTTTCCTTGGCAATTGCACTTTGTGAAGGCGAGATTACGCGGGTTGGCCGGATCTGGGCAGATGGGGTCGAAATTGCCCCTGAGGATGTCAATTTGCGCGTTTACGTCGGCAGTGAAGACCAGATGCCAGACGCCAAGATTGAGGCGGTAAACGGTGCAGGTCTTGCCCCGGCTTATCGCGGAATTGCTTACGTAGTGTTGGAGGATCTGGATGTTACCCGCTTTGGTAACCGGGTGCCGCAGTTCAATTTTGAAGTTATCCGACCCGAGCAACCAGCCGCTTCTGCCGAGGTGGCGCGTGGTACGCAGGCAGTGGCGATCATCCCCGGATCAGGTGAATATGCGCTGGCGACCACGTCGATATATATGACCTCGGCCCCCGGTGTCTCAACCGCGATAAACACCAATACCCCCAGCGGCAAAGCGGATTTTCCAACCTCGCTGGATATGTTGAACGAAGAGCTGCCCAATTGCGGCGCGACGTCCTTGGTGGTGTCATGGTTTGGCGATGACTTACGGTGCGGCACCTGCCAGATAGCGCCCAAAGTCGAACAGGCCGAGGTCGACGGCGACGGCATGGGCTGGAGCGTATCCGGTCTGGACCGCGCCAGTGCCGGTCTGGTGCCCGATGAGGCAGGGCGCCCGATTTATGGCGGCACGCCGACAGACCAGTCCGTGAAGGAAGCTTTAGGCGCTTTGGCGGATGCTGGCAAAGCCGTGACTTTCTATCCTTTCATCTTGATGGAGCAGATAGAGGGCAATGCTCTGCCCAACCCTTATGACGAGGGAAATCCGGGGCAGGCAGTATTGCCGTGGCGGGGGCGTATAACCCTGTCACTGGCCCCCGGTCAGGTGGGATCGCCAGACCAGTCTGCGGGTGCCGAGGCTGAGGTGGCAGCTTTTTTCGGCACTGCCGCGCCGGGGGATTTCACGGTAACGGCGGGCGGTGTTGATTATACCGGCCCAGCCGAGTTTTCTTACCGACGGTTTGTCCTGCATTATGCCCACCTTTGCGCCTCTGCAGGCGGGGTGGATGCTTTTCTTATCGGGTCAGAACTGCGCGGTCTGACGCAAATTCGCGGTGCCAGCGGCAATTTCCCGGTGGTCGATGCGTTGATAACGTTGGCTGCAGATGTACGTTCCATTATGGGCGAGAGGGTTAAAATCTCATACGCCGCAGACTGGACCGAGTATTTCGGTTTTCAACCACCTGAGGCTGGCGGTGATTTACTTTACAACCTCGACCCGCTTTGGGCTGACAGCAACATAAATTTCATTGGTATCGACAATTACATGCCGCTATCGGACTGGCGCGAAGGGCATGAGCATAAGGATGCTGAAGCGTGGGATTCGATCTATAATCTGGATTACCTCAAGGCGAATATCATGGGGGGGGAAGGCTATGACTGGTATTACCACACCGCAGCCGCCGAAGAGATCCAGCTACGCACCGATATAACTGACGGGGCCTATGACGAGCCCTGGGTGTGGCGTTACAAGGACACAAAGAACTGGTGGTCACGCAGCCATCATCAGCGCATTGCCGGTGTGCGCAGCGAAACGCCAACCGCGTGGCAGCCGGGGACAAAACCGATTTGGTTTACCGAGTTGGGATGCGCGGCCTTAGACAAAGGCTGCAACCAGCCAAACAAGTCTCTTGACCCAAAAAGTTCGGAAAGCGCTTTGCCGAAATACTCAAACGGTCGGCGTGATGACTTCATGCAGATGCAGTATCTGCGGGCAATGTACGCGTTCTGGGCTGAGCCTGAAAACAATCCAACCGACGTGGAAACCGGCGTTCAGATGGTTGATATGAGCCGCGCCCATGTCTGGGCCTGGGACGCGCGTCCTTATCCGTTTTTCCCCGGCAATACCGACCTGTGGAGTGACGGTGAAAACTATGCCCACGGTCATTGGCTGAACGGGCGCTCCTCGTCGCGGTCACTTGGTTCGGTCATAGGTGAGATTTGTGAACGATCCGGCGTTGAAAATTACGATGTATCAAAGGTTTACGGATTGGTGCGCGGATATGTGATTGGTGATATTTCAGGTGCCCGGTCGGCCTTGCAGCCGCTGATGCTGGCATACGGAATTGAGGCGGCCGAGCGTGAGGGCAAGGTTGTTTTCACCTCGCGTAACGGCCGCGCGGCTCGTCGGGTGCAATCTTCGCAAATGGCGTTGATTAGCGAAACCGACGGTACGCTGGAGCTGGCGCGTGCGCCAGCGGCCGAAATTGCCGGGCGGCTGCGGCTGAGCTTTGTCGAGGCTGAAGGGAATTACGAGACCCGTGCGACCGAGGTGATCTTCCCGGATGAAGAAAGCCGCGCAGTGTCGCAAAGCGAGTTCCCGTTGGTTTTGACCCAAGGCGAGGCGCGCGCGATTGTCGAACGCTGGCTGGCCGAGGCGCGGGTTGCACGCGATCAGGCGCGCTTTGCCCTGCCGATATCCGGCCTTATCAATATGGCTGGCGAAGTGGTCGAGGTTGAAACCGAGGAGGGGAGCGAGCTTTATCGCCTCGACCGGGTGGAAAACACGGGTTACCTGCAGATCGAGGCGGTCCGGGTTGAACCCGGGCTGTATCAGCCTTCGGATGCGGTTGAACTTACACTGCACCCGCGTCCTTTTGTGCCTGCCGTGCCCGTCTATCCGGTGTTCATGGACCTGCCTTTGCTAACCGGTGATGAGGTCGCCCATGCGCCTCATCTGGCGGTTACAGCAGCACCCTGGCCAGGCAGCGTCGCCGCTTATGCAGCACCCAGTGACGCAGGTTACACGCTGAATAAATTGTTACCGGCGCGTGCAGTTATCGGGATGACGGAAAACGCACTTTTTTCCAGTCAACCGGGCCACTATGACAACGGTGCCGCCCTGCGGGTGCGCTTGTCCGCCGGGACCCTGAATTCGGTCGAAGAGCTGGAATTGCTCAACGGCGCCAATGGTGCGGTGATTGGTGACGCCAGCACGGATAATTGGGAGGTGTTTCAGTTCGGTACGGCGGTGTTGGTCGAGGAAAAAGTCTATGACCTGACAATGCGCCTGCGTGGCCAGCTGGGCAGCGACGCGCTAATGCCTGCCCAATGGCCAGCTGGCTCAACCTTTGTCCTTCTTGACGCCGCCCCGCGCCAGATTGATCTGGCTTTGTCCTCGCGCGGATTGTCGCGTCACTACAGGGTTGGGCCAGCGCAGCGATCATATGATGACCCGGTTTACGTGCATCAGGAGCATGCTTTTGAAGGGATCGGCCTTAGGCCCTATGCGCCCGTGCACCTGAAAGGGTTGCGCAATGGGGCAGGGGACCTGGCCGTGGACTGGATAAGACGCAGCCGTATCGACGCCGATAGCTGGCAATCGGTCGAGGTGCCGCTGGGTGAAGAAAGTGAAAGCTATCAGATCCGGGTGCTGACCGGTGAGGTGATCAAGCGCGAGGTGACTGTAACTGCGCCAAGCTGGACCTATCTGGCCAGTAACCAGGTAGCGGATGGCGTGAGTGCGCCCTACAACATTGATATCGCACAGGTTTCAGCCAGCTTTGGCCCGGGTTTGTTTCGGCGACTAGTGGTGAATATCTGAGCATGCGCCGGGTGTTGCACGGGGATGTATCCGCGGCGGCCTGCGTGCTTTTTCTTTTGCCGGAAGATCATCGCCAGGCCGCTTTGCACAAGATGCTGGCCGAAGCAGACGCCGCAGATGCCTACCGACAATGTCGCGGCAGGCTGCACCCTTTATGGGGCAATGGCAGCCTGATGTCGGCGGCTCTGGCGCGGCCTCACTGTGCCGAGCCCTTTTTGGATGACCCCGACTATGCGGCCTGCATGGCGCTTGTATTCACGGTTTTAGCCAAACGCCGGAAACCCTTGCCCTGATCCCGAATTGCATAGCGCTCCTGCCAATAGGGATCAGCCCCCAAACGCCCTCTGGGATACTTGTCGCCAGAGGAATGGGCGCGGAGCGGTTGTGGTCACCTATGATCCCGAGGCACAGGAAATACAGGTGGGTGTGGTCGGATCAAGCTCCAGCCTTTTTGGAGCAATTTCTTCGCCACATTCCAGGCAATAGCCGAACTCGCCCTCATCCATGCGGGTGAAGGTGGCCATGATCCGCTGGCGTTGTTGCGCGCGCCGGGCCTTGGTGGCATTGGCCATAGCCTGCCCCTGAAGCGCATCCATCCGGCTTAACCGGCCAACCGCCTGTTGATCCAGCGTAACCGTGTTTTGCCCTTCGCGGCCAAGGTCATCTTCCTGCGCCAATGTCTTCAGATCAGTTTTGAGGCGTTCACGAAAACGTGCCAGTTCGGTTTCATTCATTTGCTAAATACCCAACTTCACAGGTTACCATTTGGAAAAACAACCCTATCTGCTGTAAACACGAGCAGCAATAAGGAGGATGGCCGGATGGCTGAGACGCGCACAAATCTTCAACAGATCGATCCGGTATGGGATCGCGTTACCACTGAGGCCGAGGCCGCTGTGAAAGCCGAGCCATTGCTTGGCGGGCTGATCCATGCCTGTATTTTGCATCACCAGAGCCTTGAGCGCGCCCTGAGCTACCGAATTGCGGCCAAGCTCAGCTCAAACGAGATGAGCCAGGTGATCCTGCGCGACATCGCAGACGAGGCTTATCGCAGCGATGCGTCCTTGGCCGATGCGGCGCGCGCCGATCTGATGGCGGTGGTCGAACGCGATCCTGCCTGTCACCGATTGCTGCAGCCGATCGTATATTTCAAGGGTTTTCAGGCGATGCAGGCCTACCGCGTCGCGCATTGGCTGTGGAACGAGGGCCGCAAAGATCTGGCATATTTCCTGCAAATGCGCACATCCGAGATTTACGGCATCGATATTCACCCGGCAGCGCAAATTGGCAAGGGCATCATGATCGACCACGCCCATTCCATCGTTATCGGTGAAACCGCAGTGGTCGGCGACAACGTGTCGATGCTGCATTCTGTTACTCTTGGCGGTACCGGCAAGGAAGAAGAGGATCGTCACCCGAAAATTGGTGACGAGGTGCTGATCGGTGCCGGGGCCAAGGTGCTGGGTAATATCACGGTCGGCTGTTGTTCGCGCATTGCCGCGGGCTCGGTGGTGCTTGAGGATGTACCGCCCGCGTCCACGGTTGCCGGGGTTCCCGCCAAAGTCGTCGGTGCGGCTGGCTGCGCGCATCCATCCATCCAGATGGATCAGACGCTGGATTGCGAGGATTAAGGATCACGACCCGCCTGGCTGGCGTCTGGCAGCCAATTTCACGGGTATTTTGCGCTCTCTGGCCGT
>JAAEUB010000504.1 GCA_024227755.1 Paracoccaceae bacterium | reverse complement strand
GCGGCTTTCTTCTTGCTGAACCGAAAAATCCAATCCATCAAACTGCTGCCATTTGGATGTGAAGCGCTCTAAAGCAATTCGGTGGTGTTGGGAATCATCGTCTATACGCAACACATTTGGTAATTCTCACCCTTGAAACGGATCGGTCACCAAAATTGTGTCATCCCGCTCGGGGCTGGTCGACAATAGCGCCACCGGTGCACCGATCAGTTCCTCGACGTGGCGGACATATTTGACCGCCTGCGCGGGTAGATCATTCCAGCTTCGCGCACCGACTGTCGTGTCCTGCCAGCCTTCAAGTGTTTCATAGATCGGTTCGACGCGCGCCTGAGCACCCTGACTTTCGGGAAAATGATCTATCTCCTTTCCATCGAGCCGGTAACCGGTGCAGATCTTGATCTCTTCAAGTCCGTCAAGCACGTCAAGCTTGGTGAGCGCGATGCCGGTGATGCCGTTGGTGGCGACAGCCTGGCGAACGAGCACTGCATCGAACCAGCCACAGCGGCGTTTTCTACCGGTCACGGTGCCGAATTCGTGGCCGCGCTCGCCCAGAAACTGGCCAACCTCGTTTTCCTGCTCGGTCGGAAACGGCCCTTCGCCAACCCGGGTGGTATAGGCTTTGGTGATGCCAAGGACGTAACCAACGGATCCTGGTCCCATACCCGAACCGGCCGATGCCTGTCCCGCAACCGTGTTGGACGAGGTGACAAACGGATAGGTGCCATGGTCGATGTCGAGCAGGGTGCCTTGCGCGCCCTCAAACAGAATGCGTGCGCCGGCTTTGCGCTTTCCATCAAGCAGGCGCCAGACTGTTTCACGGAAGGGAAGAATGCGGTCAGCCACGCTCGTCAATTCTTCCATGATTGTGTCATGGGAAATTTCCGAATGGCCCAACCCCCGGCGCAGCGCGTTGTGGTGGGTCAGCAAACGGTCAACCTTGGCCGGCAATGTGTCGGTGTTTTTGAGGTCCATCACGCGTATGGCGCGGCGGCCGACCTTGTCTTCGTATGCCGGGCCGATGCCGCGGCGGGTGGTGCCGATTTTGGTTCCGGAATTCGATGCGGCATCCTCTCGGAAGCCATCGAGTTCGCGATGCAGAGACAGGATCAGCGTGGCGTTGCCGGCGATTTTCAGATTGTCGGGTGTCACCGCCACATCCTGGTCGGCCAAACGGTCGATCTCCGCCACAAGCGCGTGCGGATCAATGACGACGCCATTGCCGATGACCGCCAATTTGCCCGGTCGGACCACGCCTGAAGGCAACAGGCTCAATTTGTAGGTGGTGCCATCGATGACAAGGGTATGCCCCGCATTGTGTCCGCCCTGAAATCGAACCACCACATCGGCGCGTTCGGACAACCAGTCGACGATCTTGCCCTTGCCCTCGTCACCCCACTGTGAGCCGACAACCACCACATTGGCCATTGAGAATTCCCCTGCTGAGAACCGGAAACTGAAACCTGATCATGACCTGGATGGTCGCTTACTTATAGCGGCCATTTGCGGGGTTTGCGAGATGTTAGAGGCCATAAACTGTGCGACAAACTGTTTGTTCCCCAGAATGGATGTGATAGCGGTTTTCAGTCCGGCAGTGTCCGGTCCCAATCGGCCGGACGCTAATGCATCGCACCGCCTATATCCTTTTGATCGCCACAGCCCTGTTTTGGGGTGGCAACGCCGTTGCGGGCAAGTTTGCCGCCGGTCATGTCTCGCCAATGCTGCTGACTGCCATGCGCTGGGTGATTGCGCTGTCGATCCTGCTCGTTATCGGACACCGGCACTTTCGTGCCGAACGGCAGATCGTCGCCGAAAATCTTCGCTATTTGATGATCATGGGGATGGTCGGGCTGACCGGGTTCAATGTCTGCCTGTATGCTGCGGTCAACTTCACCACGGCGATCAATGTGTCGATCCTTCAGGCGGCGATCCCGATGGTGGTGTTTGTCGGCAATTTTCTGCTGTTTGCCATTCGGGTTTCCTATGCCCAGATCGCCGGATTTCTGATCACGGTTGCAGGTGTGGTCTTGATTGCCGCGCAGGGCAGTTTCCAGAGGTTGCTGGCGTTGGAAATCAATTTCGGCGACGGGCTGATGCTGTTTGGGATTGTTGCCTATGGCGGCTACACAATAGCGATCCGCAAGATGCCGAAGCTGCACTGGCAATCGATGATGATTGCGCTCGCCACCGGCGCGCTGATTTCGGCTTGCCTGTTTGCCCTGATCGAATGGCTGGCAGGCTTCAGCCAGTGGCCGGATCGTCAGGGCTGGCTGGTCATCGCCTATACGGCGATTTTTCCGTCAATCCGGTCGCAGATATTCTTCATCATGGGCAACCGGATGATCGGCGGCAACCGGGCAGGTCTGTTCATCAACCTGGTGCCGATATTTGGAACGGGGTTATCGGTACTGCTGCTGGCCGAACGGTTTCACCCATTTCATGCCATCGCGCTGGCGCTGGTGTTTGGCGGAATATGGCTGGCGGAGCGGAAGGCGTGAATTGGGTTGGGAATGGGTTGCGGGATTCGCTCAAGCGGAGCCTGGTGGAGGGGATTGAGGCCAAAGTGGACGCAATGACTTTGTCGTGGTGTGGATATTGCCGGTTAGCACAACAAAAAGTCGCGCCATAATTGAATTTATGCAAACTGGCTAAGTCCATTGACCGAAATGGCAACTTACCCTCGTCTGAGGATCCCAGAAAACGTAAAGCATACCGCCACTACCCCACAGCATCTCTCCGCCACTGGTCGTTGGCAAGTAGGAATCGAATTGCATTAGGAACTGCATAGGCTGCCTGCTGTGAGGGGCAGTTGGAATATCAGCATATTGAATCCAACTCGGGATGCCGCCGATTTTGAAAAGATTTTGCCGATCGTTTGAACCAGCCCATGACTGGCGGGACCATCGTGCTGAAGTTCGTGCAAGCCCGACTTGAAACTCCCGAATCTGCTCCTGGGGGTTCTGGCACACTTCGCAACCTTCG
>JAAEUB010000503.1 GCA_024227755.1 Paracoccaceae bacterium | reverse complement strand
TATTGGATTGCCTGTGAAACTTCATTTATAGGCTTTGAAAATCTCTGAGTAATTGTCCTTATCCACAATCTTTCCTGTTTCAAGATAGTATTTCATCCCAAACAGGTGCTTGAGCAAGGATTTGGCCATTTGACCGCCCATTAAATATTTCATGAAGCCAGGAGAGAATGAATTAAAGGAAGTCATCTTTAGTTCGGTCTTTTGATCTCCGATTGCCGATAATTCATAAACAGCCGACATTTCTTTTACGAATGGCAGGTTGTGATCAACGACAACTATTTTGAAGCTGTCATTCCCAACCACCTCAGTAATTTTCTCGTCCAAAAACAGCTTTTCGCTGAACTTACAATGTCTGACAGAGTTCAGTTCGCCTTTTGAACCACCGTGCATGTAATTTGACGATACCATTGTTGGATTGTGGATGTGGATATCCCCATATTGATTAAACAGCACATCCCACGTTTTCTCTTTCGAGGCGTTAATCACATCTCTAAATTCTGACTGGTTCATTTTATCCCCTTTCCGAGATTTCTCGGTTTCTGCAATGTGCGGCCAGACGGTCAAAATCTGGTCGGAACACGCTGTGCTCCAACCAGTTTCTTTGCATCCCGCAGTTTAGCCCGCCGCAGGATTAAACCGGATACGATAGACTTCAACGCCTGACGTTGTGTCGGACATCAGCTGCTCGGCCGCATCGCTCCACGGGCGAAGTGAAAACGTCTTGCCAGCGTATGATTGGCCTGTGCTGTCCGGCTCAAGTGGTAAGTCGAAAATCGGATCAGACTCCAACGGATTGCTGGGCGCAAAAATCACCGCATAGTCGCTGTCGGTATTCAAAGTAATGACGTCGTCCATTGATTGAAATGCGTGGCCGAATGAGAACATGTCAAATGCTGCATCCCGCTCGGCCTGTATTTTCAAAAAGCGCGGATCCTGGTGAAAACCGACGCTTGCCTGCGCGTTTGGCCAGGTCGTCAGCGCGCCGGATGTAGGTTTTACGCCGTCGATGCTTGCGTCAACGACGACAAAGCCAGCCGCCTGTTCGTTACCGTATTCAGCCATGACCGGACCCATCTCGGCGAAATATTCCCCGTACATCCAAGCCATTTTGTCGTCGGCTACTTTGCCAACGGCCCATTCAAAGCGGCGGTCGGCACTAAGTGTCATTTCGATTGTCATTTTCATTCTCCATTTCTGTGACGCCCATGACATAGATGGCTCGAAAATGAATTGAAATTGCGACAGATGGTGGGATATGGTGCAAATATCGACCACGACTTGGAGAGTGTTATGTCCGAACCCGATTGGAATGACATTCGTATCTTTCTGGCATTGTTTCGTGGGCGCTCGGTTCGCAGGGCCGCCGAGAATTTGGACATGAGCCATTCGACGGTGTCCAGGCATTTGACAGATCTGGAAACCAGTTTGGGCGCGGTTTTGTTCACCCGTTCCCGGGACGGCCTGCTCGCAACGGATATGGCAGAAAGAATTTTGGCCAAGGCTGAGGCCGTGGAAAACGACATGATCGACCTGACACGAACCGCAGTGAGCTTGGATTCGGTCATGTCCGGTCCGGTGCGGGTTACCTGTCCACCGCTGTTGTCGCAGATCATGATAATGCCAATGATCGCAGAATTCACCAAACGCTATCCAGATATCGAAGTCTCTGTTCACTCAAGCTATTCGTTTGAGGATTTGATGCGTGGGACCGCTGATATTGCCCTGCGATCACAGTTTGATCCCAATGACAACCTTGTCGGGCGACGGCTGCCCGACTTTACGGATTACACCTATGCCTCCAAAGATTATATCGGCGATCACTGGTTTGAAGGTGATGCAACAAATGCAAACTGGTTGGGTCGTGGCGGGTCAGATGCACATAACAAATGGATCAAACAGACGCCGTTTCCAAACGCAAGCGTTCGGCACGATTTCCCCGATATGATGGATCAGGCGCAAGCCGCTGCGGCGGGGATGGGGATGACAGTATTGCCGTGCTATTACGGTGATCAACTGCCAAATTTGGTGAGGGTTCCGGGAACACAGCCAGTATCTAAGCGACCTATCTGGGCATTAACGCATCCTGATTTACGGACATCCGTTCGCATCAAGACATTTTTGCGATTTTTGGTAACTGAGATTTCAAAACAGGAAGCACAAATTACGGGCGAATTGGGGGTCGACACATAGGTGTCCGGTCGACCTTGGGTTGAAGGCAGAATCAGCCCAAAGGCTTCCGCACCTGGGTCGATGTCTCAGACACCGGAGGCCATGACAGCCCTTACACCGCTCAGTATTTACGCTTAATGGCCATCCGATTGGTGCGCAGCATCATGCACTTCGGGCTTGGACTGGCCATTAGCCGCTCGGTGGACGAATGGCAGGTTCAGGATTTGTCGCCATTCGTCGCACAGCGAGTGAACTCACACAATGCGGACTAAGCCGCCGTCTGTTTGCTAGGGTCCGCACCCCTCGACGAAGTCTTTGATCAATGAATGAACCGTGATGGGTTTTGGGCGGAAGATATCGTGTCCGGAATGCTGCAATCGTCTGACGCGGACATGAGGTATCATTGTCGAAATTCTGTCAATTTCCTCTGGATCGAGGAGCGCACCTAACTTTTCGTTGCCCGCGAGAAGCAGAACAGGCTCAGAGAAGCCCTCCAGCCTTCCCAGTAAGTCTTCAGAATGTGAATCGTTTTGCAAGGCGGCAATCGCATGAAGCGGCATTCTTTGCGACACGTCCTTTCCTCGCCATGTGGATTCAGCGAAGTTCTCGACAAAGCCGCCAGGTAAACGCGAATGCCTTGCCGGATAATCGCCTAGTATCAATGCGTTAATGCGCTCACCAAACCGTTCTAAGGTTCCCAACGCATAGGAACTCCCTCGCGAGTATCCCATTAGGTTGAAATTCTTGAAGTCATTGTGCCTGATCAACGTGGCAATATCGCCAACATGATCATTGAGGGCATAGCCACGAAGAGGCGCATCGCTGTTTCCTCTACCCCTCAACGATATGACATGAACAGGTGTCGGTAACATATACTGCGCAAAATCAATCCAATCATGTACAGATTCAGACATGCCCGGAACGACAACCAATGGAACACCCTCGGTACCCAAATTATCCAAGCATTCGAGCGAGATCCCATTGTTGTTCAAAGGGTAAATATTCATATGAAATCCAACAGTGTTCCATTCTCAATGACAGAGTTCGACAGTATGGCCAGAGCATTGCAACGGTCAACATGGGCTCCAAGCGGTCTTCTGGAAGTGCAGTCAGGACGCTGGCCCCGGCGCTAGAGCACGCCGTGCTCATGGAACAGCGCTTTCAGGTCCACCTCGACCCGCGCACCAAGGTGGCTGATCACTTCCGACGCTGCGATGTTGCCCATGCGCGCACAGGTTTCGGTGTCAAACCCCTCGACCATGCCCCACAGAAAGGCGCCGGCAAACAGATCGCCCGCTCCTGTGACATCAACCGCTTTGGTTGGTATCGCAGCCACGTGCCAGCGTCGGCCTTCTTTCAGCACATGACAGCCATGCGCGCCTTCGGTGCAAACCACGGTTTCAACTTCGGCTGCCGCAGCTTCCAGCGCCGCATCAAAGTCACTGGCGCTTTCATACATGGTCTCAATCTCGATGCGGTTGGCAAACAAAAGGTCGACATCGTCGCGCAGCATGGTCGCAAAGTCCTGACGGTGGCGATTGATGCAAAAGGGGTCCGATAAGGTGATCGAAACCCGCCCGCCTGCGCCCTTGCAGGCCTTGATCGCCTTTGCGAAAGCCTCGTGACTTTCTGGCCCGTCAAAGCGGTAGCCTTCCAAAAATATCCACTCGGCATCCGCAACTTGGGCTGCGTCAATATCTGACGGTGCCAAATGCTCGGTGACCCCCAGATAGGTATTCATCGACCGTTCCCCATCTGGCGTTACCAGGACGATGCAGCGGCCGGTTTCAGCTTTGGCGTCTTTCGGCGCCAGCGGGGTTTCATAGATCGCGCCCTGCGCGCGCAGGTCATGGGCAAAAATTGCCCCCAACTGGTCGTCCTTGACCTTACCGACATAGGCCGTACGCCCGCCAAGATGTGCCATCCCGGCAATGGTATTGGCAGCCGATCCGCCAGACATTTCCGTGGCCGGGCCAACTTCGCTGTAAAGCTTCACGGCACGCTCCATATCGATTAGTTGCATGATGCCCTTTTCGATGCCGTGGCTGGCCAGAAATTCGTCGGGTGCATGGGCCAGAACATCAACCATGGCGTTGCCAATACCGACGACCTGAAATTTCTTACTCATAGGTTCTTTTCCTCAGATAAACAGAGATCACGGATCAAACAGGCCGCACATTTGGGGCTGCGCGCTGTGCAAATATATCGCCCATGCAGGATTAACCAATGATGAGCATGCTTTTGATAGGGGGCGGGAATGTTGTCCTCAATAGCGCGCTCGACTGCGTTCACATCCTTGCCGGGTGCAATCCCAGTGCGGTTGCCTACGCGAAAAATGTGGGTATCCACCGCCTGCGCCGGTATTCCCCACCACATATTCAGTACAACATTTGCGGTCTTGCGGCCCACACCGGGTAATCCGATCAACGCGGCGCGTGAAGACGGCACCTCGCCGCCATATTCGTCCACCAAAATCCGCGCCATCTTCATGACGTTCTTGGCCTTATTGCGATAAAGCCCGATGGATTTGATATGTTCTATCAATCTCTCTTCACCAAGTTCCAGCATTGCTTCGGGCGTATCCACCGCCTTAAACAATGCTTTGGTGGCCTTGTTCACGCCAACATCTGTCGCCTGGGCCGACAGAGCCACGGCGACAACCAACGTGTATGCATTGGTATGATCAAGCTCGCCCTTGGGTTCAGCCTCGGCCTGGTGAAAGCGGTCGAACACCTCGGTGATTGTCTGATAGGTCATTTGCTTGGTCATGGTGCAAGGTATCGGACGCATGTGTGCGTGAAGCAAGGCGAAAGCGCTTCGATTTGTGGCCCGCTACGATATCCGGCTCGATATGTCGCGATAACAGAAATAATCCTTGCACCGGCGGGAAATTTGAAATTGCTCACCGGAATACCGGAATACCGGAATACCGGAATACCGGAATACCGGAATACCGGAATACCGGAATACCGGAATACCGGAATACCGGAATACCGGCACGGGCGCTCTTTCACCTCTTCACTCAGGTGCCGGTCCGGATATCAACAAACCGCAGGAACCGGGTCGCATTTTGTGTGTAACTGCGCCAGTCTGACCACACGGGAGGCGCATATGGACACACAGGATAAAAGTTATCACTATCAGGTAATTCGCCGCGCGATTGAAAACATTGACGCAGGCAACGGCGCATCAATGTCGCTTGAGGCTCTGGCTGACGAGGTCAATATGAGCCCTGCACATTTTCAACGGGTGTTTTCGCGCTGGGTGGGGGTGTCGCCAAAGCGTTACCAGCAATACCTGACGCTGGACCACGCGAAATCCCTGCTGGCAGAGCGCTTCACCACGCTTGAGGTCGCACATGAGGTCGGGCTTTCCGGCTCGGGGCGTCTGCATGATCTTTTCTTGCGCTGGGAGGCGATGAGCCCGGGTGAATATGCCAAAAGGGGTGACGGCCTGATAATAAACTGGGGCTGGTTCGATGGACCGTTTGGGCGGGCTTTAGCAATGGGTACCGAAAAGGGTCTGTGCGGGTTGGGTTTTTCGGGGGAATGCGGCGATGTGGCCACGATGCAGGACCTGCGCGACCGTTGGCCACGGGCATCGTTTCATGAGAACGCGGACGTGTTGAGGCCATGGGTTAGCGCAGCATTTTCGGGCCGCGGGGACACCCGCCTGCACATGATCGGAGCCCCCTTTCAGATCAAGGTGTGGGAGGCGCTTTTGGAAATCCCATCGGGACATGTGACCACTTATGGCGAGATTGCCGAAGCGGTCGGTAATCCGCGTGCTGTACGCGCCGTGGGAACCGCCGTTGGGCGTAATCCGGTCAGCTGGCTCATTCCCTGCCACCGGGCATTGCGCAAATCCGGAGGCCTGGGTGGCTACCATTGGGGCCTGCCGCTAAAGCGCGCAATGCTGGCATATGAATCGGCGCGCCTTGAGGGCGGCTTGGAGGGTGCCGCCTGAAAACGGCGGTTTGTCGCCCATAATCTGGCTTGATATTCGATAACATCGCCCGATAGGTTAGGGTTGCGGCAATGCATTCCAACCCAAACGAACCAAACGAAAGCTGATGTCAATGTATCACATTAAAAAACCCCTAGTAGCGGCCGTTATCGGTGCTTTTGTCCTGACCGCGTGCACACAAACCGGACCTCGCCAAAACAGTGGTGCTGGCATAGGTGCCGCCCTGGGCGGGCTTTTCGGAGCCACCAGATCTGGCGGAAATCTTGGCGCGACAGCTGCCGGGGTGGTCGCCGGTGGCATCATTGGCGGGGCCATCGGCCAGGCGCTCGACAAACAGGCGGGCGATATTCGCTCGGCCGTCAACAACAGCGATATCGAAGTTGTTAATACCGGCAGTGAGCTGATCGTCACCATGCCCAACGACATCCTGTTCGCCACTGATTCAGCCACCGTCGGCAGCGGACTGACCCGCGATCTGGCCTCACTTGCAGGTGTGTTGATTGATTATCCGGCATCAACCATCAATGTGGTGGGCCACACCGATAATGTCGGTGAAGCTTCGTATAACCTTTCGCTGTCGCGTCGCCGCGCGGCCTCGGTTGCAGGCGTGCTGATGGATAATGGTGTTTCCGCTGCGCGGCTTGTTACCATCGGACGCGGCGAGGATGAGCCGGTCGCCTCGAACCTGACCGCCTCGGGTCGTCAGCAAAACCGTCGGGTCGAGATCATTATTCGCCCGAACACCTGAGGATAAAGACATTACTATCGCGGCCGGGCACAGCGCCCGGCCGTTTTTTTATTGTGCAAAACTCCTCGTGGTCATATTATTTGACCAATTCAAGTGTTTCGCCGCCGATTTGCCATCAAATTGAATGCGAACCCATCAGGAGGCGTGTGAATGCCATTTGAAAAAGTCCAGGCTGAACGACTTTCGCTGGCGGTCATTCGCCAGATCGAGCTGCTTATCCTGCGAGGGATTTTAAGGCCCGGTGAGCGTCTGACATCAGAACGTGATCTGGCCGAAAAACTTGGCGTTTCACGCCCATCCTTGCGCGAAGCAATTGCCAGCCTGCAAGAAAAAGGCCTGTTAGAGACGCGCGCCGGAGCGGGAGTTTTTGTTGCCGACGTTCTGGGATCGGCATTTTCCCCGGCACTGGTCGGGCTTTTCGCGACCCATGACGAGGCGGTATTTGACATGCTTGCCTTTCGCCGCGATATGGAGGGACTGGCCGCCGAGCGTGCGGCGCGCCTGGGCTCGGATACCGATCTGGCAGTGATTGATGAAATCTACAAACGTATGGAGTCAAATGGCGTGCCGGGCTCAGGTGCCGATCTTGACGCCGAGTTTCACATGGCCATCATCGAAGCCGGACATAACGTGGTTATGTTGCATATGATGCGCTCGATGTATGATCTTCTGCGCGAGGGCGTGTTTTACAACCGTCAGGTGATGTTCGGCCAGAATATTACCCGCGCAGATCTGCGTGCACAGCATCGCCAGATCAACGTGGCCTTGCAGGCGCGTGACCCAAGTGCTGCCCGGACCGCGATTGAGACGCATCTGGATTATGTTTCTAAGGCCTTCCATGACCAGCAACGGGCAGAAAAAAACGAAAAGATTGCGCGCCAGCGGCTTGATCATGAACGCAAAAAAGAATCAAAATCAATCCGTCGCAGTAACGGTTGAGCTGGAGAAAGCCGGATGAAAATTGGATGGATTGGATTGGGCAATGTTGGTGGTAAACTCAGCCGCAGCCTGTTGCGCCATGGGTTTGACCTTACCGTTTTTGACCTCAGGGATGATCTGGTACAGGCGTTCGTAAGGGACGGTGCCGAAAAGGGTGAAAGCCCGGCCCAGATGATGCGAGATTGCGATACGGTAATTACCTGCCTGCCATCCCCGGCGGTTTGTAACGCCGTGATGCAGGAAATGTTGCCGCAGGTGCGCACCGGAAAAATCTGGCTGGAGATGTCGACGACGGACGAAGCCGAGGTTAAACGTCTGGGCGCGCTGGTCATTGAAAAGGGCGGACAGGCGGCAGATTGCCCTGTTTCGGGTGGTTGCCACCGTGCCGCAACAGGCAATATCTCAATCCTCGCCGGCTGCGAACGCGCAACCTTTGAGGAGGTGCTGCCTTTGCTGACAGCCATGGGGCGTCGTATTCTACATACCGGCGCGCTGGGCTCAGCCTCGGCTTTGAAAGTGGTGACCAATTATCTTGCAACGGCAAATCTGATCACTTGCTGCGAAGCACTGGTTACCGCCAAGGCAGCGGGAATGGACCTTAATACGGCCTATGAAGCAATCCGGATTTCTTCGGGCACCTCGTTCGTTCACGAGACGGAAAGCCAGGTTATCCTGAACGGTTCGCGCGACATATCTTTCACTATGGATTTGGTTTCGAAAGATATCGGTCTGTTTCAACAACTGGCAGACAAATACGGCGTCCCGCTTGAGGTCAGTCCATTGCTGATCGAGATTTTCAAAGACGGCGAGGCACGCTATGGCCCGCGCGAGCTTTCACCGAACATCATCCGCCGGTTAGAGGATGCCACCGGGCTGGAAATCCGCGCACCCGGTTTTCCCTCTGAAATGCACGATGACGAGCCCGAAGAGCAGGGCGGGGAAGTCACTGCTTCCATCCGTCACTGACGCGCCACGCCACTTAAGGGTCAGTAACCGCCCCACCAGCTGTTATTGACCCCGTCAGCCCCCAGTAAACCCATGCGGCGCAATACCTCCCATGGTGCCTCTTGGCCGGAAAGCACGCCACGCGCCCAGTCGCTCATGAACATCTCGGTTTTTACTGCCATGCCGCTTGGGTCTGAACAGGGGGTTACCGCGATGGTATCGTAAATGGCACGGGCTTTTGCCTGATAACCTGGATTTGGCCATGGGGTGGCGCGCAGTTCCTGCATCAAACTGACATCACAACCGCAAGAAAACCGCCCACGCTGACCGATACAGATATCATGGCGCATGCAGGCAGCATCCAGCGCGTCGGTGGGGGGCAGCGCATAAACACTTCCCGAATGACCCAGCCCGCACCAATTGCCATGCATCGGCACGGATTGCGCCGCTAAAGGCGAGGCCAGCAAGGTCAAGACGATGGCCGCAATGTATCTCATCCCATAACCTTCAAACGCTTGATCAGGCTTGATGTATCCCAGCGGTTCCCACCAAGTTTTTGCACGTCCTTATAAAACTGATCGACCAAAGCAGTGACCGGCAGGGACGCCCCGTTCTCATCCGCCGTATCAAGGCAGATGCCCAGATCCTTGCGCATCCAATCGACAGCAAAGCCATGCTCAAAGTGATCGTCCAGCATGGTCTCGTACCTGTTCAGCATCTGCCATGATCCTGCCGCCCCACCCGAGATCACGTCAACAACCGCGCGCCCGTCCAGTCCGGCCTTTTCCGCGAAATGCAGACCCTCGCTCAGACCCTGCACGAGGCCTGCGATGCAGATCTGGTTAACCATTTTGGTCAGCTGTCCAGCGCCATTTTCACCCAGACGTTTAATCGCACGACCATAGGCCTGCATTATCGGTTCGGCTTTGTCATATGCCTCCTGATCGCCGCCACACATGATCGAAAGCACCCCGTTTTCCGCCCCAGCCTGACCGCCCGAGACCGGCGCGTCGACAAAGGAAATGCCGTGCTCGGTCGCGGCGGCGTAAAGCTCGCGCGTGACCTTGGCAGAAACCGTGGTGTGGTCGACAAAAACTGCTCCTTTGCTCATGCCCGCAAAGGCACCATCCGGACCCAGGCAAATGCTGCGCAGGTCGTCGTCATTGCCAACGCAAGCCATGACAAAATCCGCCCCGGAAGCTGCCTCGCGCGGAGTAGGAGCGTGGCTGCCACCATGTTCGCCCGCCCATTTTTCGGCTTTGGTTTCGGTGCGGTTATAGACAGTGACCTCGTGGCCTTTGGCGCCAAGATGTCCGGCCATCGGATAGCCCATGACGCCGAGGCCGAGAAATGTGCATTTTGCCATTGGATAATCCTTTTTGGTTTCGCCATGCTATCGCATGTCGACCGGGTGGGGGCCAGCCCCCACACCCCCGGAGTATTTGTCCCAAAATGAAGGGGACGCCGGGATTACCTAATTGCCGTAGGCCACTGCCGGCAGCCAGGTTGTCAGCTCGGGGAAGAAAAAGACAACCAAAAGTCCGATGATCTGCAACAGCACGAAGGGAATGATGCCGCGGTAGATATGGCCCAGATTGATGTCGGGCGGGCATACGCCTTTGAGGTAGAAAAGCGCAAAGCCCACCGGTGGCGTCAGGAACGAGGTTTGCAGCGTTACCGCGACCAAGATAGCGAACCAGACAACCGAGGGGCTGTCGACAACGCCAAAGCCATCAACCGGAATATTCAGCCCCAGCACCACTGGAAGCATCAGGGGCATGATGATCAGGGTGATCTCGATCCAGTCCAGAAGGAAACCCAGAAGGAAGATGATAAACAGGATAAAGCCCACCACCATGTAGGGGTTGTCAAACGTACCCAGCACCAGGCCTTCGATGATTTCATCCCCGCCGTAGCGGCGCAGGATGAACGCAAAGAAATTGGCGGCGATGAAGATACCGACGATATAACCGCCGGTATTCAGGGTCTGGCGCATTACGTCCTTGAATACTTCAAAGCTGAGATTGCGCGAGGCAAGCGCCAGCAAGGTGGCACCCAACGCACCAAGGCCTGACGCCTCGGTCGGGGTGGCGATACCGAAAAAGATGGATCCCAGAACCAGCAGCACCAGTCCGAAGGGTGGCACAACCGACATCGCCACATCGCCAATCACCCGCCAGGTTATTTTTTCGCGGTCCTCAGGTACCGGCATGGATTGCGGTGAAATCAGCCCGTAGATAACGATATAGCCTATATAGAGCGCGCCCAAAAGCAGGCCGGGGAACAGCGCGCCCATAAAGAGATCGCCCAGCGAAATAGCCAACTGATCGGACATGATCACCAGCATGATCGATGGCGGGATAAGGATGCCCAGCGTGCCCGAGGCTGCAATAGTGCCGGTGGCGATGGGTTTGGCATAACCCTGCGCCATCATTGTGGGAATGCCCATGACGCCCAAAAGCACGACCGAGGCACCGATGACGCCGGTTGAGGCGGCCAAAATGATACCGATAATCATCACCGTCAGTGCCAGCCCGCCCTTGAGCGCCCCGAACAGCACCTGCATCGAACGCATCATTTTCTGGGCAACGCCGGATTGGTCCAGCATCAGCCCCATGAAGATAAACATCGGCAGGGCGACCAGTACCGGATTCTTGATGGTGCCTCCAAAGAAGCGCCCGCCAACAGCGAACAGTTTCTTGTAGGAAATGCCGGTACGTTTGAATTCTATATACTCGTTGATCAGGGCTTTGTTCGGGTCCAGCACGAAAGCACCGACCAGAACAAAGATCAGGCTGACCCCGACCAGTGAATAGACCACCGGGATGCCGCGAAACAACATGGTGATGAAGACAACGAACATGAACAGGACCATCCATTGGTTCAGGTCCATCAATGCGCCCATGGCGGAAAGGATCTGCATCTCAGCGCTCCCGGTTTGCGCGGTTGCGCGAAAGAATGAAACTGGCAGCCAGCAGCAACGCGATCAGGGCAAAGCCCATCCATAACGCGTTGTCCATGATCGGCTCTTTGACGATCTTGCGGACCTTTATGTCGGGCTGGGTAAAGCGGACGAACCACCACAGCACGTAATGTGCGGCGCGAAAGGCGGCGAAGATAAAGCCGGGCAGGCCGGCCAGTAATAATGAAAACAGGGTGGGCGTGGTTAGCTTGGCCAGGAACCGCCGCATCGCGGAAATTGTCGCCAGCATCGCCAGCGCGAACATAACTGGCAGAGTGGTTTTCAGCAGGAAAAGTCCGTGAAGGCCGTTCGGGCTGTCCGACCCTTCAAGGGCCAGAATGGACGAATAAGCGTAATGCACCAGCACGTCGAACATCAGGATCAGAAACGGCAGCAACAGCCAGCCAAGGCCGAAAAGTTCGATCCGCGTTTGTTTTTCGCGGCTGAAATGGGCATGGAAAATATCGACGCGTACATGGGAATTTGTGGTAATGGCATAGGCAAAACCCGCCATCATCGCGATGCCGTACATCCACCATTGTGCGTCATCCAGCCAGGCCTGATTGTTGCCCAGTTTACGCATGATGACCTGGGTGACGATCCCCACCATCAAAAGCGGGAATAGCCAGGCAAAAACATTACCTGCCCGAATAACGAACCGGTCCCCTTTCAGGTGGCTTTTGCGGTCCATCTCGCCGGGGTCGGTGATTGCTGTCACCTCCTCCAGACTTGGAACGTGTCCCGTTGTTTCGCCTGACATTATTACCCTCCCCAAAATAGCGCATGGCGACCGGAATGTCCGGCCGCCATGTCCTTGATTTTAGTACCTTACCGGTCGCGCGGCAGGTAAATGGCTTGCGACCAGACTTTGTAACCAGCGCGGTATTCCTGCAGGTCAGCCCAGACCTCCTGGAAGAAGGGATCGTCTGCGGCCAATTCTGCTACAACCTCGTTCCAGGTGCTTTCAAACACGTCGAGCATTTCCGGGCTCCACTGCATGATATGCACGCCGTTATTTTCGACGTTGTCGACCATGGCTGCATAGTTGGTGGCTTCGCCTTCGGCCATTGTGGTGGTAAAGGTGGCAAGGCAGGTTGTTTCGATCTGCGCTTGCGCGGTTTCGCCAATTTCTTCCCATACATCGTTGTTGATCAGAAGCTCAAACAACGTCGCCGGCTGGTGCCAGCCGGGGAAGTAATTGTATTTCACCAGCTTGTGGAAGCCCAGGCGGGCATCAATGCGTGGCATTGAGAACTCGGTTGCATCAATCGCACCGCGCTCAAGTGCGGGGAAGATGTCGCCCCCAGCCAGAAGCGAGGTGGATACGCCGAGTTTTTCCATAACCTTGGCGCCAAGCCCAAAGAAACGCATGTTCAGGCCTTCAAGATCGGCCGTGCCATTGATTTCTTCCTTGAACCAGCCCGAGGTTTCGGGGGCAATCACGCCGCAAGGTAGGGCATGCACGTCATAGCCGTTATCGTCATACATCTGCTGCCAGTATTTGGCACCGTCATCGTAAAGGATCCAGCCCATGAACTCGCCAGCTTCCGGGCCGAAAGGTACCGCGGAAAACAGCGACGCGGCATTCATTTTACCTTGCCAATAGCCTGATGCGGCAAAGGCTGCGTCAACAGAACCGTTCGACACGGCGTCGAGTGCTTCAAAGGTTGGGACCAGCTTGCCGGGGTCGAAATGTTCGAACTCGACTTCCGAAGAGATGGCGTTGATGCGATCAACAAATTCGACCCCAGCCGTGCCGAGGATCGGCAGGTTTGCACCAAAGGCGGCGGTCATTTCGATGTTAGTCTGAGCACTGGCAGCACCACCCGTCAGGGCAATGCCAGCTATAGCGGCGATCAGTTTGGTTTTCATGTGTTCCTCCCAGAAACGTTGCGCGGCAAGGCCATCTGAGGCAATGGGTGCCTTCAAATTGGTAAACTAACCTTACCAGTACACGGACTTAGTGCCGCATTCCAATCATCATGTCCAGATGATTCTGATATATACTGGCCGCGCAAAGGGAGCGAGGATACCAAAATCTGCAGTATTTCCTGTTTTTTACGTAACCCTGCTACCTATGGGTGCGCGCGCTCCAGTATGCGTTGTATTGTCGACGTAACCCCTCATAGCTTTTGATGCGGGCTGCGGCCTCCTGACCGCCGCCATGCACCAGATGCGCCAAAATAAGCTCAATCAGGGCTGACATGCCGGTGAAGGATGCAAAATGATGGCTGCCAGCCACAGGTGCAACCAGAGTGAAGGCTGGATCAAGATCGGGCGACACCAGTTCGCTGTCAGTCACCAATATCAGTTTCATACCCTTTTTCTGGGCAAAGTCGCAGGCCTGGATGGTTTCCCGCGAAAATGGCGTCACGGTGATCGCCATTAGCACGTCACCGGGCCCGCCATTGTTCAGGTCATCCACCGCCGATCCCATGTGCCTTGGCACCAGCTCCAGACTTGGCAGAGCCATGCGCCCGACATAGTGGAAGTAATAAGCCATGGCATAGCTTGAGCGTACTGCTGTCAGAAAAACCCGGTCTGCTGAAAGCATCATCTTTGCCGCATTGGCCAATATCTCTGGCGATTGCGCTTCAAGTGTGCGCTCGGTCAGTGCAAGGCTATTGAGCGCCGAAGCTGCCTGCACCTTACCCGCCTCACCGTATTGCGCCAGCGTATCAGCCCAGCCCGGCAATGGCGCAAATTCCCTTGCCGAAGTCAGAGCGTGGCGAAATGGCTCTCGCAGGGCGTCATATGATGAAAAGCCCAGATGCTCGGCCAGTCGCACCAGCGTATAGGTGCTGACCCCGGCGCGAGTTGCGGTGGTGCGGATCGGCTCAAGGCCAAAATTTGCCTGATTGTCTGTGATGTATTTTGCGGCCAGCCGAAGCTGAGGTGAAAATCCGGCAATCCGATCCTTTAGGGTGGCGATGGTGCGGGATTTCAGCGTTGGGTCCATGCCCTGATTGTAAAATAAAACACAAACGTTATGCAAGCGGCGATCTTGACATATTTGTAATTATCGCGAATTTGAACAAAATGTTCCGCGAGGTTACACGATGCAGCGTTCCTTTTTACTGACAATTGCCCCCAATGGCGCACGGCTGGGGCGAGCGGATCACCCGCGGCTTCCGTTGACGCCAGACGATCTGGCCCAGACCGCGCGTGCCTGTCAGGATGCTGGTGCCGGGGCGATCCATTTGCATGTGCGGGGCGCGAAGGGCGCACACTCGCTGGATGCAATGCGGTACCGCGATGCAATTACGGCCATTCACGCCGCGGCTCCCGGTATGGAAATTCAGGTCACCACTGAAGCCGCTGGTATATTTGATGTCGCTGCGCAATTGCGTTGTCTGGAAGAAGTCCGCCCTGATGCAGCCAGCGTTGCCATCATCGAAATGGCGCGTGACATCGAAACCGCCCGCCAGATCTATGCTTTCGCCGAAAAGGCAGGTATCCGGCTGCAACACATCCTTTATAATACGAACGACGCCAGCATTCTGGCCAAATGGATTGCACAGGGCATCGTGCGCCTCGGACAGCGTGATGTGTTGTTCGTGCTGGGGGCATATAGCGACCAGCGCGCTGGCCACCCATCTGACCTGCCACCTTTCCTTGCTGCCACCCAGGGGCTTGACCTGAACTGGTCTGTCTGTGCTTTTGGACGCGACGAACAGGCCTGCCTGCTGTCTGCTATAAAACTGGGCGGTGGGGTGCGGGTTGGCTTTGAGAACAACATGGCCGCCCCAGACGGTAGTCGCTACGCCGATAACGCAGCTTCGGTCGCGGCTTTGGTTGAAGCCGCCGCAGCCCTTGGATTTACGCCACGAAAGGCCAGAATATGAACCGCATTTTCCCCCGCCACACCAAGGTCAGCAACCCAACCGCGGTGGGTGGCAAAGGGTGTTATCTGATCGACGCGGACGGCAAGCGCTATTTTGACGGCTCCGGCGGGGCTGCGGTTTCCTGCCTGGGCCATGGCGACCCAGAAATCACGGAGGCGGTAAAGGCCCAGCTTGACCAACTGGCCTTTGCCCATACCGGCTTTTTCACCTCAGAGCCTGCCGAGGCACTAGCCGACCTGCTGATTGAACATGCGCCTGAGGGGCTGGAACGGGTTTATCTGGTTTCTGGCGGCTCTGAGGCCACCGAAGCTGCGCTGAAGCTGGCCCGTCAATATCATATTGAACGCGGCGAACCTGACCGACGCCATGTTATCGCCCGCAAGCAAAGCTATCACGGCAATACATTGGGGGTGCTGGCGGCTGGGGGCAATGCCTGGCGGCGCCAGCAATTTGCGCCCTTGTTGATTGACGTCAGCCATATCTCGCCATGCTACGAGTACGCCGTTTGCGGTGACGCCGAAAATGCGGGGGAACACGGCCAGCGGGGGGCACAGGAGCTGGAAGACGAAATCCTGCGCCTTGGTACCGGCACGGTAATGGCCTTCTTGGCCGAGCCTGCTGTGGGCGCAACCTTAGGCGCGGTCCCAGCGGTCGAAGGCTATTTCAAACGCATCCGTGAAATTTGTGATCGCTATGGTGTATTACTGATTTTGGACGAGGTTATGTGCGGCATGGGCCGCACCGGGCACCTTTTTGCCTGCAATGCGGACGGGATTTCACCTGATATCCTGTGCATCGCTAAGGGGCTGGGTGCCGGGTATCAGCCGATAGGAGCCATGCTGTGTTCGGGCGAGATATACCGCACAATCGAAAACGGCAGCGGGTTTTTTCAGCACGGCCACACCTATGTTGGCCATCCGGTTGCAGCAGCAGCGGGGCTGGCAGTGGTGCGTGCCATTCTTGATCGTGGGCTGGTGGGCCGGGCGCGCACGATGGGGGACAAGCTGCAAAACGCGTTGGTATCAGCGCTGGGCCAGCACCAGAATGTCGGTGATATCCGCGGTCGAGGGTTATTTCGTGGTATCGAACTGGTTCAGGATCGTGGCACCAAACAGCCATTTGACCCAAGCCGGGGGATCGCCGGCAAGATCAAGAAAGCAGCCTTTGAGGCCGGATTGGTCTGTTATCCCATGGGCGGCACCCGCGATGGGCTACACGGCGACCACATCCTTCTGGCACCGCCTTTCATTATCGAAGATGCTCAGATTGATGAGGTTGTCAGTAAGCTGTCGCGCGCCGTTGACCTTGTGCTAAAAGATTAGTGCCTGCTCTATCATATTGAAAATACCTATAATATTGATTGACGCAATATCGGATGTAGATTCCAGTATTCCAGTATTCCAGTATTCCAGTATTCCAGTATTCCAGTATTCCAGTATTCCAGTATTCCAGTATTC